>CAJXCW010000006.1 GCA_913051705.1 uncultured bacterium
GATTTATGGATCAACTGATGCATCCCAAACCGTATAATACAGCCGCCACTCTTCCCATCGTTTACTCTGCGCTCTGTACGCGCACGGCGTACAGAGCGCGTACGCGGAACATCGGAACAATCTTTTACTCATGCCCATCCAACTGAAACCTAAAGAAATTCAGGCGTTCAAGCGCCATCTTGAGGACCTGGGCCTGCCGTCTGTGGCGACGTATCGAGCCTGGTGCCAGGACCATGGGTTTGATCCGGCGGCGAAGAAGCACTGGCGGGACCGGCGTCAGGAACAACTGGCGGCCAGACGGATGGGCACAAAGGATGAAGATGAGGACGCGCTGAAGGCACATATCGCAGCACTGGGACTCGACAGCACCTCTGAATACCAGATATGGTGCCGGACGAACGGGTTCAGCGGAAAGCTGTACAAGACGCCGTCGCAGCGGGTGCAGGAACGCCGTATGCTGGGGCAGCTGCGTCGTCAGGCCCAACAGGCAGGCAGTCTGTGTCATACGCGGAAGACGGGTACGATCGAGCAGATTTATGCCGGTGATCTGGATGGGGAGCATCCGGCCCATCCATACCTGCATATTATTCACAACCATTTCCAGACCCTGCGTGCGGCAGACCAACCGGATATTGCCGATGCCTATCTGGCGCAGCCGCAGCCTGATTTCACCATGAAGGGCCGAACGGTCGATTCCATGCTGGAACTGGTGGAAGACCGACACGGGGAAAAGCTTGCGGAGATGTGGAACGACAGCGATGGCGAATGGCCCGGCACCTGGACCAGTGGCATGCCTATGACCGCACAGAATATACGGGACTGGCATGATCGGGAAGAATATCTGACCGTCCATGTGTGGGATGCCGGAGATAAAATTGCCGGGTACTGTTCTCTGATCCATAAGGAGGACGAAGATGAGGTGGTCTATCTCCCGTTGCTGAATGTATCGCCACATTTTCAAGGCAAGAGTCTGGGCCGGAAAATACTGGTCAACGCGGTAGAGAAAACTATTGACGAGAAAAAATATCGACTCGATCTGGACACCTGGTCGGGCAATTTCAAGGCGATGGCGGCGTATAAGCGAACCGGTTTTTTCTGGGATGTCGGCCCCTGGCCATTGCTGCGTAACTTTATGCCGGCCATCCTGCAGATGCCGTGTACCCGGTACTTTTTCGATAAACACGACTGGTACAGGACCTTGCAGGGAGACTTAACGCACGTGCCGGATGATGAACAGTGGGATGGGCTGAATGTTTTTATCTATCGATTCGATTCAGGTGATGATCAGTTGACAGTCTGGGCGGATCGGGAGGCCCGGTGTATCACGGCGGTGGATACGGCCGAGGCGTTTGTCGCTGCGACAGTAGACCACGCTGCGATGGAAGCGGTGCTGGCATGGACAGTGGATGTGATCGCGGCCTGGGAGAAAGAAGAAAAGAAAAAGTGGTGATCTGGTGAAGTGGTGATCTGGTGAGTTGAAAATCTTAAAGATGGTCATATCGAGGCGCAGGGTACCCTGGACGACTTGCTGAAGAAGGGCGAAGAGATGCGGCAACTGTGGAATATGATGATCTCGTAGGTACAAAATTAAATAAATTCAAAGATTCTCCGGACGCCCGGAGAATCTCGACTGTATAATAGAATATTGATGTTTATTAAAAATAACTTGGCATCAGGGAAAGAATAATCTATGCTGCTCTCTGATATAACAGAAAGCGTAATTCGGCAATATGCCGACCGTTCATCCATTAACTGATCTTATGCTTATCTCCAGCCCCTCCAACCCACGCATCAAACAAATCCGCGCCCTGTCCCAACGGAAAACACGGCGCGAGACCGGCCTGTTCTTTGTAGAAGGTATTCGTCCAGTGGCCGAAGCCGTTGCGCTACAGGCAGACATCGATATCCTGATCGTCGCCCCGGAATTACTGCGTAGTGATTTCGGACAGGAAACGGTGCGGACCGCGGACCAGGTCGGCATTTCAACCCTTGAAGTCAGCGAGACGGTATTTCAAACGCTCTCCCGTAAGGATGGCCCTCAGGGGCTTGGCGCCGTAGTTCGGCAACGATGGGAAACATTAGAGGCAGTACAGCCGGGCGATGAACTGGCCTGGGTCGTCTTGGAAGATGTTCAGAATCCGGGTAATCTGGGATCGATACTTCGTACGTGTGATGCGGTCGGCGCAGCGGGTATCATCCTGCTGGGCGACACCACCGACCCTTACGATCCGGCTGCCGTCCGCAGCAGTATGGGCGCCATTTTCTCACAACGCCTGATCCGAGCGACGTTGGACGCCCTGATAACATGGAAGCAGCAACATCACCTGACCATGATCGGTGCCTCCGATTCGGCGGAAATCGACTATCAAGCCATGCCCTATGGACCACCCATTCTGCTATGCATGGGCAGCGAACAACACGGCCTGTCGGATACCCACACAGCCGCCTGTGACGACACCGTACGCATTCCCATGGTCGGCCGCAGTGATTCGCTGAACCTGGCTGTCGCCACCAGTGTGATTTTATACGAAATATTCAACAAATGGCGGGCAAACGAACAAATCAGACAATCGGAAAATCACCAAATCACCAAATGAAGGAGTCCCCATGCCGACCACCCCCCAATGGCGACACTACCATGAACTGCGCCCCGACGAACTGGCTGTCCTGCGTGATGAAAACCCCGTCGCCTTCTGGCCGCTTGGATTGCTGGAACACCACGGCTGGCACCTGCCGGTCGGTTTCGACGGCATCAAGGCGGAGCGGCTCTGCATCCGCATCGCCGAGCGCACCGGCGGGGGGATTCTGCCGGTCATGTGGTGGGGAACCGGTGGTGGACACGATGCCTTCCTGTGGACCCACTACCAGCCGCCCGAAGCCGTAGCAGCCATGCTGACGACGACCGTAGAGCAGTTGATTGCTTTCGATTTCCGGGTGATTGTCCTCATGGCAGGACATTATCCATGGCAGGGCATTCTGGACGACTGTCTGCCTGCCATTCAGAATGCCCACAAGGATATCACCTTGCTGTGGGGTACCGAGGCCTCCATCGGCGGGGACGCCGTACCTTTGCCTGGTGATCATGCCGCGAAAGAGGAGACCTCCTACGGCCTGGCGCTCTTTCCCGAACTGGTAGATATGGACGCCCTCATGCCCGGCAGAAACGAAGCCGCTGCCTGGCCTGCCGGTCGCATGCCTCCAGAAGGAGAACGCCATCCCGGCGTCGTCTTCGAGGCGCATGATCCGCTCTTCGCCCAATTCGGCGAGGACGCCCGGCAGGGGTCGGCCGAACGCGGCGAGGCAGGGCTCTCGAAGTTGGAAGATTATCTGGCCGGTGTGATCCGTGAGGCCATCAAAGCCTAAGGATGTGCCCTGTATTAAATTCCATACGCACCCTGTCTTAAAATAAAGACATACGTTTCAACGCCCCGAAATATAGACTTCAAAGCCTATATTTTAGCGGCATGTATAGTTTTAGCTACATCATTTCCTGCCGGACTGGATTGGTCGCTGACCTTCCGGCCATTTGTTTATGGTCATCAAGCGCTTTAGCCTTGATGTTGGCACAGGGTTTGCCTTTACTCAGTAGAAGTATAGTGGTCGAAATGCTGCGAGTACGGAGCCGATATGTTATCGTTATTGTATAATCGAATGTGTGCGGTTTTTGGCGTCTTGCTGTTTTCAGGGGCTGTCATAACTGTACCGGTAAACGCACAAACGGATACCGATGAAAACTACAATGATCTCTTGAAGGACAGTTTCCGACTTCTGCCTGATCCGAAAGGCGCGTTTGTTTCCTCTGATAATTTCATGGTGCGTTACGCCAATGCGGTAAGATATTTAAACGATACGAAATACATTGAATTGGCGCTACGACCGGATGATTAAGCCGTTGACTGGCAAATGTCAAACTGGCTGATATATCCTCACGTTCCAGATCAGGTAATTCTTCAAGTATTTGTTCCGGAGATAATCCATTGGCGAGTAAATCCAGTACATCGGTGACCCGAATACGCGCTGCCTCCAATACTATTGGGGGTTACGAGAAATGGGCCATCTGTTACGGTCAGCGTTTCCAGGCCGAACGCTACCGTCCACAACATGTATTGATGGGAAGAGGGAAATAGATTTCGATACAGAAGGTGACCGGGCGGCGAGTAGCTTTCTATCCCTCGTATATAGTCCGTCGGCATATTCAGGATACGGCGACCGGTGGCCGGAGAATACCATACTCCATTAGCACGAAATCGAAATGACGGATAAAAGGGGTTGTTTGCCACTCTAATACATCTGAGACGATATAGTCAAGGGAGACCCCGGCGGCTCGTGCGCATTCGAGGGCATAACGCTGATTTTCTTCCGTGATATCAACAATCGTCACCTGGGCGCCAAGCAGGGAGAGGGCGACCGCTTTTTTACCCGAGGAGCCAAGGAGATTAGCTATCTTTTTTCTTTTACATCCCCCAAAAACCTGAAGTAGTCTCGCAGGGTATGCTCGGGATTTTCCCGCAGTTTTTCGGCGGCCTCCTCTGGCGTGCCGCCGCCCCCGGGTTCGGCAGTCGAGAAAAACAGAAACACATGTACCCCCGTCAGCCCATCGTCATGTCCCCGCTCATCTCCGTCCCAGTGCCATCCGTCTGCGATGATATCCCAGGGTTGCCCGCTTCCTTCCGGAAAGGTGATTATAAAGCCGCCCCATCACGGTGGTTTTTTCCAGGTGCCGGAACCATGCAGTTGATCGAGCGCACCGAACATACGTGGACTGTTGATCCCCTTGAAAATACCGTGGCGGTTGCTGTTATTAAGCCCCCGCCAGGGATTCGACCCTGTGGCGCGGTCATTACGGTCGATATCACCAAGGCGCTTGAGTTCGGCCCACATGAAATCTTGCATCGCCAGGGCCGATTCACCAGGAAAAGCTTCGCGAAGATGTAGATACCCTTTTTCTTTAAATGATTGCAGGTCTTCAGGGGAGAAGATAGGGGTTGTCAAAATTCAACCGTTCTTTTATGAACGTTTTAAATCCTGGACTGGATCTCAAGTATCTATTTTTTCATCAACGACCTCATTTTGCCGTAAAATAAAGACTACCATGCCACAATTTACGCCGAAATGAGAGGCGGTTAAGAATGTTCCATCTTTGTTCTCGGGGCCATCACCCTTCCCATCACCTCTCCGAAACCCACTTGATACCCATCCCCCTGCGCCCAACCCGTGATCGTCAGGCGGTCGCCATCCTGGAGGAATTTGCGGGTTTCACCGGTGGTCAGTTCAAGTGGATTTTCGCCGCGCCAGGTGATTTCCAGCATGGAGCCGTAGGTGTCAGGCGTGGGGCCGCTGAGGGTGCCGGACGCCATCAGGTCGCCGGGGCGCATGTTGCAGCCGGTGATGGTATGATGCGCGAGCTGCTGAGCGATATGCCAGTACATATATTTGAAGTTGGAACGGGCAATGGACATCGGTTCCGTCATGGATTCGCTCTGTAGAAGTACTTCCAGATTGATGTCGTACGCCTGATCACCGGCATGGTCCAGATACGACAACGGCGCCGGATCCTGAGGCGGCGCGGCGCAGAGGAACGGCTCCAGCGCGTCCAGGGAGACCACCCAGGGTGAGATGGAGGTAGCCATATTCTTGGCCAGAAACGGGCCGAGTGGCTGGTATTCCCACCGCTGAATGTCCCGCGCGCTCCAGTCGTTTACCAGCACCATTCCGAAAAAATGATCTGCGGCCTGATCGACAGGAATGGGCGTGCCCAGATCGTTGCCGGTTCCGATAAAGTACCCCATCTCCAGTTCGAAATCCATCACCCTGCTCGGAGCCAGGACCGGCGGTCCGTCCTCCGGCTTGATCTGTCCGTACGGACGGTAGACATCCGTGCCGCTGAGCACCACCGAACTGGCCCGGCCGTGATAGGCCACCGGGATATACAACCAGTTGGGCATGAGCGCGTTGTCCTTGCCCCGGAACATGGTGCCCATGTTGGTCGCATGTTCCTTTGAGGAATAGAAGTCCGTATAATCACCGATTTCGACGGGCAGGTGGAGCGTCACATCCGCCACAGGCGTCAGCGCATTTCGGCGCATTTCGGCGTGGTCACGCAACGTCGGGTTATCCGAGGCCAGCAGCTCCTGAAGTCGTGATCTGACGGTGCGCCAGGCCTCCCGCCCCTGCGCCATAAACGCATTCAAGGAAGACTGTGCGAACACGGATGGCTGCGGGAGCAACCCGGCCGCTTCCAGCACGGAAAGATCCAGCACATACGTCCCGATCCGTACCCCCACGCGTGGCGTTCCGCCATTCGTGCTGAACACCCCGTAGGGCAGATTCTGAATCGGAAAGTGCGAATCGGCAGGAACCTCGATAAACGATGTAAGCGTCACTGTAAAACTCCTTAGTTTCCGTACACCCTCTTATATTTACTACAACCACCCCAGCACCGACAAATCTTCTCGCGGCTCATCAAAGCTGCAGCTCCCGTAAGAGATAAGCGCCTGCGCCCGTATGCGGACGATGTCCTCAACCGTTGCAGACAGGTGTTGCCATGTGAACATCTGATCCGAAAAAGTAAAATGGCCGACGTCTTCGTCTTCGAGGATCGTCTGAATATCCTGCAGTCCCAGTCCGTGCACATGCGCCAGAATCCCGGCGCCGAAGAAATTTACGAAACCGTGCATGCGTGTCTGTACACTGTCGTTGTAATACCGAATCGGGTGGTGCAGCCCCGCCGTAGCTTTCAGCGGCACCGTCGCCTCGCGGCACATCACAATCGCCGCCGCCACCCGCTCCGGAGATGGAAAGGCCGTTGCCACCACCCCGCCGCAACGCAGTTTGAAGCCGATGGGCGCCGGCGGCTGTGTCCGATTATACGCTCCGATCGCGGTGATGACCACGTTCGCCGATGGTTGCCAGTCGGCTCCTTTCGGTACTTCGAAGAACGGTCGTAATCCGCCGGCTAACAGCAGGTCGCTTGCCTTGCCTATGACATCATGAATCGCCTGATCGGAAGCCGGAAGCCGGACTTCGAATATATCCAGCACCGCCTGTGTACCGTGCGATCTTCGGAACTGCTTTACCGTATGAATATCCTGCTCGATCCCCTTCAAAAACGCGGGGCCGCTCTGTCCGTCCTGCCCAAGGAGCGAGTAGGCTGTGCCGGCGTCGAAGTAATTGTTCCCGGAAACATCGATATGTTCTGTTAATGCCGCCAGTTGTGATACCGGTATGATAAAACGGGAGAGCATCCAGGCGTCGGCGTCCAGACGATACCGGCGGTAGTGCTCGATCGCTTCGATCAGCGGTAGTTCCGCAGGGGGAAACAACCCGGCGTAATCGATCAGCCCGGCCAGGAAGGATTTGAGACTCGAAGGAGGTGTAGACATACGCCCGGTGTCCTTTCCGGAGACATTCAGATAAGGGGCCACGAACTTCCCTTTTACTGAAGAGGAACCGAGGGATGGTACGCCGGTACGGGAAGACTGTCAACGGAAAATGTAAAGAGGCCTTGCGGTATTTCAGAGTGAGGCCATGGATTTTCCAGGCAAATAAAATGCCTTGAGGAAACAAAAAATATTGACAGTGCCTCTTCATCCTGTTAGTATGTAACGCACTGTTGATAACTGGAGCATCTACATAGGGATAGCATCTGTGGATATACGTCATTTCGGATGAATATGCACGACATGCTTCCAGCATAGAGGAGGTCATTTATGACCACCACCAAGAAAGAACTGGTGGAACAGGTGAGTGAACGTTTAGATATGAAAAAAGAAGACATTTTTCCGATCATCGACCAGACGTTCGTAACCATGCGTGAATCCCTTATTCATGGTGATCGAATTGAGATTCGCGGGTTCGGCGTCTTTGAAGTCAAGGATACGAAAGCCCGGACATCGGCCCGTAATCCCCGGACAAGCGCCCTGGTCTACGTACCACCCGGTAAAAAAACACGCTTTAAACCCGGCAAAGTGTTGAAGGAAGCGCTTCGCAAACCGCTTGATGACTAACAAACATCACCCTGTTTTGATATTCTATCGCTTCATTACATCGGCATTCCAACGAATGCCGTTTGTTTTTATACTCAGTATCGGGGCTGTTCCGATCATGGCTCAGGAAGCCTCTATAGATCAGGCCGTCTCCTGGTACCAGGCAGGTGAATGCAGCCGGGCTCGAGAAATCTTCCTGCAGATCATTAAAGACCAGCCCGAACATCCGGTTGCGCTTTATCATCTCGGTCGTATTGAGACAGCTCACCTGGCGGCAGAGCAATACTATCTTCAGGTTCTGTTGCATGCGCCGCAACACCCCTATGCCGATGATGCGCTGCTGGCTGTCACGCGTCTTCAATATCAGCAAGGACGTTATCAGGACGCTGTAAAAGCCTGCAGTCGTCTGCTGGCTTCCTATCCGAATACCGACCTCAAAAATGAAGTCCGCTACTGGCAGGGTAGGGCATTGCTGGCTAACAAGCAGCCCGCCCTGGCCCGATTGACTTTCCTTCAACTCCTCACCGTTGCGCCTGAATCCACCTTCATGATGCCGACCCGTCTTGGCATCGCAGATACCTATCGGGCAGAAAATGATTTCATCGAAGCCGCCAGGTTGTATCTGAAATTCGAAACCGATTTCCCGGATAGCGATAGTCTGCGTATTGCCTTGTTACGAGCGGGTGAAAGTCTTGAAGCCTCCAGTCGAACCAAAGAAGCCGGCCATGTCTATCAACGATTGATCAATCGGTTCCCGGATAGCCCGGAAGCAGGCAGGGTAAGGTAGGATGGAAGGATAAATACACCGATTGCGTAACATCAGCTCGTTAATTTACGAGATTATTTCGCAATACACGGAAAAGCCCGGCGCAACAACAATCTGTTTCACCTCGGCCGGCACGATGACCTTGAACGTATGATATCTGGTCGTATTCCAGATGACCTTCTCGATGGTTGTGCCGTCTTTCAGCTCAAAGTGTATCGGTACCATCGCCTTGAAAATCCGGCCGTCCTGCTCTTGCGTAATCGTACATTGAATGCTGAACTGGTTGTCCGGCTGTTTCAGACTGGTATAACTCGACCGGTACACCGGATAACCGGTTCCTCTGAGCCACTGATCGAAAAACCAGTCCATATCCTGTTTCATCACATCTTCAGCCACCCGTTTGAAGTCGGCGGTAGTCACCAACTGTTGGCGTGAATCCCGGTAGAAATCAGACAGGATTTTGTAGAATTTTTCATCCCCGGTGACCTGGCGTAACATGTGCAGGACCATAGCCCCCTTGTCATACACCACCGGTTGAAAAAATTCCTGTAACCTCCGACCTAAAATGATGGCGCCCTCTTTATCTGCCTGCTTTGCCGCATGAGTATGGGATTTCAACATCTCATGAAATTGATCCTGGCCGATCATATTTTCGATAAACAGGTCGGCGGCATACGTCGCCATGCCTTCCGACAGCCAGGCATCCCTATAGGTCCTGGGTATCACGACATTGCCCCACCACTGATGGGCCAGCTCATGGGCTAAAAACCCTTTGAAAAACTGCTGCACATTGAAGTATTTATTGACGGACAGATCCCGACCCAGCAGATAATCACTCCGAAAATAGAGTCCCCACAACATCAACATCGTCGGCAACCCCTGCCCGAATTGATAATCATCCGGCATCTGGACGATATCCAGCTTCTTGTACGGATAGTCGCCGAAGGATTTGCTGTAAAACGGCAGGGTCTCGTCTATTAATTGGAGGATCTCCTCTTCCCGTGATGCGGACTTCGACAGGTCCTTATCCATGTACACTGTTACATCAACATCGCCGGTCCGGGAAGTTAAGGTCCGGTGCTCGGAGAACGTCAGCCCGAGCAGGGTTGTCGGCCGAGGCGCGTGCCAGCGGGAGACCCTTGTGTCGCCCTCCTCGTATTCCAGTGTTTTTACGCCGGTCGTGATGGACGTCATCGATTTCGGCACCCGCATTTCCATGTCGAACATAAACGCGTCCCGATTGGAATGTTGAGGCAACCATTGTTCGTTGCGTAATGGCGTGAAGAAGGAATTGTTTACCTTACGAACCATATCTCCTTCATACCAGAACGTCAGCCTGGTACTCTGATCCTTGCGGAGCGGTTCAAGCAGCGGAACGGATATGAACGAGCCCTGTTTTATAAGCAAAGCGCCTTCCCCATCGGCATAGGTGACACGCCGGATATCGAAATCGGGATTAAGCATAAAGGTCAGCGTCCAGACGGAATCTTCCCTGGCCGTAACGTTGATGACCGTTTTCAGCTTAAGATGTTTCTTGTTATCTGCCAGGACCCCCTGGATAAGATAGCTATGTATATTCAATAAAGCCGTACTTGACGGCGCTTTCGCCGCCACGCTATCCGCCTGTTGTTTTTGCGTACCGGGGAAATGG
This sequence comes from uncultured bacterium, assembly GCA_913051705.1. Classification (GTDB taxonomy): domain Bacteria; phylum JAAXHH01; class JAAXHH01; order JAAXHH01; family JAAXHH01; genus CAJXCW01. The sequence goes on from CAJXCW010000006.1 coordinate 10,403, forward strand.
CACCAGAGGATCGGCGCTTTCAGGTTGAAGTTACGCGGAAAGCCACTCTTCTGGGTCAGGCTTACCTCCTCCAACTCGAATGGATTATACGCGTAAACCAACCACTGGGTGGTGCCGGCCCTGTCGAATTCAGCCCGGAGATAGTCCGGATGCGAAGGCGCGAACGACCATGCTTTCTTACTGGGCTGGATTTTCATCATATAGTCTTTATCAACCCGTTTCAAAAGCACTTCGGCGCGTTTGAACACACGGCCTTTTTTTACCGGCTCAAGATCAACCCCATCGATCAGATCGGCATAGCCGCCCGGTGAGACAAGCAGAACCATCTGCGTAAATTCCGTCGTATATTGCGCCCCTTTATTCCCGGCGTATTTATTTAACTGCTGGCGTTCTACACTGTTGGCCGGTGTAAAGGAGAACCGCCCTTGACCGAACAGAACAACGCGGCCGATCTGTCCAGCGGCATAGGCCGGCATCAAAACGCCGTCCGTGATATGAAATTCGGCGGAATCGCGACGGATAGTCAGGGTGTCAAACGCAAAGATTTCGTCTTTTCGCGGTCGAAATCGGTCGCCTACATGCGTCTTAATCAATGTTTTATACCGCTTTGGTGTCCATCGTTCTTCTTCCTGCTCAAAGTAAATCTTCCAGAGCTCGGCGGAGAGATGATCTTCTTCCTCTATAAACACGCTCAAGTTGATCTCCGGGCGGGTCAGCACGCTGTCCACCATCAGATTCGTGTGCAGTCTGATCTTCGCATCCGTATACCGTTCAGCCAGCGGCAGATCGCCTTCTTCCAACATCTCCTCAAGATCAACCGCATCCACGCGCTTATCTTTCAAAAGCTTATACGCCTGCTTCAAACCCCTTTCGATAGCCGTGCCGTCGATGCGCTGCGCCTGGTCTGCGGTCGCAACAGGCGAAGAGAAAAGAGAGAGTGCCAGGCAAACGGCGGGAATTAAAAACCACCGACGGGAATCTATCATAATTATCCTCTACAGAGTTGACGGACGATCTTGTAATGCCCTATGGTCGAATGTCTCCAGGCACAAACGATGTCTTACCATCTACCGGTACCTCCACCGGAACGACCATCAAGGTATTCGTTTCGGAATCGACGAAGAACAGCTCATCATTTCGGCTACTCCATTGGGGATATATACCGCCATTTACCGAAACCTGAATAGTCCCTTTACCTGAGGGAAACTGGACTACAGAAACGTCAAAACGACCAGACGACCAGACGCGTTCGAAGAATATGCCACGTAATCCCCGTCTGGTGAGAGCCTGGCCGAATTGATACTGTATCGTTCACGAAGAAAACTTACTTGTCGGTCAGGGGCGGAAAGCTCAATATACGAGATGTCGTAATAGCCGGTCGTATCCGTTGTTCTAAATATAATATATTTGCCGTCCGTTGACCAATGTAGCAGTGATACAGTTGCAGAGGTAGTTACTATCAAGGGTTCAGGCGGCGACCTACCGTCAACGGATCGTTTATACAGGTCTCCTCCCAACAGGCTCTCTGAAGCGGTCTGGAAAATGATCTCCTCGCCTGAGGGTGACCAGGATGGAGACCAGTCTTTAAATTGATCATCAGGGAGCCTGGTTTTTGTGCCCCGGTTAACATCGTGGATCTAGATATCGACATCTTCTTCCTTGCCCTCTATCTGCTCGGGAGACATGTACGACGGCGTACCCATGAAATTCTTACCCTGCGTCAGACTCGGTAGGCCGTCCTCTTCCACCATCGTCACCGTGGGTGCTTCACTGTCCACTGGTTCCGTTTCCTCACGTTCGATACGGGCAAGACCAAAGTCCAGTATCTTGGGGACACATTCTTCTGTAATCATGATATTTGCGGGCTTTAAGTCCCTGTGTACGCGACCATTTTCTGGATCGGACCGTGGCACGGATTCTTGAGCTCCGGCGCGGTCAACTGCGGCTATATACTGGTAATTATACCAATTATGCAGCAGCGAGAAAGCAGGAGGAAGAGAGCGCCTGGGCGCAATACGGACGGGCTGGTAAAGAGGTACACATGTTACGGGGCGCCGTGGGCGAACGTAAGCGGATGGCACGAAAGGTGCACGGTAACAAGGCCACTGCAGGCGCCAGTGCAGATTTTTATGCACGAAAAGCATCAAAGGAAATGAAACGGGCCAAAGCCATAGGAAGAAAAGTAGAACAGCAGCTCGAACAACAGAAAACAGCTAAACCCTTTGTGGAAAAACAGACCATTCTGGATGAAGCGATGTTCGTCGGTCCGGTAGACGAAACCTGGGCACGTATGGTTCTCGGCACCTTGCTGTTACGGAGAAATAAGGTACACGATCAGATAAACGTTTTAAGTATCGGCGAGCGGGGTAGAGTCGCCCTGGAAAAATTGTTGCTTTCCGGGGTCAATATACTGGTACTGGATGAACCGACCAACCATCTGGACATAGATGCCAGAGTCGCCTTGGAACAAGCGCTGGAAAATTATCCCGGCACCATTATTTTCATCTCCCATGATCGCCGGCTGATCGAATATCTGGCCGATACGATCCTGATGATAAAAGAAGGTCAGATTCGGTATTATACAGGTAAATATATGGAGGAAATGTGGAGCAGGTATGATGCGTAAGAAAATCATATAAAAATCATAATTGAACAATCAACCTGGCTTACGAGTTCAGTGTCGCCTGAATACCAAGTAATTCGGATCGTAGCCATGAGACAAGTTCAGATTCTGTTATGGGATCGGCGATCATCTTCTCAACCACTTCATGACCCGGCTTGTGAGATAATTCATGGAGCTTCTTCTTTGCACCGGCGATCGTATACCCCTCATCCCGCGTCAACCGTTTGATCTCCTGGATCAGCTTAATATCCTTTTCGCGATACATCCGGTTGCCCGCCCGATTTCTTTTGGGCCGTAACTGGCTGAACTCTCTTTCCCAGAACCTCAGTACAGAAGGCTCCAATTCCAGCATATCCGATACCTCACTACTGGAGTAATACAACTTTCCCGACAGTCCATTATTCATACCTGACCATCCCTGTTAAGGTGATTGTTGAATTATAAATTATGATTGATTTTCAATCACCTAATCATAATTCATAATTCAAGAATCATAATTCAATCCCTCCCATCTCTTCCTCTGATCAACACCCGGATGGGCGTACCGTCGAAATGGAAGTTTTCACGAAGCTGGTTTGACAGATACCGTTTGTATGATTCCGGAATCGCATCCGGATGGTTGACAAAAAATACGAACGTGGGCGGGGCGACTCTGACCTGTGTACAATAGAAAACCTTTGTCAGGCGTCCTTTGGATCCGGAAGGTGGTGGATAATAGGCGGTGATGCCTTCCACCACTCGGTTCAGTTCGCCCGTAGGCACCCGCATGACGCACATTTTTTTAACCTGATCAACTTTATTCAGAAGCTGGGTCACGCCACGTTTGGTAAGGGCGGATAAAAACATGACCGGGGCGTAATCGACAAAACGGGCATACTCCCGGGCTGCGGCCAGATATTCATCCCCGGAAGCCTCGGTTGTATCAACTAAATCCCATTTATTGAAAGCCAGAATAAGACCTTTACCAGCTTCATCTACCTGGGATATGATTCGCATCTCCTGGGTGGCAATACCTTCTATGGCATCCACGAGAACCACCGCTACATCACAGCGTTCCAGACTGCGTACGGTGCGCGTAAAGCTATAGAACTCAATATCACTCGATATACGGGCACGGCGACGCAGGCCTGCCGTATCGATCAGAATATAGGGGACGCCATGCCGGATGATCTTCGTATCGATCGAGTCGCGGGTTGTGCCGGGAATATCCGAAACGATCACTGTCTCTTTGCCTATGATGGCATTCACCAGGGACGACTTACCTACATTAGGTTTGCCGATGACGGCGATTTTAATAGCATCCGGCTCCTCTTCTTCCGGCGCCGGTGGTGCAGCAGGCATCCGGTCGGCCATCATGTCGAGCAGATCCCCGGTGTTTCGTCCTTTCAAAGCGGAAATCATCACCGGTTCGCCCAGGCCGAGCGAGGCAAATTCATAGGCATGGTTTTCCTGAGCGCCGCTGTCCACTTTGTTGGCCACGATAATGACCTGCTTGGAAACCCGACGGACTACTTCAGCGGCTTTTTGATCCAGAGGCGTCACCCCTGCCCGTACATCCACCACCAGAAGGATGATATCGGCCTCGTTAACCGCCATTTGCGCCTGCCGCTCAATGGCAGACTCCATGGGCTCGTCCGAATCCGGTACCAGCCCGCCGGTGTCAACTATTGTGAACTTTTTCCCGAACCAATCCGCCTCCGCATAATGGCGGTCGCGGGTAATGCCCGGCGTATCATGTACAATGGCGTCACGACGACCAAGAATCCGGTTGAACAATACGGATTTCCCGACGTTGGGACGGCCTATGATAGCAACAATTGGTGGCATGGTATTTTTTTGATGTTTACGTTAAAAATGCACCTACATATAATTGATCCCGTACCGATAGATTACAACCCCAACACATCCCGCACGCTATCCGGAAAAATACGTACCGGAACGCCGACCTGATCGCTCAATGTGTGCAGGGTCATATCATCGAGAAACAGATCGTCATCGTTAAGAACGTTTTGCGGCAGGTAAACCACATCGCCGTCGACATGCCCCTTTAACGCCTGGGCGATGTCCTGCCCGGTCAGTAGTCCCGAAACCGTGATACCGTGCCCGAAAAATTGGTTGACCGCCACCACCAGATCCGCGTCCATCCCCTTGATTTGATTAAGCGGGTTGACAAGCGCCTCTCTAACCACGTCTTGAGCGAGGACGGCCGTTATCAGCGTGATCTTCCGCGGTAGGTCCAATGCTTTCGGCAAACGCCGGATCTGCGTGGCCATATTCTCTTTGAACTGTGAAACCATACCCACGCCGTTTTCAATAACAGGGCATCCTTCATATACTTCAGGCGGCGGAAGCGGGGTATCCGACATCAAATACCACTCATCTGAAAGATACACCAGAGGATGACCGAATCGTTGACGCATCCCCTCCTGCCAGATCCTGACGGTATCAATCATCCGACGGGCATAGTCGGTGGTCACCGCCTCCAGTTTATACAGCCCCTGCCGGTGATCGGACAGGCCCACGGGTACAATAGAGATGGACTCCACGACTGGAAAAAGCATAGCCAGATCATCCACTGTTTTTCGTAACGCCGGACCGTCATTCAGACCGGGACACAGGACGATCTGCGTCTCTATCAGAATGCCGCCGTCCACCAGCTTATGTAAAATAGGCATGATATCTTTGGCCTTGGGAGAACCAAGTAACATGCGACGTAACGCCGGATCAGTCGCATGTACAGATACATATATCGGACTCAGCCGCTGAACAAGAATCCGTTCCAGATAGGCATCCGATACAAAAGCCAGCGTGACGTAGTTCCCGTATAAAAACGACAGCCGGACATCTTCATCCTGGAAGTAGACGGCCTTACGCATACCCTGCGGATTCTGATGAATAAAACAGAATACGCATTTGTTTGCACAGGCCTGATACGGCGGTTCATGTAACGCCATACCGAGGTCATCCGCCGGATCTTTTTCGATGTCGATAAGGATACGACTGCCGTCTTTCTGGAGTATATCCAGTTCCAGCATCTCCTCTGACGACCAGAAACGGTAGTCCAGCGCATCTCTGACCCTGGCACCATTGATCTTGATCAACCGGTCTCCCGGCTGCAAACCGACCTGATCAGCGATACTCTCCGGTTCTACATGATCGATACGCATAGGCTGCTCACAAAGCAGGCGACCTACCGGTCGCCCTGTTGCTCCAGTTAAATTTATGTCTATCCGGCATAACACATTGATCCCGTTATACCAAACCCTGTGTTACTGCAAGCAAATGTTTAGGTCATCGAAATAACAAATTGGGACCGTTGACAATATGAAGAATAGTTCGAAAAATGTCAAGGAATATGGTAAAAATAGAAAGGACATAAACCCTATGTTTCCCGTGTTTCCAGGCGGTTTTTTCGCTTGCATAAAACTATGATCGTGACGTACATTACGTCGGTAGAAAACGATAAGACTTTAAATCATAATTTATAATTCATATATTCAAAATTTAGACCTATTATATGACTGATTCCGATCTCTACACCTTCGATACAAATGGATTTCTTGTCGTTGAAGATGCACTCAATTCGGCCGAAATAACGGCCATAAATGAAGCGCTCGATAGGGAATGGACCACACGGCGTGATACGTTTTACACGCGTTCGGATAATACCTGGCAAAGTGTCCGCGCGATGGAGGTGGAAACAGCCTTTGACGACCTGGTTATCCATCCATCTGTCTTCGAGTTACTCAAAGGCATCATGTCGGATGATATCGCCTTCTCCGAACTATCGGTTATTCTGAAAGCGCCCGGAGCCGATTCGCACGCGCGGTGGCATAAGGATGTCGACTATCAGGGCGCACCGATGTCACAATCATTACTACTTATTTCGTGTATCTATTACTTGTCAGATGTAATGGCGGACAGTGCCTGTTTTGCTGTGGTGCCCGGCAGCCACCGCTTTAATCGATCTTTGCCGGCCGTCGATCACGTTAATGATATGCCTGCTCATATACCGCTGACCGGCAAAGCTGGCACAGCGATTCTCTTCCACGGCAATCTGTGGCATGCAGCCTATCCCAGTCGTTCCGATCAGGCGCGACGAACCGTGCATATATACTATTGTCGCCCCTGGATGAAACCATCAGGCCATACGAAAATTCCACCACGCCTGATCGATTCAGCCGAAACCGATTTCATGAAAACATTTTATCACACAAATTGGGGCGCAGTAAAATAACTCATACCCACTCAACAAAGGAACGATTATGCCGGCCAAAACGATGTATGATAAGATCTGGGAGCAGCACGTGGTCCGTGAGATGCCGGATGGATTGACGATTATTTATATAGACGCCCATCTGGTTCACGAAGTGACCTCGCCTCAGGCGTTTGAGGGATTACGGGCAGCCGGACGAAAACTGCGGCGCCCTGATCTGATCTACGCCACTATGGATCATAATATTCCCACGACCGACTGGTCCCTGCCCATGACCGATGAGATTGCCAAGCTACAGGTGGATATGTTGTCGAAAAACTGTAAAGAATTCGACGTCCCTCTCTATGACCTGGACAGCCCGCATCAGGGCATTGTCCATATCATCGGGCCCGAATTAGGCATCACTCAGCCGGGAAAAACAATGGTTTGCGGCGACAGCCACACCTCTACGCATGGGGCCCTCGGCGCCCTGGCATTCGGCATCGGCACAAGCGAAGTAGAACACGTCATGGCCACCCAGTGCTTGTTGCAGAAACGTTCTAAAACGTTTGAAATTCGTATTGACGGGACGTTGCCTGAAGGGATTACCGCGAAAGACATCATCCTGAATATTATCGGGCATACCGGTACGGCAGGCGGTACGAGCGCCGTCATTGAATATACCGGCAGTACGATTCGCGGGATGTCTATGGATGAACGGATGACTGTCTGCAACATGTCCATCGAGCTGGGCGCCCGGGCGGGTATGATCGCGCCGGATGACACCACATTCGAATATGTTGCAGGCCGGAAATTCGCCCCTTCGGAAGCTCAATTCGATCAGGCGGTAGCACAATGGAAAACGCTCGTAACCGATAGCGATGCGACGTTCGATCAGCACCTGTCGATCAACGCGGCTGATATTGTCCCCCAGGTCACTTGGGGCACCAACCCCGGTATGGTTACAGATGTAACAGGCATCGTACCCGACCCGGCCACCATGCCGGAAGAGAACGACCGTAAAGCCGCCGAACGCGCCCTGGAATATATGGGTCTGAAACCCAATATGCCGATTACGAATATCGCTATTGACCGGGTATTTATCGGCAGTTGCACCAATGCAAGACTCAGCGATCTGCACGCTGCGGCCGACATCATTAAAGGACGCAAGGTCTCTCCTGACGTGGTCGCGCTGGTGGTGCCCGGCTCGCAGTCGATCAAGAAGCAGGCGGAGGCCGAAGGTCTTGATAAGGTATTTAAAGAGGCCGGTTTTGAATGGCGTGAATCCGGCTGCAGCATGTGCTTGGGTATGAACCCTGATATTTTGCAGCCGGGTGAACGCAGTGCCAGCACATCCAACCGGAATTTCGAAGGCCGACAGGGGCGCGACGCCCGAACGCACCTGGTCAGCCCCCCCATGGCCGCCGCCGCCGCCATCGCCGGCCATTTTGTCGATATACGCGACTGGTGAATATCACAATGGAGACCACCATGCCGGAACCATTTACCCAACACGAAGGCCGCGTCGCCCCACTGGACCGGACCAATGTAGATACCGATCAGATTATACCGAAGCAATTCCTGAAACGAATTGAGCGTACCGGTTTCGGTCAGTTTCTGTTCAACGACTGGCGTTTTTTACCGGATGGATCGCTCAATACAGCCTTTGTCCTGAATGAACCACGCTATCAGGGAACCACCATTCTGGTAGCTGGCGACAATTTCGGCTGTGGCAGTTCACGTGAACATGCCCCATGGGCCCTGCAGGATTATGGTTTTCGGGTGGTCATCTCGCCATCGTTCGCAGATATTTTCTACAATAACTGTTTTAAAAATGGACTACTGCCCGTCGTATTATCCGAAGAAACGATCCGGCGGATACTCGCCGATGCATCCGCGCAGGAGATCTATACGCTCTCAGTAGACCTCGAAGCGCAGACCATCTCCGAACCGGACGGAACGGCACACCTGTTCGAAGTTGATCCATTCCGCAAAAAGTTTATATTAGAAGGGCTGGACGAAATCGGCTGGACCCTGCAGTATGAAGAAGATATTACAGCGTATGAAAACAGCAGGTAGGCAGGTGGGCAAAAAAGCAAACCATCTCTTGCCCACCTGCCCACCTCCACTTGCCCATGCATCCTTCCCCCATCCCCAGCGTTACTGTCGACCGGTTGCTGGCCCTGTCGAAAGCCAGCGATGAGATGATGCGGAGTGTCTTTCGGCAGGACGGTCATTGCCTGTCGGACACCAAAGGTGAATATGCTGGAAGGTCGGGATGATCTGGCGGTGTTATGGGCTCTACGCGCTCATCCGGATTATCGGGGTGAAGGTGTTGGACATCAACTGTTTAAAGCAGCCGTCGCCAGGGCTGTATACTCGACTCTATTATCACCCACGCCTATGCAGAATTCCCGGACGAAATCCAGTTCATCTGGCGGTTAAAACTATAAAGGGTGACTATCTGCATTTGTGCCGATGAAACAATCCTGAGTTTACATCATGGCCGGCAGACGAAACCCTCTATACAGGCGTCACATCGAACCTGATACAGATAGCCGGTAGGTTCCGCAAGTAGCCGATAGGTCCTGCACCTCCTCGAAGATCCCCATTTGCTCATAGTCTATATTATTTCAATATCGACAAGGATTTCCCATTGACAAAATTTCGTGGCAGGCCTAGTTATGGTTTGGGAATTTTTGAAATTGTATTGCAAAATAACAGGAGACGGTATGAGCCAGCATATTTTGCCCACGCCGCTTGGACGGTGTGTTCTGGGCTTTGGTCGGGTTAATGTGACGCCGCCGGTGGGTATCTATCATCGATGTTGGGGCGCCGCCCGCCATGATGCGTCTACCGGTGTCCATCGACCGTTAAATGCGACGGTATTGGTCATCCAGGATCCACAATCAGAAGAACATATCCTTGTTACGCTTGATTTAGGCTGGTTGCGAGAACGAGAGATCGACCGCCTGACCCAATCCGTCTCGGAACGGATTGAAGTGGCGCCGGAACGTGTGGTCATCACGTTCTCTCACACGCATGCCGGCGGCAATTTCGACCTGGATCGTATCCATGATGAAGGCGGGGATCTGATCCCAGGTTATCTGGACTCACTGCCGATCGCTATTGCCGATGCAATCGAGCAAGCCCGGTCGAACAAACAGCCCGTGGAGCTGGCCTACGGCGTCGGTCATTGTGATCTGGCATGGAATCGAGACTATTGGGACGAGGAGACGCAGCAATATGTTTGCGGCACCAATCCGGAACGGGACGGAGACGATACGGTTATGGTGATCCGGGTCACAGATCGGAACGGGTATCTGATCGTTACACTTATTAATTACGGATGCCATCCCACAACACTCGCCTGGGACAATACGCTGATCAGCCCTGACTATATCGGCGCCATGCGTGAGGTCGTCGAGCGGGATACCGGCGTGCCATGCGTGTTTTTGTTAGGCGCCTGTGGTGACCTCGGCCCCAAAGACGGTTATGTCGGCGATACGTCCGTGGCGGACCGTAATGGCCGTCAACTTGGCTACGCGGCCCTGTCGGCTCTCGAAGCGTTGACACCGCACGGCACCGAGATGCAATATGCCGGACCGGTTACTTCCGGTGCGACCATCGGGACGTGGCGACATGAACCTCTGAATGAGGCAAGAACGCACGTTGTGAATCACTTAACCACAGAATACATGACCTTTGAACTCCCGCTTGTGGATCTTCCGGCGCAGGCGGAACTGGATGAAAAGCTGGCGGATTGGCAACAACAGGAAGACGCCGCACGGCAGGCAGGACAGGACCAGGAAGCTGCTGACTACCGCGCCCAGGTAGAACGCACCCGACGGGCTATGCGTCGCGTTGAAGGCGTGACCCCTGGTCAACCGGCGCCATATGGCGTGACTCTATGGCGCCTCGGTGAAGGCGTTTTTGTCCTGGTAAGCGGAGAGCCGTACAACCTCCTGCAACGCGAACTGCGAGTCCGATTTCCTGATACGCCTATCATCGTCGGTGTCCTTTGCAATCGGGGTACAGGCGGTTATCTCTTGCCTGCCGATGAATATGGCAAAGGGATCTATCAGGAATCAGCTGCGGTTATAGGACCGGGAGGTCTGGCTCTGGTCATCGACAACATATCAGAACAATTGAGAACATGGGAAATGCGGTAAGCAGTAAGCAGTGGAAAAACTATGGACCTCGCAGTCCTGCCTACTGCCTGCTGCCTTCTGAACACCAAGGAGTAGTAGATGCCAAAGAACGAATTGCGTATTGGCCTTATCGGTCTTGGCCAGGTGTGCGCTGCGGTGCACCATCCCGGGTTATCGCGTATTCCAGGCGTGAAAATTGTCGGCTTATGCGAGACGGACGAAATGCTGCTGGCTCGTCGTCGGAAAGAGTGGGGTATCAAAGCCGGTTATACGGATATAGATGAATTTCTCAAAACCGTTAAACCGGATGCCGTCTCTGTTTCTGTACCGAATGTCTATCATCATGATCTGGTCCTCAAAGTGATCGAGGCGGGTTGCCATGTGTTGTGCGAAAAGCCCCTCGGTATGGATGTGCCTGAAACCGTTGATATGTATGAGGCGGCACGCAGCGCCGGGGTACGGCACATGACCGCCTTCACCTATCGCTTTGTTCCCGGCATGCAATATCTTAAGTCCCTGGTGGACAAGGGGGCCCTCGGTGAAATTCGCCATGCTCGTTTTCAGCGCCTGCAGGATTGGGGTGAGGCATCCATCGGCTGGCGTCAATACAAACATATGGCTGCGACCGGTGAATTGGGCGATATGGGTATCCACCGGCTTGATTTCGCAGAGAATCTACTCGGCCCTATTAAAGCCGTGACTGCTTCCTCTAAACAGGTGGTTCAGCGTGATCACACGGCAGCCGGAGAACCCTGTGAACCACAGGATGTAGAAGATTGGGTAGCCTGGATAGCAGAATTTGAATCGGGCGCAACCGGCGTATTTGAAATGGGTAAATTGACGAAGGGGCACGGCCCCGGGGGCGACCATGATACCTGTGAATTAAACGGCAGCAAAGCCTCTGCAGGTTATCAGCTTCATTCGCCTCATACCATCCTGATGGCGTCGCCGGGTAAGAAATACAGACGGCGTACCGTGCCCGAAGCGTTTCTCAAACGCCCTGGTTCACCGAGAAATCCGGCAGAAGGGGATCCGATGCAGATCTTCCGGTACGATCAAGCCTGGGAGTTCGTAAGCGCAATCCGGGAAGGACGGGATTGCCTTCCGTCCTTCTATCATGGCATGCGCGCACAGGTCGTCGCAGAAGCGATCGTAGAGGCGGCGGCGACACGCCGATGGGTCAATGTACCGACCTGGACCAAGGGGAAGCAGAAGTAGACCGGGATGGAAGGGTGGAAGGGTGGAAGGTATATCATCCATATTCTTCCCATCCAACCTCCCATCCTTCCACGCCACTTTTCCTCAGATCTCCAGGAACCCTTCTCCAACAGAACAGCAGGTCCCACCGACGCGGTCCCCTGTTATTTTATCATCCTCGCTACCGATTTCGATGTGAATGGTGCTGGGACGCCCCATCTCAATACCCTGCTCGCTGATAATATGCGTCGTCGGCTTGATTGGAACAATCTTGTGGTGTACCAGATAACATCCTAACGGACCGCTGGCGCCGCCTGTCGCCGGATCTTCGTTGATCCCGAGCGCGCGGGCAAACATTCGACAATGTACGGTTCCATCACTCCGCTCCGTCTGCCTGGTAAAAACGAACACATGCATGCCTTCGTAGTCCCTCAAGACCTGCTCCCATATCTCTCGTCGAAGCGACACACGCCGTATAGAGGCCAGATCCTGTATCGGGATAAATAAGAACGGTACACCACAAGACACGACCTGCATAGGCAGACCGGTCTCGCGAATCGCCCCGGGGTCGATATTCAGCATCTCAGCAATAATATCTACATCCTCGAATTCAGACCCGAAGGTGGGTAAGGGTTGCTCCATCCAGATAAGTTCCGGTTGATGATCCCGCATTTGTATCGTTACGGGGATCACGCCTATTTCTTCCTCCAACTGTATTTGCAGGCAAGTTTCCTGATCACTGCGATCAACCAGATATTCCTTCGCCAGAACATAGGAGGTGCCTATGGTAGGATGACCGGCCATCGGTAATTCGGTAACCGGCGTGAAAATACGTATCCGATAGTCATGGGCCGGATTTTCAGGAGGCAATACAAAGGTCGTTTCAGATAGATTCATTTCATTGGCGATCGCCTGCATGATGGTGGCGGATAAGCCTCGTGCATTCGTGAAAACCGCCAGTTGGTTCCCACCGAACATATAGTCTGTAAAGACGTCTACCAGATGATATCGTAGTTTGTGTAGTGCCATGGTCTGTTTCCTTTTACCAAATACATAAAGGATAAAATCTCCTGGTGCAGAGCATCAGCCATGGTAGTCAAAATAAGACCAAAACGTCAAGCAAGAACTGAAAGGGACAGGGTGGAAAGGACGAGAAAATTCTTGACACAGGCGTCTAAAATCGTATATTATCACCTAAGTTTTGAAGGAAATATACCACATTCGACATCGTCAGGGGTTCGCATATATATCATTAGCTAGGGATTTATGTTCGTTAAAGTTTTTAATCTGTTTAAGAAGGTATCGTTGGTAAAGGGTGAAAACGATACAAACGAGCAAACCCGATGCGTGATAGGTGAAGATGTTGAAACGGCAATTGCCGGATAGCCTTCCGAAAAATATTGGATCAGGGTATCTGTTTTTTTTTCTAAGCCGTTCATCTGTAACCCTGGCGATTTTTTTATGTTTTGTCGCCCCTTTTTTTTCCTCCCTGTACGCATCCACTCAAGTTGACCTGCATGTGTTACGATCCGATATAACGGGCGTGACATTTGAATATGTACCGACGCCGGTTCGTCATGATACGGTGTCCCTGAGTGGAGAGCCGTTCGACTTGTTGTCCATTGACCAGTGTACATTGACCTCGGAACCGGGGCATCCTCAGTTACCGAAGCGGTATGTTCTGATCGGCTTACCGCCCGACGCCAGACCCTCTGTTACGGTACTGGAAGCGCCTTTTCGATCCGCTCGGGGCTATCGTTTAGCACCAGCGCCCCGGATGGATACGGACGGTCTGAGCTATGCCCTTGATCAAGAGGCCTATAGCTCAAATACTATGCGCCCGGTAAACCGTCTCACGGTGGATACGCCGGGGATGATGCGTGGCCATAGCGTCCTGCCGATCGCCCTCTCTCCCGTCGCCTACAGTCCGGCGGATGGACGTGTAAGATTATATGATCGTATTCGCGTCGATATCCGTTTTAACGCGTCGGAGATCACCACGCCCTTGAGCGGTTGGAGAGGTCCTGACCGGTTGAATTCCGTTTTTGAACAGTCTGTTCTTAATGCCCGTACAGCGGCTGCCTGGCAACGATTCGGCACAGCCAACCCACCAGCAACGCGGATATCACCTTTTGGCCCCGGAACCTGGTACAAAGTGAATATAACAGAAGACGGTATGTATCGTATTAACCGGCAATTATTACAAGACACCGGTATCAATGTTGATGGGTTAGATCCCCATACCATGCGCATGTTCCACGGCGGCGGGCGTGTCCTTCCACAGGATGTGGATTCTCCGCGGCCGTCCTTGAAAGAAATAGCCATCCAGGTAGAAGGCGAAGCAGACGGTCGTTTTGATGAGAACGACCATATTTTATTTTACGGCACAGCCTTGCATGGCTGGGATTTTTTGCAGACCCTGCGGACCTATCTCTTTTTTAATAATCCATATACGGATACAAACGTGTATTGGCTGTCCATCGGCGGCACAATACCCGGTAAACGCATGGGGATTCGTGATGGGCGGATCGCTGGTGGCGTAACACAAATAGATACGCCCGTCAGACGTCGTGAAGAACGGGAAATCCTCAATCCGATCAACTCCGGAACAACCTGGTTCTGGCAACTGTTCGACGGCGCCTTTCGTGAAGAGGTAACCTTCGCGGTGGACCTGGGAAATGTGGCTCGTAGCGGCCAGGTTACCGCTCGATTCCGATTTCAAAGCAAGACCCGATTTGCGCACCACGTTCAAGTATTTATCAACAATACCTTCGTGGGCGAACGCATCTGGTCCGGTGAATCTGTCTCAGTAGAATTGTCGGAGACAGGTAACTGGCTGCAGGATGGCGTCAATGAAATTCGGATCGTATTGCCGAGGAATAACAGCACAGCAAACCAGCCGGACCATGTGTATTTCGATTGGTTTGAATTTGCATACCGGGCGCCGATGGATACCTCTGAAGGAACGCTGACCTTTGAGCAGGATCTGCAGGCTGCCGGGCCATTTGTTCGTTATCAGGTAAGCAGCGCCCCGGCTGATGCCGAAACATTCGATATAACCGATCCGTTTCAGGTAACGCAGATGACGACCGAGCTCGGCAGTGGCTTCAGGGATTCGGTACGTACGATTCCCACGCAGTATATTCTGGTCACTCCGGAGCAAGGGAAACAACCGGTGTCTCTCTTTCAGGATGCGGATTCCGATCTGCGCAATGTCAACAACGGCGCCGACTACATTATCGTCGCCCACGACAGCTTTATCGACGCGGCAGAGAAGTTGCGCGCACATCGCACTGCTTATTCCGGTATGCGGGTGACTGTAGCGAAAACCTCCGATATCTATGATGAATTTTCCTGGGGGCTGTTCGATCCGACGGCCATCAGAGATTTTCTCCGATATGCGGGGTTGAACTGGTCGTCAGGATCACCGCCGGCGTTTGCCTTGTTGCTGGGTGACGGCAACTTCGATTACAAAAACCATTCCCGCAACAGTCCCGGTCTCTGGGTACCGCCGTTCGAACAGGGTGATCGCTGCACTGACGACTGGTTTGTGTATTTCGACGGCAACGGCGACCCGCTCGTAGAAAATGATATTTTTCCGGATATGGCCATCGGCAGACTGCCAGCCCAGTTGCCCGTGCAGGCAGACATTATGGTCCGTAAGATTATAGATTATGAATCCGCCCCCGAATTCGGTGTCTGGCGTAATACGATTGTGTTGACCGCAGATGATGAAAACACGCCGGGCAGCACGTTCGCAGAGTTGTTTCACACCACCGATTCAGAGCGTCTGGCAGACCGGCATCTCCCTCGGTCTTTCCGTGCTGAGAAAGTCTACCTGACCCAATTCCCTCTGGATGCCGCAGGTGAAAAGCCGGGGGCGAGAGATGCGCTGATCAATCATATCAACGACGGCGTCCTGTTGGTTAACTGGGTAGGCCACGGCGCCGCCAATCTCTGGGCACATGAGCGTGTATTCAATACCAGCCGGGATTTACCGTCTCTGAACAACGGCAACAAGCTGCCGGTGTTCGTGACGGCGACATGCACAGCGGGCCGGTTTGATCTGGTCACGGAAGAAGCCATGGCGGAAGATTTTTTACGCGTGGAAGGGAAAGGCGCTGTGGGTTTTGTCGGGGCGACGCGCCTGTCGTATCCCCATCCGAATGCCGTGCTTAACAGAGCACTGTTCGACGGGATGTTCCAGCAGAATTTGACCATCGGCGAGGCGCTTCTACAGGCCAAAATACGTACCGTGGATCGGACAAACAGTGAAAAATACATCTATTTCGGCGATCCCGCTATGCGTATCGGCAAACCGAAACAAGCCATCCGATTTACAGAGGTCGTCGATACGCTGCGGGTCCTTCATGTCGCTGAAATTCAGGGCGAGGTCCTGCAGGATTCAACGATAGACCGGTCGTTTTCCGGCTCGGCGTTTGTTCGTACATCCGATTCAGCCCAGGAGGTAACCTATACTGCTTCTCTGGGCGGACAGGTCCAATATCTATTGCCCGGCGCGGACGTTTTCCGGGGGACGGTATCGGTGGATCAAGGTCAATTTTCCGCTTCGTTTATAGTACCCAGAGACATCACTTACGGCGGTAATCAGGGACGTATCGCCGTCTATGCGACGGATGGGCGCAGCGATGCCGCCGGCGTCATCGAACGGTTGCCGTTACGCGGCGCTGACCCGGCCTTTCAGGATTCAACAGGTCCGGAGATTGAAGTCCTGGTAGACGGCAGGCCCTTCACCGATGAGGATTATACCTCTCCTACACCGACGTTGACCATTAACCTGTTCGACGAAAGCGGTATAAATATTACGGGAGAAGTCGGTCATCAGATTACCGTTCAGACCGATCGGGATGTAAAAACGAGACAGGATGTAACGAGTCGGTTTACCTATGACAATAATAGTTTTACACGTGGTAGCCTTCAGGTGCAATTGCCGACGCTGACGGCCGGCGATCATCCGTTGACCATTAAGGCGTGGGACAACTTCAACAATTCCGCCACCACGTCCCTGATCGTGTCGATCGTAGAAGATATGGATCTCCGCATTACCGATGTGATGAACTATCCAAACCCGTTCGATGGTCCGACGACATTTACATATCAGTTAACCCAGGACGCAGATATAACGATTCAGATCTATACGGTGGCAGGCACCCGAGTTCAAAGGTTCGACCTGATCGGATTTCGTGGATTTAATCAAATCGACTGGGATGGTCGAGATCAGGATAGCGATCGGCTCGCAAACGGCGTTTATCTCTATAAAATCACCGCCCGGTCTCATGCAGAGGAACGTAAGACCACCGCCATATTTGGACGGCTGCTTGTGGTACGGTGAACCGGAGGAACAAAAGAACATCTGAATTAAAATATGGTATAGTTAACAGAAGGTCTTTATTGTGTCTGACAGATTGCCTTGTGCTCCGAGAGCGATTTTTCAGACGCAACCAACGTGTTACAGGAGATCAATACATGAGTAATTGGCGAATCGTAAACGGTAATATTGACAGAGTCTATGAAATTATTATATTTACGGGCCATATGATGTGATCATTATGTATTACAAGGAGAACGACTATGAAGAAATTATCTCTACTACTCCTGCTGGCAATGTGTATAGCGCCGGCAGATCGTACACTGGCGGTCAGTGAAGCAGGTGGACTATTCTTGCAGATTGCTCCAGATGCCCGATCCACTGCGATGGGCGAAACCGGCGTAGCCTATGTCCAGGGCGCCATGTCGGCCGCGTGGAACCCCAGCGCGCTGGGATTTGCGGAAAGCCCGGAGTTTTCAGGCACCTATTTTAAATGGCTCCCCTTTCTGGCAGATGACCTGTATTACCTCTATTTTTCATATATCCATCCGATACCGGGGATCGGCACCATCGGTATCAGTCTCCCCTATCTATCGCTTGGCGAGCAGGTCCGAACCAATGCCAACGGCGACAATTTAGGGACGTTCAACAGTTTCGATGTGGCGCTCTCTCTGTCCTACGGTGCCAGACTGGCGAAGAATCTGGCCATCGGCTCAAATCTGAAAGTAATACGCAGCAACCTGTCGAATGTCGGTGCGGGCGCTGAGGCGGGCAAAGGCGCGGCAACGACCTTCGCAGTGGATGTCGGCGCGACCTACCGCCTGCATCCGCGCATTACGGTGGCCGGTGTGGTACAGAATCTGGGACCGAAAATCACATTCATTGATGCAGATCAGGGTGATCCCCTGCCGCGTAACCTTAAAATCGGTTTCGCAATCAAGGTGCTCGACGGAAAATTCAACCGACTGATGGTGGCGCATGATTTTAATAAATCCCTCGTAACGAAAAGCACGATCAGATCCATCAAGGAATCCGTATATAACACGGGTATAGAATACTGGTACGGTAATTTTATCGCCCTGCGTACCGGGTTGGTCCATGATCCTGCCGGGAATATCACTACACCCACATTCGGCGGTGGTCTTCAGTGGAAGCTGTATCGTCTTGATTTCAGCTATACCACCAGTTCGACTCTTCAGAATATCACGAAGTTTTCTATATCCGCCGGATTTTAAAAGCAGGATGGAAGGGTGGCAGGATGGAAGGGTGACAGGAGATATAGATTTTTTCTCCTATCCTCCATCCTTCTGTCCAACCACTCAAATGTGTGATATCACTCATATTATTGTCATATGAAGCACCATATTTACTGTTTCACGACTTTGAATCCGTAATCCCCAACCACATAGTGCTCGATGTGTCCCCGTAGGGGATCATCCATCTTAAATCCACAATTGATATTACGCCCGCCCCGGGATCTATTAGTGCATCCAATTTTTTCCTCTCGTTTCCAAATAGCTTTCACACTGATCGTTTTGACCGGTTTATTTCTCCCTTTTATTGCAAGGGCTCAGGTCATACCTATCCGACGCGTGGATAGACCGGATGAATCGATTCAAGCCCATCCTCTTTTTCGAAATCATCAAGTCTCCAGGCGGAACCTCCTACAGATAGACCGGCCGACGCCATACAGCCTACCCCTGCCCAAACCGATCCAGGCCGGAATGCAAACCGTCCGTATTCTGGCCATCCGGGTTGACTTTCCTTCTGATGCCATGGAGAGTACGACAGGAAATGGCCAGTTCGATTATCGGACGCCGGAGCAGTTTGAGCAGGAAGAAGGCCATGTCATCGACCAGGCGCCGCATGACCGGCTTTATATTGAACGGCACCTGGAGGCGATGAAAGCGTACTATGATGTCGCCTCGTTCGGCCAATTGCAATTGACGTATCGCGTTGTGCCCAATGGTCTTCAGACGACCTATAACCTGCCGAACCAGATGGCCTTCTACAGTCCGGACGTGGATTTCTTCGATCCGCTCAAAGTCGATCGGCTGGTGATCTTCTTGAGGGACGCCTTCGTCGCTGCCGATCAGGACCCGTCCATCACCTTTGCCGATTACGATGCCTTTATCGTGTTTCATGCCGGTTCGGATTTACAGCATGACCGGCTGCAAAACAGCCCGAGTGATCTACAGACCGGTTTCCTCCGGATCGGAGATGATCGGCCGCCGATCATCGTCGACGGCAATAAAGAAATTCGTGAATTTATCATGATGCCGGAGACCACTTCGCAGGATACCAATATCGGGGCGCTCAATACGTCCCTCACGCATGAGTTCGGTCATCAGCTTGGATTACCGGATTTATACAGTACCTTCAATCAGGCGCCGGGCGTCGGCGCGTTCGATCTGATGGACCTGGAGAGTGGGACAGTTAATGTAGGGGAGGCAGGAGAGCAGATTGTTTCCGGCGCGTTACCTGCAGGTCTTGGCGCCTGGAGCCGCGCCTTTCTCGGTTGGCTCACACCGGTAGAGGTTTCCAGCGATTCCGTGGATGTGGACCTGATTGCTTCCTGGCTCGACGGCAGCGGCGTAAAGGCGGTTAAAGTGCCTATCGCCCCCGGTGAATATTTTCTTATTGAAAACCGGCAGACGGACCTGGACGGCGACGGTGTCGCTTTTCTTAATTTTCAGAACGGTATTATCGTGGGCCCGTCCGACGCCAACAAGCAACCGAACCGGGAATACGACTACCTGCTGCCCGGCTCCGGCGTCCTCATCTGGCATGTGGATGAGAATGTGGCCTTCGGTGATTTTAACCAGAGCGGCGAGAGCAACTGGATCGAGAATGCATTGCAATGGGATGAGCTACATCGGTTTGTCGATGTGGAAGAGGCAGATGGCATTCAGAATTTAGGATTTACGACCGAGGCGGTCCGGGCTGAAGATCTCTTTTATACCGGTAACAACGGGGTGTTCGGGCCATCGACATCACCTGATAGCCGTCATTATTCCGGGGGCAACAGCCACGTTACGATCCGCATACGCAGTGTCCCGGCCTTGAATATGCGCATCAGCGTCGCCGTGGCGCATGCCCGGCAGGGCTGGCCCATGGCCCTGGGCGGTCCAGCCGGAACCCATGCGCCGGTCTTGACGGACGTCAACGGAGATCGCTTTCTGGAAACCTTTATGGCTTCCCCCGATGGCCGGTTGTACGCCTGGCAGCACGACGGCGCCCGGCTCATATCGAATACAGAGGTTGTCAAAACAGTAAGTTTTACAGGAGACACCCTGACCGGGCCGGCCGCTGTATTTGCTGAATCGGCCGGTTCCTTCTTTACCGCACCCGTAATTGCAGATCTTGAAGGGGATGGGACGACCGACATCATCACGACCGACGCAGAACAGGTGTTTGTCTTCACGCCGATAGATGCCGACAATGATGGCCGGGGAGACCTTAAACCCGGTTATCCGATTCGGTTGATCCAGCCGGTGACAGGCGGGCCGATTCAAACCCAAACTGCCGTCTTGAACGCGCCGAGACTCTTCCGGCTCGGTAATGGTACATTTGGCATCGTAGTCGGTACTTCCACAGGCGGGTTGTTCGCGTTTGAACCCGACGGTACGGTCCGTTTTTCAATCAACATCTCTCGAAACATAGACGATCGCATGACCGTACCGCCGACCACCGCTGACCTGGATGGAGATGGGCTGGACGAACTCATCGTGGTGCTGGCCTCCTCCGGTGGGGGAAGAATACAGGTTGTCAATTTATCAGGACTCACCCTGTGGACGCAATCTACTGGCCTTCTCGGACGGTCATCGACCCCGCTGGTCGCGGATATCGATGGCGATCAATCTTTCGATGTCGTGGTGGTTGGCGCTGATGGACAGGTGAATGCCTGGACAGGTACAGGCGAATTAAAACGGGGATGGCCGGTCAGCCTGGGATCCGAGATCGGCGGACCGCCGGCTGCAGGCGATATCGACGAGGACGGATTGCCGGAGATTATTGTGTCGGGAAACAACCAGCTCTTTGCGCTTCACGGCAACGGAACCAGCGTCGGCAATTTCCCGATTATTATTGATCGGGTGAACCCGATCGGCCTTATTGAATCGTCGCCTGTTATCGGCGATCTGGATGGGGATCGCGTCCCTGAAATCGTAGTCGGTTTGCCGAACGGCTCTTTAGCAGGCTATCATGCGGATGGTAGGCAGGTAGATGGTTTTCCCCTGGGGACCAGCGGTGCGATTTCTTCAACACCGGCGCTGGGTGATCTTACCGGTAATGGAGATATCGCCGTAATAATTGGATCGGATGATGCTTTTGTCCACCTATGGACATTTCGAGGCAACCCGGACGCGCTTCCCTGGCCGATGCTGGGTCATGATGCACGACGATCCGGCGCTGCAACGGCCGTGACTCAACCTCCGACGCCCGGAAGCGGCGATCTACTGGCCTCTTCATCCGTGTTCTGCTACCCGAATCCGGTTAACGGTGGTTCTGCCGGCATCCGATACAGGTTGAATCGTAATGCAGATCAGGTTCGTATTCGCATCTTTACATTAACAGGCAATCTGGTGGAAGAGTTATCAGGATCGGCGATTCAGAACCAGAATGAGGTAAAATGGAACGTCAGCCGAGTTGTCAGCGGCATATACCTGTGTCAGGTAGAAGCCCGCGATGCCACCGGCGTTCAGACCCTGTTCTGCAAAATCGCCGTGGTAAAATAACGGCGCAGACAGGAAGTACCATTAGAAGACAGGAAGTACCATTAAATGATCGAACCCGGCATAACAGGATTATAGAACAAAGGCAAACATACATGCGGCAATATATCCTCCTTCTCATTATGGTGCTGATCACCCCGCAACTATCGATCGGTCAAACCATCCGGACCATGCGGGAGCGATTGACCATCAATCAGGCAACAGCCAGCATCATCCCGCAAAGTGTATCGACAGCGCCGCCGAAGATGGGCAAAGATCCCAGGAAAGCGTTTCTATTTTCCGTCCTATTGCCAGGTACCGGTGAGCTGTATGCCGGTCGGAAACGAGGTTTTTTCTTTATGGCCCTGGAAGTCGGCGGCCTGGCGACCTATGTGCTGATGAACCGCCGTGGGGATGAGCGAAAGCGCCAGGTACTGGCCTTTGCCGATGCCCATTGGGACAGTACCCTCTGCGCCCCGAATTGCCTCGACCCTTCCGTTGGCACAGAAGCGCTGGGTGAACCCGGAAGCCAGCAATATTACGAACAAATCGGTAAATATAATAAGTTTCAGGAAGGCTGGGACGATTACGACCCTATCAGTACAAGCCTCTCATCCAACCGGCAGGCCTATGTCAATATGCGGCACAACATGAATAAGGCCTATAAACTGGCGACCTGGATGGCTGGCGCTGTCCTGTTCAACCATGTCTTCAGTGCTATACAGGCTGCACTGCTTGTTAACATGGACAATAGATCTAATACCGAAACCCAGGAAGCCCGTTTACGAATTCGGGTGGACGGCTTTAATAGAGCAGGAAATTTGGCGCCGTCCGCTACGGTGTCATATTCATTTTAGGTAAGAAGAAAGTGAAAAGTACAGAGTAAAGAGTGAAGAGCGAAGAGATAAAAGAAAGTTCCGAGTTCTGAGTTCTGAGTAAAAAGAAAGTGAAGAGTAAAGAGTGAAGAGTGAAGAGTTAAAACATAGCACAGAGAACAGAGTTCTGAGTTCCGTGTTGAAAGAAAAAACAGGGCCTTACGGAGAAACCAGGTGGGGTATCTTACGGTGGATGGTGGGCTTAATCATTTCTTTTGTCATGATAAATTCGGCATATAGTCAGGAGGATATTGACCTTTCCTCTCCAGCAGATACGTCCTTCAATCACCCATCCAAAAGAACGGCCATCCTCCTCTCCCTCGCCCTCCCCGGTCTTGGTGAGGCCTATGGGGGCAACTGGGCTCGCGCACGGACTTTTTTCATCACCGAGGGCATCACCTGGACCAGTTTCACGGCCTTGCGGGTGTACGGTGGCTGGCGTGCCGATGATTACCGTGTATATTCCGCCGATCATGCCGGTGTCAGGTTGACCGGTCAGTCTGATTCCTTCTTTCGGGATATCGGCTCCTTCTCCGGCAGTGAGGTGTTCAACACTGAGCAATTGCTTACGCAGCGGGCGCAGGCGCAGGTCTACACGGGGGTTAACACTTGGGCCTGGGACAAGGAGGCCTCGCGGAAGACCTATCTCGACATCAGGCGGTCCAGTCGCCGGGCACAGGTCCGCAGTGTATATCTCATCGGTTTTGCCATCTTAACCCGCGTAGTCAGTGCCATCGATGCAGGCCGGATTATCGACAGCCGGTCTCCCTCCATGCCTGTATTGAATATGTATTTCCCGCCCGATGGCAGTATTCGGATGGCTCTTGGATACAGATTCTAAATTCAACCTTAAGCCTGCCTGATCAGAATATTTTTTATGTATCTTGAAAACAGATAGTATCCATATAAAAAACTTAACAGGTCCCTGTTAAAACGTATACTTTAGAAGTAGTACACGACATGTTAAAGCAGGTGGCAACCATCCGAAATGATCTGGAGGATAAATCGTCCGGCAGACCACCATTCAGTACGACAGAAGAGTGAAGAAGTTTGGTCACTCAAGGAATTTTTTCTCTATGCGCTGATACGGACTGTATACGATTTGAGTAAAAGATAGTGGATCGCGGATGTGCGTTAGGGCCGTATGGTTGAGATGTTGTGAAGAAAGGAGAGGGGGTATGAGTCCGCCGGACATATTATGGAGGTCGAAACAATGGACGGTTCTACAAAGCCGTGATGGCAGCATGCCCATCACGGCTTTTTTATTGGCCTGGAATCTGTCTGAAAAGAACTTACTGTTCTATCAGCTTGATTTCGAACAGCTTGGGCCAGAGCTTGCCGGTGACGAACAGGCGGTTCTTGACTGAATCGTAGGCAATACCGTTCAACACGTCTACCGTAGAACTATGATCTTCGGGGGGGAGCAGGCCGGCCAGGTCAATCCAGCCAACCACCCGGCCGTTGGCGGGATTGATGCGGGCGATCCGATCCGATTGCCAGACATTGGCGTAAATCTCACCTTTGACGTACTCCAGTTCGTTAAGTCGGGTAACCTTCCCCTGGTCGTCCCTTACAGTGACCCGATCAATCTCCTCAAACGTAATCTTATCACGGAAATAGAGATTGGCCGTGCCGTCGCTTATGATAAATTGCGTGCCGTCGTACGTAATGCCCCAGCCTTCGGTCGGGTAGGTCACGCTGCGAAGCTGCTCGAACGTGTCTTTGTTGTAGATAAAACCGATGCGGGAGGTCCAGGATAGCTGAAGGATTTTGTTGTCATAGACGACAATGCCCTCGCCGAATATGGAAGATGATAAATGATGAATCTGCTCTACGCTGCCTGTTTGAAGATCGACCTTCCTCAGCGAGGAACGGCCGCGGAGACCGGTCCCTTCAAAAACTTTCTCACCCTCTATCATCAGCCCCTGTGTGTACGCTCCAGAATCATGAGGATACGTATTGACCACTTCGTAGGTATAATTCCTGACGGGCGCCTCACCCGAGGAAGAAGAAGCGCCGAAGGGTTCCGTTGAAGATTCAGATTTTGAATTAGTGGGATCGGCGCAGGTGACAAAACCAAGCATGCCGATCATGACCAGTACACAGGTAAAGATTATATGGAACATGCACCATCGGCCTTTTGAAAACATCCTATTTACCCTTGTCGTAAATCCTGGTACATAATATAGGCATCTTCCAGACCATGATCAGGGTGTTTGAAGGCGCAGGGCAACGTGCCTACGATGTTAAAACCCACGCTTGTTCCCGACTGGTATCCGGTGGATAGGGATAGGTATCCGCCTGCCCCACCACCTGATGAAAAATAGGCCATATCACGTTAAAATCGTTGTCCAAAGCCGGTCGAATAGTCAACATAATTTAATCAATGCGCCAACTCAAATCGCCCAATATTTCCACAGATCCTCAGGCACTTCGAGCTTGAAGGCCGGATCTTCTTTCAATCGATGGGCGTAACGGACCACCACGGCAAACCGGGGAGACGGATGGACATTGACCGAACCGCTATGGCATAGATATGAATGCCATAGCAGCACATCGCCGGCTTTTCCCGTAAATTCCCGGGATGACTCCGGCGCGATATCGGAAAAGATGGGGCGACTATGCTTACGAAAGCTACCGGCTATTTCATCGGGATGTTCCAGAAAATATCGGTGCGTCGTCAAATGACTTCCGGGCCAGTATGTAAATGCGCCGCCACGCGACGCAACGTCGTACAAATAGGTGGTGAATCCGACCATAAAGGGTACGTGCGGTTGACCGATATGCTGCGCATACCCGTCGATATGACCAATCGTTGGGATGGACCAGGCTTCGGCCTGCTCCGGTTTGGGCCAGTTCAGGATAGGGGCGCCGCCCCCGACGTGATCATCCGGTCCCCTGCAGAAGTCTCCGCCGCCGAGTTGGTTGCCGATAGCCTGATACGTTGGATAACGCGTCGGCTGTTTATCCGGCGGATCAAACTGGAAATCGTTCAAATTATGCCGATCAGGCCAGGATTCACGGTCTCCCGGACGGATACCGAGAGCTTGCCAAATCTGATCACGCCAGAACGTGAGCGTATCTCCATCGATCAGGTTTTCTAAAATAAGATACCCATGGGCCTTAAAAAAGCCAACCTGGTCCACATCCAATCGAAACTCAGATTCCAACGTTACCACCCCTCGTTCATGCTGATTATTTAATCGTCTCATTATTCATCATACCAAAGAACACCTCAAAATGCAATAATGAATACACCGAAAATGGTTATCCGCACACGATTAATGGCACCCTGAACGCGCACGGCGCGCCGTGCACCTAACTCACCAACTCACCACTTTCTACACTTCGTACAACCTGCCGAATTTTTCCTCCATATAGGTCAGGAAATAATCCGCTGACAGCGCTTTACCGGTCACCTGTTTCACCAGATCTTTGGGGCGATAGGCCATACCCAATTGATGGATATTTTCCCTGAGCCATTCACGTAAAGGTAATAACTCGCCGTGGGCGATCTGCTCCGTCAGGTCCGGCAGGGCCTGTTTTGCCGTATCATAGAATTGCGCCCCGTACAGATTACCCAGCGTATAAGTGGGAAAATACCCGAAGCTGCCGTGGGACCAGTGAATATCCTGTAGCACCCCACTTCGGTCATCCGGCGGTTCGATGCCGAAGTATTCTTTCATCTTGGCATGCCATATATCCGGTAGATCGTTAACCGTATATACATCCGCGAACAGGCCCCGTTCGATTTCAAAACGCAACAGGATGTGGAGGTTGTATGTCACTTCATCCGCTTCGACGCGAATCAGCGACGGCGTGACTTCGTTGACGGCGGCATAGAGTTCTTCTTCGGTGACGCCCTGCATACTCTCCGGGAATGTCTCAACGAATTTGGGGTAGAAATAACGCCAGAACGCCCTGCTGCGACAGACCATATTCTCCCACATACGGGATTGCGACTCATGGATGCCCAAGGAGACCGATTGCCCTCTTGGCGTCCCTTCGTGATTTACATCCTGTCCCTGCTCATATAGACCATGCCCGGTTTCGTGAATAATGCCGTACAGCGACTGGGCCGGCAAATTCTCGGCATACCGAGTGGTCAGCCGGACATCCTGGACGCCCATGTGGGTGCAGAAAGGGTGTGGAGAAATATCCAACCGGCCGGCCTCATAATCGAAACCCATCTGCTTCGAGACCATCACACCGAACCGGCGCTGATCTTCAACAGGGTAAGTCTTTTTGAGGAAATCGGTACGTGGCTTGACCTCTGAATTCTGTATCCGTTGCACCAGATCCACTGTGGGGCCGCGTAAGGCCTCGAACACATCGGCTATGTCCTGGGTAGAAGCGCCGGGCTCATATTCTTCCAGAAGGGCATCGTAGGGTTCGTTCTCATAGCCGATGGCTTCAGCGCTTTCTTTCTGGAGTTTAACCAGTTTTTCGACCCAGGGGGCAAATGAAGGAAAGTCGTTATTTGCACGGGCTTGCATCCATACTTCTATGGCGGCGGAACTGGTCTCTGCCAGCGCTTTGACCAGGCTGGTCGGTAATTTTTCAGCCCGTTTATGAGACCAGGTGATCTCTCTCAGATTAACCTGTTGATCTAAGGTAAGTTCTTCAGACCCGGCCCTTTCAATGGCATGGCCCATTTCCTCGGATATAAACCGGGTATGAGCCATGCCGGATAAGGTCGCCAGCTGACGACCACGCGTCGCCGCGCCCTTTCGAGGCATATAGACCTCCTGATCCCATCCCATCAGAGCCAGCGCCCCATGGATATCACCCACCTCTTGCTGTATAACCATCATTTGACCATAGTATTTACCCATGGCGGATCTCCCAATATAAAACACATCTTTACGATTTTATTAACGGCAATTCTTCTTTAATACGCAATCGCAGACAATCATATGCGTTTCTGAGCGCCTGTTCTACGAAGGCCGGCGTAGTACCCCGCGCGAACAGAAAGCCGGGGTAACCGCCGCCCTCCGGTAATGGTTTCAAGATCTCACCTTTTTTAGCGGTGATCACCATGTTTTCGATACCCTCTACTTGACGGGCAGCCTCCACCCCTTCAACCCTCTCGAAAATTCCGCCCTCTGGTATCGGCAGCATCATCACGCCACTGGCCTGCCCGCATTGTTCTAATGTATCGATGTCCAGACGCAATGCCTGCCGTAATATAAGCTCTTCCAGTGAGATACCCAGACCGAATTGGAGTGTGCGTGAACACAGGCCGCCGATGGATCGACCGGCGACTTCGATCACCCAGGGGCCATCATTGTTGATTCGAAGTTCGGCGTGGACAGGGCCCTCCGACAAACCAATGGCCCTGGTCGCCTGCTCCGCCGTGTCTATTATAGCCTGTTGGATACCTTCCGGCAGCCGGGATGGGGTGACATAGATCGTCTCTTCAAAATAAGGGCCTTCCAGCGGGTCGGGCTTGTCGAAGATAGCCAGAACCCGGAGATCACCGTGCATCAACAGGCCTTCTAAGGCGACCTCCACGCCGGGGATATATGATTCCACCAGGAGACGTTGCGCATCCGGATCATCACTGGGCGCCAGGTCGGGTGAATGTTGTAGAATTCGCCCGATCCGATAAAACGCCTCGACGAAAGTCTCCGGCGTATCGACACGGATGACACCCCGGCTCCCGGAGAGTAAAAGGGGTTTCAAGACACACGGATATGTTTGTTCGGATGCTATTTGTACGGGATCATCGGTCAATTCATAACGCGAATAAGCCGGAGAGGCCACCTCCGCACGGTCGAGCAGTGTACGCAACCGATATTTGTTCCGGGAGGCCACAGCGGCAGCCGGCGCATTATGAGCTAAGGCCAGGGCTTCACATGCCCTGGCAGCTATCTCTGTGGTTTTGTCATCCACAGGCACAATCGCATCAAGCGGATGCGCCCGGTCATAGTCAATAATATCCACCACAGCCTGCGAAGGATCTCTAAAGCGCAGGGCCAGGGGGACGTTCCACTCATCCGCCAGGACATGACAGAAATCGGTGCCTACCACCACCTCTATATCCAACTGTTGAGCCGCCTCTAAAAACGGTTCAGCCCGATAGGTGGTTGTGGGCATCAACAGAAGAAGACGTTTTCGGATGTGATCGTCAGACATGAGCAAATAAGCAAATGGATCAAGGGATAAAGGAGTCCTATGGATCAATGAACTAATGAATATATCGCCTTTCGGTCAAGGTTTTCCGGTAGATTCCAAGGTCTTTTACCCTGTTTTTTAACTTTTTTCCAAGGATCGTTTTTACGAGCCTTTAGAAAGGGCGCTATTATGTATCTTATTGATTTTAATTGAGATATGTAATTTACAAAACGCATGTTTGGCATAGAAAGTTAAAAAAATGGCGTGGTGCCCGTGGTTATTGGCTTCCGCAGTGATAAAAATATCTTGCGCACCTATATGCAAGCCATTATACTTGTACGCAACGTACACCTTTTTAACACCCGTGTTGTTACCGGATACATCTTTCGGTCAACTGCGGGGTCGTCTTTGCACCACAAGGTGCATTGCATTACTCTCATACAGATTCCTATTTATAGGAGGGTAACACATGAATCGCGCAGAATTGGCTGCTCAAGTTGCCGATGCGGCAGGTTTGTCCAAATCCGATGCTGATAGCGCTGTTGCAGCAACCCTGGATGCCATCAAAGGTAGCCTGGCAGACGGCGACTCCGTAACGCTGATTGGTTTCGGTACGTTCAGCGTATCGCAGCGGGAAGCCCGGACCGGTCGAAATCCGTCAACGGGTGCCAAGATCAATATTCCTGCTAAGAAAGTAGCCAAGTTTTCAGCAGGCAAAGCCTTGAAAGATGCTGTAGCTTAAGAAACACCCTTTAAGCCCATCTGGTCTCTTCGACTGGATGGGCTTTTTCTATTTAGAGCCTATCCGAATTCCCTGTGTTCCCTGTGGTTAAATCTCTCCGGTAATTCTGCTATCCGTGTTTTATTTTCAAGGATCAATGATGCCGACTCGAGAACATTAGCGCCTGGGTGATACGGTTGCCGGTGGCGTGCCGCCCTGGAACCGTTGGGGCCCCTATGTCAGTTCACGTGCCTGGGGGACCGTGGGGGAAGACTATAGTCCGGACGGGAATGCATGGACCTTCCTGCCGCATGACCTGGCCCGCAGCAAAACCTACCGAAGGGGGAAGCCGGCCTGGCCGGTATTTGCGACCGGTTTCAACTTCTGAACTTCTCCCTCGGTCTGTGGAATACCCGGGACCCCTTCCTCAAAGAACGAGCCTTCGGTCTGACCGCCCCGGAAGGCAATCACGGCGAAGACGTTAAAGAGTACTATTTCTACCTCGACAATACGCCGACCCATAGCTATATGCGGTACCTGTACAAGTACCCGCAGGTCGCATACCCCTATCAAAAACTCATGGAAAAAAACCGGCAACGGGCGGGCCAGGGTTTGGAATACGAATTACTGGATACGGGCGTATTTGATGAAGACCGTTATTTCGATATCTTCGTCGAATACGCCAAAGCAGACGCGGACGACATATGTATTCGTATAGAAGCCTTTAACCGCGGACCGCGTTGCTGCATATCCTTCCGCATCTTTGGTTTCGGAATTCATGGAGCTGGTCCGTTCCGCGTCCGATCTCTAATCGGACTGATTCCTCTATTCGCTATCGATGTCCTGAAAGAAAAAGACCTGCAAGATTTTCCTGAATTTCGCTCGGATCTCAACTGGTTCCTGGATAACAGCCGTGATCTGGTCAGCCGGTGTTGTTATACGGATGAGACCCGGAATGAACGGCGGCATATCCTGACCGTGGTGGATCAGGATCAGCTCGGGCGGATACTCAGACGGGTATGGGATCCTGAGGAATTTCTATCTCCGGCCGGCATACTCAGCCTGTCGAAGATCCACGAAACACACCCGTTTATTTACGGTGAGGCGGATGTACGTTACGAACCGGCGGAAGCGATAATCAAGCTCAAAGGGGGCCACTCAAACTGGCGTGGTCCAGTCTGGTTTCCCACCTCCTATTTGCTCATTTCGGCCTTGAAAATGTTCGGTGAGGCCTACGGTCCTGAGTTTGTCGTCGACCTACCACCGAGCTCGTCAGAGCGCCCACTGTCTCCGACGGACACCGACCGATCTACGGCGATACCACCAAATTCCAGGAAGATCCTCACTTGCGCGATTGCCCCCTGTTTCATGAATACTTTCACGGCGACAACGGTGCCGGTCTGGGTGCAAGTCACCAGACGGGCTCGACGGGGTTGGTGGCGTCTTTGATTGATGAGTGGCGGCGGTAAATCCACTATATCTCCACCCCTACTTCCGCCGCTACTCGCCGGACGAACGCATTCGCGGCCGGAATTTTCTCTGGTGGGATATGCTCGAACAGCAGATAACCGTCTGGATTGATGGCCTGGAAACGCGTAAGAAACGTCTTATAGTCAAGTATCCCTTCACCGGGAACCTCTTCGTCAAGATGAGAGACCAGATCGTTACCGACGCGGATGTCTTTGGCATGGCCAATGGGTGAAATGGGACCGAGGCGATCAAAAATATAGTTTAGTTGCGCCGTACTGTTGAACGCCTGATGAATCGACTCAAAGTGGTTGACCGGATCCATCACCACGCGTATCCGGGACGAGCCGACGCGTTCGATCACCTCAACGCAAATATCTGGATTGCGCATGATAGAGACCACATGGCACTCCACCACAACCGTCACACCATTGGTTTCGGCATCATCCCCGATTTCACGCAGCGAATCGACAAAACGATCTACACTCTCCGACGTATGGTTGTCCGGATGGGGCGTCCAGGAACCGGCCGGATTAAGACTGCCGGGACGGATCAGGTGGACACCGGCCTTGAGGTGTCGCGCCATTCGGTTTCCAGCTTGGATTTTATCGATGACCCGGCGCCGCACCGTGTCGTCCGGATCGAACAGACATTCCCCATAGAGGAGCAGAAACTGAGCCATCTCCAGGCCAAGCGATTCCCATATCTCGCATCCACGCCCGCATTCTTCCTCGGTAACCGTAGTCGGATCACCACCGAAATGGTGGCCGAAACCGGTAAAACCCATCTCAAGAACGCTATCAAACTGATTGGATGTAAATGTACGGAAATCATTCGGTAGCATATGGACTACCTGAGTACCGGTCACACCGATCATCCTTGTTTCCGTACTCTGATCATCTGCCGCCGGTTGTAACGTATTGGGCAGCATACCAACAACGCCGAGACGCATGAGGGTTCCTTTGAAGTGAAGCGTGAAGCGTCATTTTTCTGTAATTCGCCCATATTGTCAAGACAATTATCCCATTCATGACCGTATACTTTTGAAAACTGGTCTAATCAGGTCATAGTACTGTCATGCCCGAAAGCCTTAATCGGGCATCCATAGCAGGGATCGGTCATATGGATGCCCGATTAAGGCTTTCGGGCATGACAAAATGGCTCCAATAAGAAGTGATGTCGAAAGTGTACGGTAGTGAATCATCCCATCGGGGAATACCATATTTTTGTCCTTTTACCTGCCTGATCATTTGGCTGGCCGGCTGATCTGTTGATTGAAAAACCTCCTATCGCTTACCGCTTACTGCCTACCGCCTTTTGCTTTCTGCCTTCTGCTATTTTGCCTTCTGCCGCCCCATATTTTCCCTTGACTTAAACAGGGCTGTCCCGTATTTTTATGGACCCAATATGATGCCGGTGATACAGAGTATGTGATACGCCGGGGTGGTGAAATTGGTAGACACAGGAGACTTAAAATCTCCCGGACCTCAATAGTCCGTGCCGGTTCGAGTCCGGCCCTCGGTATCAGTTTGGTCATATTAAGATAACAAGGGCGCTTAGCTCAGATGGTTAGAGTGCCACGTTGACATCGTGGAGGTCAGTGGTTCGATCCCACTAGCGCCCATTTTATTTTTTCTTCACAATATACGTGTAGCCCAGACCTATGTCGGTGCGGTTCATCAAGCCGGCCAGGCCACTGATCCTACCGGGCTGCACTGTTTTATTTCCGGCTAATCCTCCAATCTATTTCTTACATGTAGCCGTTCTTGTAACCATTCACCATCTGGTCTTATTTGGAGTGTCTGCTGATGCCACGAATCTCACGTCCGATCGGCGTAGCAGTTATCGGCACCCGGTTCGGAAATTTACACGCGGAAGCGATATCGGAGATCCCGGAGCGGGCGCGTGTTGTCGCCATCTGTTCGCGTACCGAAGAACATGCACAGCAGTCTGCCGAGCGCTGGGGGGCGGATCTGGGCACTACTTCCCTGGAAAAGGTGTTAAACCATCCAGGGGTGGATGCGGTGCATCTTTGCGTTCCCCATCATCTGCATGCGCCCATGGCTATCGCAGCGGCCCGGGCGGGTAAGCACATCCTGACGGAAAAGCCGATCGCTGCCACCATGGATGAGGCCGACCGAATGATCGAAGCTGCCGAGCAGGCCGGGGTCTTACTTATGGTGAGTCTCAACCATCGTTTTCTTCGCCACCACCAACGCGCGAAAGCACTGATTGATTCAGGGTCCATTGGGGAGATCTTTTTATGTCAAGGAGCGTTCCTGGGGTTCTCGGATATTAAGGGCTGGCGCATTGATCCGGTACAGACGGGTGGCGGCGTCCTGATCGACTCAGGCATGCACCGCATCGACCTGCTTCGATGGCTGGTAGGCGAGGTCGTGTCGGTACAGGCGGAATCCGGTACTTACGTCCATAAGCAGATGGGCGGCGAAGATACGGCCTCGATGTTGCTTCGTTTTGATAACGGCGCTATAGGTCATCTGGTCTGCAGTTGGGGCATTGAGACACCGACCCGGGAAGAGTCTCTGATGCTCGCCGGTAGAAATGGCACCATCTGGACCGAAAATGCGGACCTGACGTTACGATATACGATCGGCCGGCAGCCTGTTGAGCAGGAAGCCTTTCCTGAGGTCTCGTATCCTGATTCCGTGAAACACCTTATCACTCATTTTCTTGATTGTCTCCAACAGGATGTCGTGCCCGTGATCACCGCAGAAGACGCCCGTACGGCGCTTCGTATCGCGCAAGCCGCCTACCACGCGATGGAGACCGGGGGAAAGGTGATATTGTAGGGATTGATCTGTTGATCGACTGACTTATCGGATGATGCTCAGGAGCCGACTATGAAAATCACAGATGTAAAAGCCGTATATCCGAAGTGGCGCAACAGGGCCCAGGGCGCCTGGCAATCGCATTTCTGGCAGATCGTGGTGCGGATCGAGACGGATGCGGGCGTGACGGGCTATGGGTATGGCGGTGGAGGGGAACCGGGGGTGCTGATCATCAACGGGCATCTGCGTGAATTATTGATTGGGAAGACCGTGGGTAGTATCAAGGATATCCGGACGATCTGGGATCATCTGTATTTCAAATCATTGCCGTATGGCCGCAAGGGCATCGCGCTCATGGCGCTCAGTGGGGTCGATCTGGCGTTGTGGGATCTGCTCGGCAGGGCCGAAGGCAAACCGGTATACGACCTGCTCGGTGGATTGAAGAAGCACCCTGTGCGGGCGTATGCGACAGGCCAGGACTTTGCCCGGGCGCGCGATCTGGGATATACCGCCGTCAAATTTTCCCATCGGTGGCAATCAGATGCCGATTACGACACAGCTATCGAACAGGCAGGACAGGCGAGGAAGAGATTAGATCCCGACGCGCTGCTTATGATTGACTGCTACATGTCCTGGGACGCCGAGGTCACGCTGGAGATGCACCACCTTCTAACTGATTACCGGATCTACTGGTTTGAAGATGTCCTCACCCCCGACCATCTGGACGAACTCGCTGCCCTGCGCCCACAACTCACCCCCGTCCTCCTTGCCGGCGGCGAGCACGACTTCTCCCACCACAGCTTCGCCGACCTCGCCCGTACCGGCGCCCTCGGCCTCTGGCAGCCCGACCTCACCTGGTGCGGCGGTCTCACCGCCGGCCTGCGCATCCTTGACCTGGCTCGCGCCCACCGCATCCCCGTATGCCCCCACCGGGGCGGCGAAATCTGGAGCCTCCACTTCATCGCTGCCACCGACTGTATGGATTTGGCTGAGACACATCCGGCGCGGTGGGATACGCCTGAGAACCTGCTCTGGATGGATGAACCACGGATGCACGATGGTGTCATTTCGCCGCTGGACAGGCCGGGGTTCGGTGTCAGGTTAAATGAGGAGATGGTGTAGATTATGCTTTTTACTTCGTGCTTCGCCACTTGCCTACTTGACTCTTGACATCCTGCCCCTCGGTCCTTACCTTACCCATCAGGCTGTTTGGAGACAGCCGCCACGTCCGCGGGAAGGACTGAGTCCATCTTCAATGCATTATTGCAGCACCTATCAACCCTCTTTCTGCCTGAGGTTGCGGACGCCGGGCGATATATGAGAGAGGGTTCCTATGCCTTCGAAGGGTTTACCTTCGCAGCCCAGTCTTCTCCAGCTAAAACACCAAGCCAAAGAGTTATTACGTGCGTACCTTGCGGATGATATGGTCGCGGTAGAACGCATTCGTGCGTCGTTGACCAATGGTGCATCGCGTGTCCGTGTGTCCCTACAGGATGTGCAGGCGGTCCTGGCGCGGGAGTACGGTTTTGCAAGCTGGACAAGGCTGAAACGGCATGTACAAATCCTGCAGAATCACAGGGGACTCAAGATGTCTGACGTACTACAGCAATTCATTCTGGCCGCAGCCGCAGCGAACTTACGTTGGCTGTTGCC
>CAJXCW010000007.1 GCA_913051705.1 uncultured bacterium
GTTGATTTGTTAATTGTCTGAATTATTTTCAATCACCAAATCACCAAATCACCATTTTTTTACCTTCCCATCCATCCCCCATCGACGGTAAGAATCGCCCCGTGGACATAATCCGAGGCCCGGGAACACAGGTAGACGGCTGCGCCTTTGAAATCATCCGGCATCCCCCATCGTCCTGCGGGGATACGATCTGCGATGGCTTTCGATCTCACCGGATCATTTTTCAGGGCGGTGGTCAGGTCCGTGTCGATGTACCCGGGGGCGATCGCATTGACGTTGACCCCTTTTGACGCCCATTCGTTGGCCAGAGCCATGGTTAGCTGGCCGATAGCGCCCTTGGAGGCGGCATAGCCGGGCACCGTAATTCCCCCCTGGAAGGTCAGCAGGGAAGCAGTAAATACAATTTTACCTCG
Organism: uncultured bacterium; assembly: GCA_913051705.1. Lineage (GTDB taxonomy): Bacteria > JAAXHH01 > JAAXHH01 > JAAXHH01 > JAAXHH01 > CAJXCW01. Next base: position 414 of record CAJXCW010000007.1, read on the forward strand.
CCCGCGAGCGATCATATCTTTACCGATCTCCCGGCTGAGAATAAACGGGGCATGCTGGTTGACATCGATGACCTTATCCCAGTATTCGTCTGGATGCTCCGCAGCCGGTTTACGGAGCGTCAACCCGGCATTGTTAATAAGAATATCAATCACCGGGAAATCCAACTTAACCTGTTTTATAAAACCATATAATGACGCTCTATCACTGAAGTCTGCCTGATACCCTTTAAATCGACGACCATGAGACGTGACCGCCTGCTCGATCTCACTTCCTGAGGCCTCGAGAGACGTACTTACCCCGATTATATCGGCCCCGGCTTCCGCCAGCGCCTCCGCCATCCCCCGCCCGATGCCTCTTCGGCAGCCGGTCACAAGGGCCACTTTCCCATCCAACCTGAATGAATCCAATACCGACATATAATTCTCCATGGTAAATTGACTTACTGATGTTACGCAGCAAGCAGCGCAACATCAGCGCAGGTGGCCTGTGGCAGGTAGCAGATGGTCTGGCGGCATGGGTGAACAGTATAGGATATGCTATAGGCTCGATTTTTCGCATGTTGTAACCTGAGATGTAATATGGTATCTCTCTTAATTTATACTACCCGCCACATGCCCCGCTGCGTAACATCCGTTATGAATTATTCAGGCCCAAAAGTAAACAGCACTTTACACACTTGATTCCCATCAAATATGGTCTTGAACGCACCTGCCACCTCCGTTAGCGGCAGGCGATGTGATACGATCTGGTCCAACGGCATCGCCCCGGCGATGTCCAGAGCGATGCGATAATCATCCTGCGTGTAGACTCTGGTACCGATGAGGGTCAGTTCCTTGAAATTAACCGACCGCATATCAACGACCGGCTGCTTTTTAAATACACTGACGTTGACGATCGTGCCCCGTGGTCGAACCAGCTCCGTCATTTGCGTCGCTGAAGCCTGGACACCGGCCACTTCGAACAACCGGTCCGCCATATCGCCGTTTGTCGCCGCTTTGATGTATTCGACGATATCTGTTTGACTGCTGTCCACCGCATCAAATTTTAAGGACCGGGCGATATCCAGGCGGAACGGATCGATGTCCGTGATATACAGTTTTTCAACCCCTATGGACCGCAACGTCATCGCCGTCAACAGGCCGATAGGCCCCGCTCCCAGGACGACTACTGCGTCTTCCTTACGAACTGTTGTCCTGCCGACCGCGTGGATGCATACGGCCAGCGGTTCAATCAAAGCGCCGACATCGTAGGTCATATCATTGGGCAACCGGACCAGAAGATCTACCGGAACGGTCACATAATCCGCCATCCCCCCGTTACGATCAAAACCGATCAACCGCAAAGAGGCGCACACATGGCTGAAGCCATTGCGGCAGGCGTAACACGTGCCGCAGGTCAGCAAGGGAAACAACGTCACCCGGTCTCCGGTCTGAAATTCGCCTGTATCTCCCCCACCGAGCGATACCACCTCACCGGCAAACTCATGTCCGATCACCAGCGGCGGTTTCGCCCGTGGATGCTGCCCCGACACAATTGCCAGATCCGACCCGCAAATACCCGACGCATATACCTTCACCAGGCCTTCACCATCGCCTGGCGATGGGATATCCGTCTCTAAGGCCTCAATTTTATATGGTCCTTGAAAAGTAGCGGATAGCATATTGATCCAATTGTTGATTTATGAACCGCGCAGCGCTCGCTGGATCCCGCAGGGATTCAGCAATTATAGGACACGGTAAAAGTTAAAAGGCGCTCATCCCCTCAGGCTTTGTTCGGCGCCGGCCAGGCCGCCCTTTATGGCGGCTTACCAGAACCGGCCGGCGTGTTATAGAGGAACCGTCCTTCCAGATCGAGGACACCGAGTTCGGCAGGAATATAATCGAGCAGCCGACGGTATAGCTCTAATTCATACAGTTCGTCCTGGCGTTTTGGCCGTTCTTCGTTCACCTGTCCACCGCCTTATCCTACACACAAAACCCTCACCAAGCGCCAATTATCCACCCCACCCCTCAAAAGGATTCCCCGTCTCATCCATCGGCAACGAAACCCGGGTGCCTCTAATATGGGACAGACGAGCGGCCATGGCCATTTCCATGTGACGACGCGCAATCTGACCCAGGCACAACTCGTATTCCGGCGTTTTGCCGTCCAGCATATCCAGCATGGACCGGGCCATGCGGTGATGGGCGTTGATCCATTTCTGACCGCCTGACACCTCTTCATGGGCCAGAATCTCCCATCGGTCATCCCCCACAAGCTGCGGATTCGTGTGGGGATGATAATAGATATCGGGGCCATCCTGAGTGGGGCCCGGCAGACAGAGCGTACCGGCTGTCCCGTGGATGTCGATCCGGTAGGGATTCTCCAGGCCGTCTCCTGCATAAGACTCGAATTCAACATTGAAGCCGGCAAACTGATAGTGCACCCAGATCCCGTTACCGGCGGACAGGCCCATACCGAATACGCCCTCTTTTATATCCGCCGGCGTGGCCGGCTGTCCGTCCTGGGTGATCAGCGCCTGGCACCACAACGGCTCACCGAAGACCTGCCAGAGGAAATCGAAGAAATGCGGATATAGATCGATAAACCACTGGTCCCCGCCAAGTTTGCCGCCGAAGCCGTACATACGGGCCCATCGTGGTTCGCCGATTTTCCCTTCCTTGATCATCGGAATCGCCTGTTTCTGGATTTCAGGTCGTCCGCGCCAGGGATGCGCCATCACCAGCATCACGCCCGCCCGGTCGCAGGCGTCCAGCATCTGATCCACTTCCGCTGGCGTTCGGGCGAGCGGTTTTTCAACATAGAGATGCGCCCCCTGTGCCGCTGATGCCAGCACCATTGCGAGATGATTGCTCATTTCGTGGGTGGCTACGACGACAATATCAGGTCGCTCGACTTTTAACATTTCGGTATAGTCGGTATAGCCCGTCCTGGTGCCCGTACGTTCCATAAAGTCGGCTCTTCCAGCTTTATCCGGATCAGCCAGGGCAACGATTTCCGCCCCCTCTACACCGACAAACGCCTGGTCAAGAGAATGACCATAACCGCCGTCGTTTGTGTCGCCTATAATGGCAATTTTTCTGGTCATTTTCTCTCCTGATGTTACGAAGCTACGAAGCTACGAAACGACGAAACTACGAACGGCGCCATTTTTGGGCTACATAGTTATGAGACAGTATAGATCAAGTGCGATGATATTGGGTCTCAAATACAAATTGATCGCTATTTTGGCGCCATTCTTTGTTCATGGAGTCTGGGCCTCAGGCGGACGATATTGAAGTAGCGTTAATTACGGAGTTAACTGAAATGTAACTGATCGATTTTTTCTTTTCAATCACTCAACCACCATTTTCCATCATCCCAACAGCATCTCCAGCGTACGGCGCAGATCCATCGAAAGGACCCCTTCATGTTCTACAGGCTCGTTGGTCCGGCTGACCAATATGGCATGATCAGCACCTACCAGTTCGGCAACGCAGGCGGACGAGCATGTCGTGTTCAGGGTGACTCGAAATAGTAATGTCTATTGCCCAGCGCTTCTCCCGATATTCCAGCAGAAGGTGGAGCGTAAACCGATCACTCGTGCCGAAATGGGTCGCCTGAAGAGGCTCCCCGGTCACCTCAAGGCGGCTGATCATCTGTTCGATGACCCAACCCTCCCAACTGGCGCCAACCCAGAGTTGACCATGCACCGAAGCCAGCATTTTGAACAGCCTTTCCGTAACACGCGGCGATGCGGGGAACCCCCAATTGGGTAAGTCCCGTTGCACCATCTGATCCAGATAGTGTTGCTGCCAGGACGGAAACGGTTCCAAAGCCCCGATATTCTCAGGATACCCACCGGTCGCCCATAATGCATCCTGCTGCTCTTCGTCCACCTCATCAATTAAAAGGGGGGATAATTCACAGACGATAACGCGGCCTTCAAGCGATTTAATCAACGGCGAGGCAAATGATTCGGTGAGGAGAAAACGGCCGTTCTGTCCGTATTGTTCGTCGATAATGGCGCGTAAACGTAACAAGACCTCCGAGGCATGCTGAATCTCATCCAGAATTACCAGTTCTTCCCCACGCATATGCCGGCCCCATTCAATATCAAGACGCGTCAGGTCTTCTTCCCGCTCGATATCGAAATAGATATCTGAAAACGTCCTGGCATTGGTGGCCTTCCCAGGATGCCGCGCCCCGGAAAGAACCACGGCCGGATACTGCGTCAACGAGTGTTCAATATGCGATTGTACAAAACGAGGGATCATATTTTGAAATACAGATACGTTTTTCTAATATACAAGATATATTTGATACTTGATATAAAACCGGCTTGTTCTCAGGCCATCAGTTTTTCAAATTCCAAAACGCCTTCACCGCCTCTTCAATCTCTTCAGACCGCCGCACTTGTTGTACCGGATGCCACCACGCAGGAAACAGGCGCCGGTATCGACGATGGCCGAATCGTTGATCGATCAGCAGGACCGCTCCCCTATCCTCCGGCGTGCGAATAACCCGGCCCGCAGCCTGTAAAACCCGGTTCATGCCGGGGAACATATAGGCATAGGCAAACCCGTCCGCCTCCCGGGCTGCAAAATAATCCCGTATCAACTCCCGTTCAAGGCAGATCTGGGGCAGACCGACGCCTACCACAGCCGCCCCCACGAGGCGATCCCCAACCAGATCGATGCCCTCACCGAACAAGCCGCCCATGACGGCAAAACCGATCAATGTGCCCACGGTGTTGGTATCGAATAAGGCCAGATAATCCTCCCGCTCTGTTTCCGTCATACCGGATGTTTGCAGGTGGACATTCAGGTCCGGATAAAGCGTGTTGATCTGCTCGTAGACCGATTGCATATATCGATAGGAGGGGAAGAAGACCAGATAATTGCCCTGCCTGCCCTGCACGAGAGAAGCGACAGCATAGGCCACGGTGTCGTAAGTCTGGTCACGTTGTTTGTAGGACGTCCCGATATGGTCGGCCACAAGAAGCCGGAAATTTTCAGATGGAAACGGAGAATCCAGATACATCATCGGATCCTCCTCTTCCCCGCCCAGAATCTCTCGGAAATAATCCAACGGCGTCAGCGTGGCGGAAAAAAATATGGATGCCGTACCGCGCTGTAAACCCTCCTGTAATAGGTAGGATGGATCCAGACAGAACAGACGCAAGGTCACATCCTTACGGAATTTCTCCGCATAGGTTATATATCTGCCATCGAATAATTCCGCAATACGCAGGAAGGCCAAGGCCTCGAAATAGCATTCAAGCAGTTCATCGCGGTGAGGCAGCGGTCGATTCTGGGCCAGGACCTCTTCGGCCGCGTCGACCAGCTTATGTAAAGGTTTAAGGACGTCCTCAGGTAGATCTGTACTTACCCAGGTATTGTTTTTTCCTTCTTCTTTGCAGCGTTTTTGGTAGGTCAGCAGGGCTGAATTGACGGCGCCTGATCGTTTGGCTATCACCGGAGCGTGTGGTTTAAGATGACGCCGCAGATCCAGAAACATACGTTTGGATAAGGAAGCGGAAAACATCTCTCGAGCTCGGTCAACCAGATTGTGCGCCTCATCGATAAGAAAAAGGTAACGGCCCGTCTGATCCAAAAAGAACCGGCGGAGATACGCCCGTGGATCGAAAACATAATTATAATCGCAGATGATGACATCCGCCCAGAGCGACAGATCGAGGGAGAATTCGAAAGGACACACCTTATGTTTATTCGCCTGGTCTTCTATAAACGATCGAGTCATCGCATGATGATGGGCAAAGGTTTCTGTCACCGCATCGTTGATTCGGTCGAAATAACCGATGGCGTACTCGCATTGATCGGGATCACAGGTGGCCAGGCCGTGCGGGTTAAAACATATTTTATCACGCGCTGTCAGCGTCACACTCTTGATGGAAAGCCCTTTGCGACGCATATCGTCCAGCGCCTTTTCTACGACGGTACGACCGATGGTCTTGGCCGTCAAATAGAAAATCTTCTCGGCATGCCCTTCCTTAAGCGCTTTAATCGCCGGAAATAAGACGGAAATGGTTTTACCTATGCCGGTAGGCGCCTGGGCGAACAGGCGGCATTCCAACTCGATAGCCCGGTATGTGGCGACGGCCAAGCGGCGTTGCCCCTGACGATATTCAGCAAAAGGGAATTCAAGCGTGTCTATCGTTGTATTTCGCTGCGCGGCCCAATCAAAATAAACACGACGCCATTTCAAAAACTGGACCAGCAAATCATCAAAAAACGCCGCCAGATCCTCATGAGAGAAGGTGCGGGTATCCTCATGCACCTCCCAGGGATCAAGGCGGACATAGGTCAACTTAATATCTGCTTGTGGAAATTCCTGCTGGTGGGTGACGATCGCGGCGTACACTTTGGCCTGAGCCCAATGCACTGGATTATCCGGCCGGGAGGAATCAAATTCGCCGGTGATTGTTTTAATTTCTTCGATCAGTGGTCTGTCATCAGAACGGGTTAAACCATCCATGCGACCTGTAATATCGATTTTCAACCCATCACGCTCGACCGAGAACGAGACCGGGACTTCTGCTTCATAATCATCCGGTCGGGACTTCTGAAGCCCCTTATGCCCTCTGGTTCCTTCCAGCGCCCGGCTTCGTCCGGCAAAACCACGCGTCAGATTTCCTGCGCGTAAAACAAATTCAACCAGAAACCGCACCGAGATAGAAATCTGAGACATAATAGCTCACTATAAAAACCGTAGGGACGCCATCTATCGCATCCCTACGGTCATGTCATTGGGACACAGCTACCATGTCCTTAGAGGGTGTACGGGAAGTTGCTCCGTAGACCAAAGAACGAGCGAAAAAGGCGGTATCAAAGCGTGCGAAGCAGGCATTTCTATGAAATGGCGATGCAGCACAACGCAGAGAGCGCCTTTTGCAGCCGTTCGCCGTCAGGATGAACTTTCCGTACACCCTCTTAGAACCGTATATCATACAGGATAAATGGTATGACGGCCGAGTCCGACATATATACTGTGTCCGATGTAACGACGGGTATTAAAGCCCTCCTTGAGGATACGTTTCCCCGGATTTCCATATCCGGGGAGATCTCCAATTTCAAGCACCATACTTCCGGGCACATGTATTTTTCACTTAAAGATACTCGCAGTCAGTTGCGCTGCGTTATGTGGCGATCTTCCACCAAGGGACTGACCTTCCAGCCTGAAGATGGTATGGAGGTGGTCGCCCAGGGCGCACTTACGGTATACGAGAATCAGGGTCAATATCAGCTTGTAGCAAAACGCTTGAAGCCGGTGGGCGCAGGGGCGTTGCAAGCAGCCTTCGAACAGTTGAAAACCCGACTTGCTGAAGAGGGCCTATTTGATGAGGGTAATAAACAACCGTTGCCGGCATATCCCGATTGTGTGGGGGTAGTTACCTCCGCCACAGGCGCTGCGGTTAGAGATATCATTCAGGTGCTGCATCGCCGGGCGCCCTGGGTGACGATCATTCTAAGGTCTGTACCTGTACAGGGCGAAGGTGCTGCAAATGAAATCGCGACAGCCATCGACGAGATGAATATATTTGGTGGGGTTGATGTCCTGATCGTCGGTCGTGGCGGCGGTTCCATGGAAGACCTCTGGGCCTTCAATGAAGAACCTGTAGTTCGTGCTATATATAAATCCAATATCCCGATTATATCTGCTGTTGGACATGAGGTTGATTTCACGCTCTCTGATTTTGCAGCCGACTTACGTGCGCCAACTCCTTCGGGAGCGGCTGAACTGGTCGTCCGGGATAGACAGGAATTGCTTGGCCGTGTTGCCGGTGCATTCACCCGCACCCACAGCGCCATGACGACCGGAGTAACCCGCAGACGGCAACAACTGGAGTCCATCCTGTCCAGTTATGGGTTTCGACAACCCCTGAATTCGATCAGACAGTATGCCCAACAGATAGACGATTTATCTCATCGTATGACCGATCAATATAAACACCTGCACAAAAATCGGACCCAACGTCTCGGTAGCCTGGCAGGACAGTTGCAAGCCCTCAGCCCACTCGCCGTGCTGGGGCGTGGTTACGCCGTGTGTCGTACACCGGATGGACAAATTATTCAGGACGCCGCTCGTTTAAAAATAGGCGACCGTATGGATGTTCATTTTCATAAGGGCGAAGTGATCTGCCGGGTAGAACACACACGAAAAAAAACAGCCCCTTCGACTACACCAAGGGATAAAAAGAGAATAGAGAAGGACAAAGATGTTGTTCGGCTCAATCTGTTTGATGATTGATTTTATCAGGGTCAAATGAATTTTGTCCCTTCATACACCTGCTCATCCAATTTGCTGATCCGGAAGGCTTTATAATGAGTGAAGAACCTCAAAAGACCTTTGAAAAAGCGCTTGAGCGTCTGGAAGAAATTGTTGTCGTTATGGAACGAGGAGAGTTGACGCTGGATGAATCGTTGTCCCTGTTTCAAGAAGGCGTGATCCTTTCTCAAACCTGTACACGGCAGTTGAACGATGCTGAAGCATGTATTCAAAAGCTGGTACGTATCGAAGATGGTAAATTTATTCTGGAACCGTTTTCTTCGTCAGACCCGAATAATGGTCAGGATGCGTAACGGAAGCGTATGCCCATGAATTCTGAACAACAGCAACAGTTTTTCGACGCCCTGGCGGAACGAAAAACCTGGGTGCTTGATTATCTGGCACAGGATCGGCGTAAGACCTTATTTGTGCCCGAAGATATCCATGATGCGGTCTACAGTTACGTCATGGCAGGAGGAAAAGTACTTCGACCCTGTGTATTGTATTTCGCCTGCGGCGCCGTTGGAGGGGACGAGCGTCTTGCTACCCCGGCAGCCGTGGCCGTGGAATTATTTCATACATGGACCCTGGTACATGACGATATTATGGATCGTGATCCGTTGCGCCGGGGGCAGCCGACGGTACATGAAGAATTTCGTCGCCGTGCCCTGGAACGTCCTGGATATACCGAGTCTGAAGCACAACATTACGGTATGTCTATAGGTATGATGACCGGAGAGGTGCAGCATGGTTGGGCTGTTTCTCTCCTGTCTGAACTGTATGACCGGTCCTCTGATAACGCAGAGGTCGTCCTGTGGTTGATTCAATATCTGGAAACAGAGGTCCTGTTGGCCCTGGTCGGTGGACAGACATTGGATATTCAATATACCAAGGCATCTATTGATACGATGAGTGAGGAAGTTGTTTTCGATATGCTCTGGAGAAAAACCGGGGCGCTCTATCAGTTCGCCGGTATGGCAGGGGCTATGATTGGTCTGAATATAGCCAACCCGAAACATCCTAAGGTTAAGGCCATCGCCGATTTCACCGGTGGCTGCGGAACGGCATTTCAACTCCAGGACGACATTCTGGGCTTAATCGGTGATGAAGCTACCTTAGGTAAGCCGGTCGGTTCCGATATTCGTGAAGGAAAACGGACCGTCATTTTATGTCATGCTTTTCAAAAGGCGACATGTGTTGAAAAGCAACTGATGTTGGAGGTCGTTGGAAATCCGGAGGCATCTGATGATAAAGTCCAGCGCGTAAAACAATTGATGATTGCTCTGGGAGGCGTTGAGTATGCCAGAGTATTAGCTGAGCAACGTATCGCTACGGTGATGGATAATCTGGATGTCCTACCGGTATCGCCATACAAACAATATTTGATCAACTGGGCAGAGTATCTCATTGGACGGTCATTTTAATGGAACGTGTCGGCATTATTGCTAATCCTGGTAAACCGATCATTCAGAGTTTGATTCCCTGGCTGCTGCAGTGGTTGGAAGAAAAAGTCATGAAACCGTCATTAACCGACAGTCTGGCCGAGTCAATCGATGATGATCGTTTACGAGATCACTGCCGTGTTGTCGAATCGGAGCCCATGGTCGTTAAAGAGGTTGACTGGGTAATCGCCATCGGTGGTGACGGCACGTTACTTAAAACAGCACGGTTGGTCGGTGGATCCGACATCCCTATCCTCGGCGTCAATACAGGTACGCTGGGATTTATGATGCAGACGACGCCGGATGAATTGATAGTTGCCCTTGACCATATTGTTCAAGGGGCATATTTTCTGGATACACGTCTGGTGCTTCAAGCCCATGTTAATGGCGGCCGGGGATCCGTTGGCGGTCTCGGAAAGATCTATTCGGCACTCAATGACATCGTCATCGATAAAGGTGCCATTTGCCGGGTGATCGAGATGACCCTCCTGGTCAACGGGGAATATGTCAATACTGTTATTGGCGATGGGTTGATTATTTCAACGCCTACCGGGTCTACAGCCTATTCACTGGCTTCCGGCGGTCCGATTGTCGTGCCTGAACTGGAGGCGATGATCCTATCGCCGATTTGCCCGCATAGCTTGTCCAATCGGGCCATGGTGCTGTCTTCTCATGATCGGGTGGCTCTTGAAGTCCGGGCCGATCATCCGGATCTGATGCTTACGATCGATGGTCAGGAAAGTGTGTTAATTCAACCCGGCGATTGTATCGAACTCTGGCGAGCGCCGTATACCATCAAACTGATTCGATATCCCGGTCGGTCGTTTTATGATGTGCTGCGAACCAAGTTGAAATGGGGAGAGAGATGAACGATCCGGATGATCGTCTCGATACAGAATACAGGGTTCACGATACAAGATAAAAAGTAGCAGGCAGGGCGTATCGACTTGTATTCCATGTCCCTTTTTTTTGCATCTACTCTTATGCTTACGAATCTTATAGTACAGAATTATGCCCTACTCGACGAGGTCAATATCGAGTTTTCATCAGGGCTCAATATACTGACCGGCGAAACCGGTTCCGGTAAATCGATCTTAATAGGGGCTCTGGGGTTGATTCTCGGTAGTCGGGCAACGAAGGACGCTATCCGGTCCGGTATGGATTCGGCCACAGTTGAAGGGCTTTTTGAATGGAAATCGGATGAGCCCATGATTCCACTACCGGAAGATTTAGATATTGAAATTGAAGACCGAACCTTGATCATTCGACGTGATGTGACTCGGGATGGTAGAAGTCGCTGTACAGTCAATGGGCATCCGGTTACCGTGACCGTTTTAAAACGTCTGGGGGAGTTCCTGGTTGATCTACATGGCCAGCATGATCACCAGTCTTTGCTGGATCAGCGTACACACATTAACTTTCTGGACGGTTTCGGTGATATCAAACGGCTGAAAGAACAGGTCGCTCATGCCTTTCGTCATTTTTCCGGAGCGGCACGGGCTCTAAAACAACTTGATGAGGAAAATCTGGCTACCCGGGAACGTCGTGAGCTGTATCAGTTTCAGTTAGAAGAATTGGAGAAGGCGGATGTCTATCCTGGTGAGGAGGACGAGCTGGAGCAGGAACTCGCGGTTCTGGAACATGCCGAACAATTGATTCAGGTAGCTTCCACCGCTTATGAAGCGTTGTCGCAACGGGAAGATGCGGTCATTGATCAGCTTATTCAGATTATTCGTTCACTGGAGGATATCGAACGGATTGACGTTTCTTTGAGTGAACCGGTTTCCAATGCCCGGTCGGCACGCTACTATCTGGATGATGTCGTCGTTTTTCTACAACAGTATCGAGATAGAATAGAATTCGACCCGGTTCGTCTGGACGAAGTGCAGGAACGGCTTGAACAGTTAAAAATGCTCAAAAGAAAATATGGCGGCACCCTCAAAGAGGTGTGCGTCTATCGGGATCGTATGGCCGATGAGATTAATCGACTGGAGACAGCCGACGAACACCGGGCCGAACTGGAAGAGGCCCTGGAACAGGCTCGAAAAAATCTCACGGCGAAAGCGGAAAAACTATCGACGGCTCGAAAAAAAACCGCATCCAGGATGGAAACACGAGTGGTAAAGGAACTGACTGAACTGGGCATGAAGAAAACTCTTTTTCAGGTACATATCGGATGGCACGAGGTTGCAGATGGCCCTATCGTTATCGAGGGAAAATCATATCAGGCAGATGCTTCTGGTATGGACCATGTAGAATTCTTGATTTCACCCAATCAGGGGGAGGAGCTCAAGCCGTTGGTCCACATCGCCTCAGGCGGTGAAATATCCCGTGTGATGCTTGCTCTCAAGGTGATTCTGGCTGAATCTGACCAGGTCCGCACCCTTGTTTTCGATGAAGTAGACCTGGGGATTGGGGGCCGAATTGCCGAATCTATAGGACAAAAACTCAAGCTGCTTTCCCAATCGCATCAGGTCTTATGTATCACCCATCTACATCAGGTGGCCTGTTGGGGACATACCCATTTCACGGTTCATAAAGAGTCATCCCGAGGGCGGACGGTCACTCAGATCAACCATCTCGACCAAGATGGCCGGGTGCAGGAAATTGCCCGTATGCTTGCCGGAGAGACGGTTGATGATATGGCTGTGACCCACGCCCGGGAAATATTACGTCGCACCCTGGTGTAAAAATGGTGTTGTGTCGTTCTGGGCGTCGTCGCGTGCCGTGTAGCGACCAAAAAAGGCAGGACTTATTTCCATAGAGGTTTTAATGCCAACTTTCGATACGGCCACCGGACATCGAAAAACAGCAGACGTATTCTGGACGCCGCCTAATCTGGTATCTATAGCGCGTATTCTTCCTATTCCTTTGATCTACTGGAGTTTTAAACACGCCTTTGATTATCTGACGCTGGCGTTGCTCGGCGGTGCTTTTTTAACCGATGCGATCGACGGTTATCTTGCCCGGCGTTTTCGATGGGAAAGCCGGTGGGGACTGATCCTTGACCCTCTGGCCGACAAGGTATTGATAGGCTGTCTGGCCATTTTCCTGGTTATTTTTCGAGATTTTCCTGTATGGATGGCTTCACTGATTATTTTTCGAGATATTGCTATTGTCGTTGTGGGTATCTATTTATATTTTAAACCATACCACATTGTTGTGCCTTCGAATGTAACGGGTAAAGTGACCACTTTGGTGACCTCTTGTATGTTACTCCTTTACACGTTGGATTTTCAACCTTATGGTCAATGGTGTTTATGGGCGGCGTTGTTATGCATTATCGGATCTGGCATTCATTATACCTGGGGATTTCTTCGATTGCTTGAACGTCCCTCGGTCCCATCGTCCGGATCACCATTGAAGCCTTCAAGTATCTCAAAAATGAATGCCTATCAGCGTAGTCGTGGTACGGGTATATGAAGCGAGGCTCATCAAGATGGACGGCTGTTGGTTGGCATCATTTATATTTGGAGATACCTGAAGATTGGGGTATCGGCGCAGTTAGCGGAGATGCATCGACCGGATATCTTCGACTTGATGATGCGGAAATGCCGCGTATCGAGTTGCGATGGGAGCCCGCACGTGGACAGGAACCGATTGATAAAGTAGTAGAAAGATATCTGAAGAACCTGACGAAGAAAGGACGAAAAAAAGCGCCGCCGATCAAAGTTCGGCGGGATCTAAACCTCATCAAAGATAAACGTCTCCTGGAAAATCGAGCGGTAGAAGGGTTTCATTGGCGGATAGATGGTGATGAACCCATTCAGGCTTACGGGATTCTCTGGCGCTGTGAAGTCTGTTCCCGCATCGTTTTTTTGCAAATTCTTGGTCGGGCCGGTGAGTCTACAATGACGTTGGCAACCAGGATTTTGAATACGCTCCAGGATCACCCCGTGGGGGATACGGTTGTCTGGGCTATGTATGGAATGAAGTTCGAGATACCCGTCACATGCGCCCTCAAAAGTCATTCATTCTTAACCGGTCAGATTAAGCTGAACTTCACGGACAAATCGTCGGAGATAGAGCTGGAACGGCTAAGCCTGGCTGAGATGCATCTGAAAGGTCGGTCTTTTGAGGAGTGGTTTCAGGATACCTATGGTCACGAAATTGAAACCCTGGACCCTCTTTCTGAAGAACGCCTGCGTCATCCAGGGGTTCAGGCATCTGGAACAACCGTTGATCCTGAAACCGTTCATAAAAGGCTGGCCTGGCTGCCATGGCGCAGACCACGCAGACGACCTTTCGATAGTTGCAGTTGGCACTGCACAGATGGAAACAAACTGTTTACGCTTCGTCGTATGGGCGAGGGCGCTCAGCCTGAGGTGTTACTGGATATCGCGCAATCAGTCGTGTGTCATTGAAGCAAATGAGCAAAGGGATGGTCCCCGCCGGACTGCATCAGTTGCTTTACGATGAGCAAATCAGCGTACGAGTCTATTTGCTTACCTGCTAATGATAAAGGTGTTCTATCCATGGCGTTCTTCCGTAAGAAATCACCATCGTTGCCGCGTAGAGAGTTATTACGATCCAAACCGATACGTAATAGCCGGTTAAAATGGGAAGAGAATACGGACGGCGAAGTGGTGCTGGCCATCCCGCGTCGCAGGACCTGGTGGCTTAATCTCGTGTCCAGAGTATTTTATGTCCCATCAAAACGGACCGTGGTACTGGACGAGATCGGTTCATGGCTATGGTCGCTGTGTGATGGTCAGAATACGGTGGATCATGTCATTACCACCGTTCGAGAACGATATAAATTGGAACGCAAGGAGGCGGAAGTGTCGACGTTGACCTATCTTAAACAACTGATGGAAAAAGGGCTGATTGGCCTGGCTGTGTCGCACGTAATAAAAAATAAGGAGAAGCGTATATGACCACCCATTCGGCAACAGCCGAACCGAGCCAAAGGCAAATTTCTCTGCCGTTATCGAAAGCCATTGAAATTGCTTTTCGCAGCTTGAAAATCAGATTCTGGCGATCGTTGATTACCATTGGCGGAATCTTTTTCGGCATTGCTTTTTTGATGTCTATTTTGACATCTTCAGCCCTTAATAAAGCGCTGCTGGAAGGCGGTAGTTCGCAGGTCAGGGCATTGCTGGAGCAAAAAGGGACGGACGCAGAGGCCGAAACACAACAGATATGGCTGGTGACGTTGTCTTTGCTTGTTTGTGTGGTAGGAATTACCAATGCCATGCTGATGTCGGTTACCGAGAGGTATCGGGAGATCGGTACGATGAAATGTCTGGGGGCGTTGGATATATTTATTATCGAGTTGTTTCTACTGGAGTCCGCATTCCAGGGGTTGGTCGGTTCACTGGGCGGTGTCATTTTAGGATGCCTCTTTATGACCGTATCTATGATGTCGTCGTATGGGATGGAGCCGCTTTCCGTATTTCCGGTAATGAGCGTTTTGAAGTTTGGTTTATACTCGTTGGGTGCTGGGCTTTTCCTTTCTATTGTCGGTGCGCTTTATCCTGCACAGCAGGCAGCAAAAATGTTGCCTGCCGATGCCATGCGAACAGAAGTATAATGATCAGTCTCAAGTTCCATATTCTGGAAAATAACATGTGCAAATTGCGCATACCTATATGAGAAGGGGGTTGTGCATGTCGGAAGAACAAGCCGTTACCACAGAGCCGCAGGATATAGATGTTCAAAATATCGTCCGTACCCGCGGTGTGAGACGGGTGTATAAAATGGGTAAACTGGAGTTGGAAGCGCTCAAGGGGATTGATCTCGAAATTAAACGGGGCGAATACATATCTATTATGGGCCCATCTGGTTCAGGGAAATCAACCTTATTCAATATGATCGGTGCTCTGGATAAACCGACGTCAGGCAAAGTATATATCGATGAGGTGGATGTTGCTCAACTGGACGCGTACGAGTTGGCCTGGCTGCGTTGTAGAAAAATTGGGTATATCTTCCAGACGTTTAATCTGATCCCGGTGATGACGGCACTGGAAAACGTAACCCTGCCAATGATTTTTGCCGGGTTGTCAACAGACGAATCCATAGATAAAGCCGTTGATCTATTGGAGACGGTAGGCCTGGGGGACCGGGTTCAGCACAGGCCGTTGGAACTGTCCGGTGGGCAGCAGCAACGCGTGGCCGTCGCTCGTGCGCTGGCCAATGATCCAGCCATTGTCCTGGCGGATGAACCGACAGGAAACCTGGACCGCCAGACCGGCCGTGAAATTATTGAGCTGTTAAGGCGACTGAATACGGAAAAAGAGGTGACGATCATTTCCGCTACGCATGATTTGAAAATGCTGGATGTCTCGGATCGTATTGTTTGGGTCGAGGACGGTAAGATTGCCAAGATTCAGCGCAGAGAAGACCTTGATCTTGATGTTGGTCAAATCGGTGAGGATTAGGAGGGCGTCGTATGCCTACCCTGCGGCTTCTGGTAACCGCCGGTCCACATGTCAGACATGCCTGCCCCGTCAGTGTACCTGTAGATCTACCGGCAGGTACGAACGTCGGGATTACTGATATTATTTCCGGTCGCACCATGCCCGGACAGTGTGTCTCTGAGAACGGAACGACCTGCCTTCATTGGGTCATCGAATATCTGGCGCAAAATGAAATACGGGAATATGTAGTTAATCCCAAGGTGACCTGGGATAATACCTTGCAGGGGGTAACGGTCAAAGACACACCGGATAATCGGGTCGATATTGCTATCGTAAACCGGTTGTTTACGGCCTATCATTATAGTTCGGAACTCGCTCGTCCTTACTGTTATCCGGTGAATGATCCGTACCGTTCTTGCGTAACACGCGCCAATGTGGGAGAAAAGCCCGGTGAGACTACAGATCACGAACATCACAGGTCGCTGTGGACTTCATATGGCGAGGTAAACGGTACGAACAACTGGGATGAGTTGGAAGGTCACGGTCGTACTGTGCATCGATCTTTTGACCTGCTGGAAAGCGGTTCGGTGCTCGGACGTTTACGAGCCCATAGCGATTGGGAGACGGCAGAAGGCGAGGTCCTTCTCCACGAGACACGCGAGTTTCGGGTATATGATAATCGAGATGATCTGGCTCAAATTTTCGATGTGATCTTAGAGCTGGAGGCGGCCAACGGAGATGTTCATTTTGGTGATACCAAGGAAGGCGGTTTCCTCTCAGTACGGGTCGCTTCCACGATGGACGCATCCGGCGACGGCCAGATTGAAAATGGATACGGTGGTATCGGGGAATTCGAATGCTGGGGCAAACGATCGTGCTGGTGTGACTATTCCGGTCCGGTCGACGGCCGTTGTTCCGGTATTGCCGTCATGGAGCATCCAGATTCATTCCGTAGCCCGACCTACTGGCACGTAAGGGATTATGGGCTGATGAGCACCAACCCCTTTGGCGCAGGTACTTTTCAAAATGATCCCAATATATCCGGTGCTTATACCCTGCCTCAGGGTGAGCGGCTCCATTTCGCCTACCGCATTATGGCCCATCTGGGCGATGCCTGGGATGCCAATGTCGCCAAGGCCTATCACGGGTATATTAACCCCCCGAAAGCAGAAGTAATAGATTGATTTAAAATTGGTTAATTGTCTATTTGAAACCAATCAGACAATCAACCAATTCCTATCCCACGCCCGCTCCGTGGCATTTTTTGTATTTCTTCCCGCTGCCACAGGGACAGAGGTCGTTCCGGCCGACTTTCTTATCTACTTTTATCGGTTTTTGTTTAGGGCGTTGTGCACCAGGCTCCTGGCCGCCGTCGGCTTCATCACTTTCAGGCATGGCATCCATAGCGGTGGCTTCCTGGTGAATGGTCCGCATGTTTGTGGGCATCTCCTGACGCGGCACCTCCGCCTCCGTCAGCTCGGCGCTGAAGACTGTTTTGACGATTTCTTCATCCAGTCGATCCCACAGCTCTTCAAACATGGTAAACGCTTCTTTTTTGTACTGAATCAGCGGATCAAGTTGACCATAAGCCCGTAGACCGATCCCCTCACGCATACGGTCTATCTCATATAAATGTTCCTGCCAGGCATTATCGATCACATGCAGGGTAGCAAACCGTTCCAGATCCCGCATCAAATCCGGCGACGGGGCAAGCGTTGATTCTTTATGTCCATAGGATTCTATCATTTTTTCACGGATCATTTCCGTCAAAGATTCGATATTCAAATCCGCTATACCTTCTTCAGCCACATGGACGGCCACATGAAAATTACGGGCCATGTCCGAGCTGAGCCCGTCCAGATCCCAATCTTCCGGATAACTTTTCGGGTCGGTATACATCGCGACTTTTAAATCCGTAACACTATCGATCATTTCCATGACGTCGTCCCGCAGGTTGTGGCCTTCAAGGGCATGTAGACGCCGGTCGTAAACCGCTTCCCGCTGCTGATTCATCACATTATCATACTCCAGCACATGTTTACGCATATCGAAGTTCCGTGCTTCCACCCGTTTTTGTGCACGCTCGATGGATTTGGTGACCATCGAATGCTCAATGACCTCCCCTTCCGGTATCTTGAGGCGATCCATGACAGAGGCAATACGGTCAGAACCGAAAAGCCGCATCAGATCATCTTCCAGTGCCAGATAGAACCTCGAAGATCCCGGATCCCCCTGACGGCCTGACCGACCACGAAGCTGCCGGTCGATCCGGCGTGCTTCGTGCCGTTCAGTTCCGATGACATGTAGGCCGCAGGGCATATCATCCATGCAATCCTGGACGGTCAATCCTTCCGCGGTGGGGGTATCCATAGGCTCGTCGTTATTCAGGTGGCATTTATCACATTTGACGACGCCGACGCCGAGTTTGATATCCGTACCGCGACCAGCCATATTGGTGGCGATGGTTACCGTGCCGGGTTGACCGGCTTTTGCGATGATCTCGGCTTCCTGCCCGTGAAATTTGGCATTAAGGACACTGTGTGTTATACCGCGTCGTTTGAGCATGCGACTCAAGGTTTCGGACGCGTCTACCGAGGTCGTACCGATTAGAATCGGCCGTTTCCGTTCGTGCATCTCCTCGATTTCATCCAGCGCGGTATTATATTTTTCTCGTCGTGTTCGGTATATAACATCCTCGTAGTCCATACGGCGTATTGGCTGGTTGGTCGGAATTTCCACCACGTCCATCTTATATATTTCGAAAAACTCACCCGCTTCGGTTACAGCCGTTCCGGTCATACCCGCCAGTTTTTCATACATACGAAAATAATTCTGAATCGTAATAGAGGCGACCGTGCGGGTTTCCTGTTCGATCTTGACGCCCTCTTTGGCTTCTATCGCCTGATGAAGCCCTTCGGCCAGCCGCCGACCGTACATCAAACGACCGGTGAACGTGTCTACCAGGACGACTTTGCTATCTTCGATAACATAGTCTTTGTCCTTCTCATAGATCGCATAGGCCTGGAGCAGTTGATTCATATTATGAATTTTCTCACTACGTTCGGCGTAGAGTTTTTCCAGGGCGACCGTCTTATCATTTTTTTCCTGGGCCGTCAAACTTTCATCGCTTTCGATTTCCACCATGCCTTCTCCAAGGTCCGGTATGATAAACAATTCTTGTTCTCTGGGAGAAAGCAGTTCACGGCCTTTTTCATTTATCTCAGTATGTCGCGTTTTCTCATCGACGGTATAGTAAAGTTGGTCATCAAGCTCTGGCATCCGTTTATCACGGATATAATCAGCTTCTACCTGCTGAATAAGTTTCTTAACACCGGCCTCTTGTAGAAGCTTCATGAACTTCTTGTTTTTCGGCACACCTCGTTGCGCCTGTAAAAGCTTGAAACCGGCTTCATAATCGTCTTCTTCATTATTTAACACCGCTTCAGCTTCGGCGATGAGTTTTGAAGCGAAACGCGCTTGTGCTCGCACAAGTTTCTCCACGTCAGGCAGGCAATCCGAATATTTTTCACTGTTCGATTCGCGGACTTCACCAGCAATGATGAGGGGTGTTCGCGCTTCATCGATCAGAATGGAGTCTACCTCATCAACAATGGCGTACACGTGACCTCGCTGTACCCGGTCGTCCAGGCGCCATTTCATATTATCCCGAAGGTAATCGAAACCGAATTCATTGGTCGTGCCGTAGGTGATGTCCGCCTGATAGCCCGCCTTTTTCCGATTCATGTCGGGATCATTGGTGATAAGTCGATCCACGGTCAAGCCCAGAAATTCAAAAACCGGTCCCATCCATGCCCGGTCACGTTCGGCCAGAAATTCATTATGGGTCACCAGATGTGCGCCCTGGCCGGTCAGACCATTGAGATACAGCGGAAAAAGAGCGACCAGCGTTTTACCTTCTCCTGTAGCCATCTCGGTAATCTTACCTTCATGCAGCACGATACCCCCGATAATTTGTACGTCGTAGGGAACCATATCCCAGGCCATTTCGCCCTGGCCGGGTACCTCCCATTTTCTTCCGAGCAGATGTTGACAGGCGGCTTTAACGAGTCCGTACGCTTCAGGCAGAATATCATCCAGCGACTCGCCGTCTTTCCAGCGTGCACGTAATGTCTGCGTCTTTTCAGGAAACTGTTCATCGGTCAGATCCTGGTATTCTTCTGCCCATTCGTTCACCTCTTCAACCATGGGCTCGAGTCGTTCCACATCCCGGTCGTGTTTGGTGCCGAACACTTTAGCCAGCAGACTACTCAACCTAGTTATCAATCCCTGGGACATATTTATCAATCCTTGATCTGATTCTGTGTGTTCATAACAGCAGGTCACCGACAGGCGGAGGTCTGTTGCTCGCTTTTTCTATCTACCTGCCACTTGCTCTCTGCTCGTATGATGTTGCACATCCGATACAAAGTACAAAGTACAGGGCATGAATACAACCTTTTTCTTACATTTGACCGAACGATTAACAGACGTCGGCGTTCCGGAATATGGAACAAAAAAACCCCGGCGAGAAGGAGATTCCCGCCGGGGTTTAATCTATTGAAATATGATAACCGATTCTGAATTAACAGCTATTTGACTGTTTTTTTAACATCGTTCATAATACCGCGTCCTGTTTCTTCCAGATCATCGATCACTTCGGTTACCTGATCTTTGGCCTCACCAGCGGACCTGATGATTTTCCGACGGGTTACTGCACCGCTATGGGGGGCGATCAAGAGACCGAAAGCCAATCCGGCCAGGGCACCGAGAACCAGGCCGATAAAGAATACAAACGCTTCTTGACCTAAAGAATCATTACGACTTATCATAATATCCGTCTTCTGTTAATGCCGTTACGCGGCCTGGATATACAGGACACATCAGTCATCGTCGTCTCTGAGATAAGGACTGAGTTTACAACTTCGTGAAGCATGACGTAACCGTTGCAAGGCGCGTTCTTTTATTTGCCGAATACGTTCGCGAGTCAGACCGAAACGGACGCCGATTTCCTCCAACGTATGGGAACGATCGCTCCCCACGCCGAAATACAGCCGTATGACTTCCGCTTCGCGTACCGGAAGCGTACCGAGAACCTGCCCCACATCCGACTTTAAAAATTGCAGCATGGCACTTTCGTCGGGCGCTGTCTGCATTTCGTCCGGCAGCAGATCGAGCAGACTACGGTCATCATCATGATTAAAAGGGACGTCAAGCGAGATACAATGGCTGAAGGAACTCAGCGCTTCGTTGATCTCTGCGACGGTGGTATTCATTTCTTCGGCAATTTCATCAATTTCGGGCTTGCGGCCCAATTCGTGCTGGAGGTATTTTGAGGTCTGTTTAATGCGGCGGAGTTCTTCGGAGCGGTTAACAGGAACGCGGACGGTTCTGGATTGGTTGGCAATGGCTTGAATGATAGCCTGGCGTATCCACCATACCGCATAGGAGATAAATTTATATCCCCGGGTTTCGTCGAACTTTTTGGCTGCTCGCAT
This sequence comes from uncultured bacterium, assembly GCA_913051705.1. Classification (GTDB taxonomy): domain Bacteria; phylum JAAXHH01; class JAAXHH01; order JAAXHH01; family JAAXHH01; genus CAJXCW01. The sequence continues at coordinate 21,979 of CAJXCW010000007.1, forward strand.
CAGCCCCATATTGCCTTCGTTGATCATATCCAGTAAAGGCAATCCATAGTTCTGATACTGACGAGCGACGCTGACCACGAACCGCAGGTTCGCTTTCACCAGCTTATCAAGCGCTGTTTTATCCCCCTGCTTGATTTGACGAGCCAGCGCGACTTCTTGAGCAGCATTGATCAACGGGTATCTCGACATTTCAGCCAGATAACGATATAGTGACTGCTCATATCGTGTCCCGCTACCGTAAGATTCTTTATATGACGTGCTGATTTTACGTCACCTCCCTCTCACGTCAAACACCACGCATACAATAAGCCACTTCGTTCTGTCGAGTTTCGAATTAAAAATCGACAGGAGCGCTCATCGTCATCCTAAAAAAAGTGCCTTGTTCGGTGTGTGTCATATACATATCCTTCACAAAACTTAAGAGCCAATAATTAAAACACACAATGATTCGGACATAAGAAAAGGGAGAATTGCGGGTGCATTTATCCACGAGTTGTAAATATGGCGTTGCTCTGGTAGGAACCGAGAAAAAACCATAATCATTTGTTGATGTCTGTGTCCTTTTGGATAGTCTTTAATCCAGTCTTGTGAGCCTTGAGTAGGCATGGTCAGACACCCGGTCATAAATAATATGCAAAAAAGTCATTTGGTCAAGTCTTTTCTCTATTTTGGGTTGACAAATTGCGCGAGGCGGAATACATTATGGCCCTTATAAAACGATAACTGGCAGGGTGAGATGGGCTGATAATTCGCCTGTGGAAAAAACAAAAATGACCTCCGGACAACAGACCTGGCGTATTGAAATTATAAATCGAGATGATGTGGTGGATGCCATAGGGGATGGGTTGTGCGATGATATTACCGATCTCGGCATCCGGGGGATTGAAAAGGCTCGATATGTCCGCCTTTATGCCTTGCAGGGCGATTTATCGGAACAGGAAGTTGATACCGTGGCCGCCCAACTGCTTGCTGACCCGGTTACACAAAATTATCGGTATCATCAAGATGGATCTCTTGATGCCGAGGCCGGTCAGTGGCGCGTGGAAGTCTGGTTTCGCCCTGGCGTCACCGATGCCGTTGGTGACACCACGATGAAGGGCGTGCGCGATCTGGGCATTTCGGGGATTACAGCTGCGGAGACAGGACGTGGATACATTATTTCAGGCCGGATCACCAAGGAACAGGTAGACATGATCTGTCGCCGCTTGTTGGCCAATGATGTCATAGAACGATATCAATATTATATGGGTGTTTAATGGAATCTTTGCAGGAAGACCTGGTTAGCACCGTTGATCTTCTAAATGCCTCGGACGATGATCTGGTTCATATCAGTCAGGACGGGTTGCTGGCGCTTAATGTAGAAGAAATGCGTGCCGTCCAGCAGCATTTTGTTGCGCTTGGTCGTAATCCGACAGATGTAGAGGTGGAAACGCTGGCGCAGACCTGGTCCGAACACTGTAAACATAAGGTATTTAACGGCATCATTGACTACACCGGTGAGGGCCGGACAGAGCATATAGACAATCTGTTCGCTCAAACCATCCGGAAGGCGACCGAAGACATTCGACGTCAGAAGGGGGACAAGGACTGGTGCGTATCCGTATTTATAGACAATGCCGGCATCATTGAGTTTGACGACGAATACCACCTGGTATTTAAAGTCGAAACGCACAACCATCCTTCCGCCTTAGATCCTTATGGTGGAGCTAATACGGGCATCGGCGGCGTGGTGCGTGACCCGCTCGGCACCGGTCTTGGCGCCAAGCCGGTTTTGAACACCGATGTCTTTTGTTTCGCTCCGCCGGATTACCCGTATGAGCAACTCCCCGGCGGTGTATTGCATCCAAAGCGAATTTTCAAGGGCGTTGTCGCCGGCGTCCGGGATTATGGCAACCGGATGGGCATTCCGACCGTCAACGGTGCTATCTTATTCGATGATCGCTACCTGGGTAATCCGCTTGTGTATTGCGGGACGGCCGGGATTATTCCTGTTGATCGGTGTGCCAAATCGGTTGAACCGGGTGATCTAATCGTTGCCGTCGGGGGTAAAACAGGCCGGGATGGGATTCACGGGGCGACCTTTTCCTCTATTGAATTGACTGAAATGTCAGAGAGAACCTCCACGCAGGCTGTCCAGATCGGTAATCCGATTGAAGAGAAAAAAATGCTGGATGTGCTGATGCAGGCACGGGACCGTCAGCTTTTTCGAAACATAACCGATTGTGGGGCGGGTGGGTTTTCTTCTGCAGTTGGGGAGATGGGTGAAGATACTGGCGCCGAAGTTCACCTGGATCGAGCACCTTTGAAATACGGTGGATTAAAACCATGGGAAATCTTTCTGTCGGAGTCGCAGGAGCGCATGGTTCTGTCGGTCCCGCCCGAACATATTGATGAACTGCTTGATCTGTGTGGTCGTGAAGATGTGCAGGCTACCGTGATCGGTACGTTTACAGATGATAAACGACTTACCATCACCTACCGGTGTGAGTCGCGTATAACCGATCGGATGACGGTTGCGGATCTGGACATGCACTTTCTGCACAAAGGCGTACCGCGTATTGTCCGGAAGGCGACCTGGGATAAATTCCGACATCCGGAGCCGGTCGATGTTGACACATCCGATCCTGGCCGAAGGTTGACTGCTTTGTTGTCGACCTGGAATGTAGCCAGCAAAGAGTGGGTGATCCGTCAGTACGATCACGAAGTGCAGGGTGGCAGTGTCCTTAAGCCTCTGCAAGGGGTTTTAAACGACGGGCCTGGTGACGCTTCAATTGTACGGCCTGTACTTTCTTCGGATAAGGGGATCATCGTATCCAACGGGATTAATCCGTCTTATGCCGATATTGATCCGTATTGGATGGCAGCGTCCGCGATCGATGAAGCCTTGCGGCAAATTACCTGCGTGGGCGGTCGTGTAGATCGTACAGCCCTGCTCGATAATTTTTGCTGGGGTAATCCGGATAAACCGGATCGTCTGGGAGCCCTTGTACGGGCCGCCAGGGCTTGTTATGATATGGCGGTGGTCTATGGCACACCCTATATTTCAGGAAAAGATAGTTTTTATAACGAATTTTCAGACGGCAGTCAGACGATTACGATCCCCCCCACGCTCTTAATTTCTGCGATCTGCGTCATGGACGATGTGACCAAGGCTGTGACCATGGATGCTAAATCTTCGGGCCAAGCGGTCTATATTGTCGGATTGACCAAAAATGAATTAGGCGGATCAGAGTATTATCGGTCCCTCGGATATATTGGTAATACCGTACCTGAGGTCGATCCGGTCGTGAGTAAGCAAACGATGGAGGCATTGCATAAGGCCGTCGATCAGGGATTGGTCGCTGCCTGCCACGATTGCTCGGACGGTGGTTTAGGTGTGGCTGCTGCTGAGATGGCCTTCTCTGGTGGACTTGGTCTTTCAATAGATCTGGCGGCCATACCCCGATCCGATGATGTAGACGGGGATGATATTGCTCTTTTTTCCGAATCGAACAGTCGGTTTGTTGTCGAAGTACGCCGCGGCCATGAAGATCAGTTCGAGGATTTGCTGGCCGACTGCACTTTTGCTTCGGCCGGCCGGATAACAGATGATAATCAATTCCGGGTCATCGGACTTTCCGGCGAACCTATTATTACCGTTGCAACGGGCCGCTTGAAAGAAGCCTGGCAAAAACCGTTAAGATGGTAAGATAACAGCAGGTGGGCAGGTGGGCATATGGGCGCCCTCTCTTTTGCCTACTTCCCACCTGCCCATTTGCTGCTTTTTGGAGTCTCTCTATGTCTTCTACTTCCGTTCTGGTCCTTCGCGCCGCAGGTATTAATTGTGATTATGAAGCCGTCCATGCCTTCCAGCTTGCCGGCGCAGAACGGGTAGACCATGTCCATATCAATGAGCTCCTTGCCGGCAGGGACCGGCTATCGGCATACGATATCCTGGTGTTGCCGGGTGGGTTCTCCTACGGAGACGACATATCAGGCGGGAAAGTGCTGGCGAACGAACTACGTTATAAATTGATGGATGACATAGAGACTTTTATCCAGGATGGAAAGTTGATTATCGGTATCTGTAACGGGTTTCAGGTATTGGTAAAGATGGGGCTTCTCCCTCAAACGACACCGGGAATACGAAGACAGGAATCCACGGTTTTTTATAATGATTCCGGTAAATTCGAATGTCGGTGGGTGTATTTACGAAGCAACCCGGATAGCCCCTGTGTTTTTACCCGTAATTTGCCTGAAACGATTTACATACCGGTTGCCCATGGCGAGGGTAAGATTGTTACCGAATCCGAGGCCGTTCAAAGCCGCCTTCATGAATCCGGCCATATTGCGCTGCAATATGTCAATCCCCCGGACGAAGAACACGATAAGGCGACCTATCCCTGGAGCCCCAACGGCTCGATAGACGACATTGCCGGTCTATGTGATGCCACAGGCCGCATCTTCGGTCTTATGCCACATCCGGAACGATACACACATTACACGCACCATCCCCGGTGGACCCGTGAAGGATCTCGTGAGCCCGACGGCCTTCATATCTTTAAGAATGCCGTGACGTATGTAAGAGAATCGCTATAATGACGCCATTATCGTCGCCCCCCCCGTATCGATTTCTATTACTCAACATGCTGAGCGACAGCGTATATCACCATGTCTGTCATAATCTCGGCCTTCGCCGTTATTCGGACCTTGTCCAGCATCTCTGGGAGACAGCGACCTTTGATCTGCGCTATGGCGTCTCTACAAAAGGGAACATACCGGTATCTAAGCTTGGTTTCGAAGATCATACCGTCCAGGTGCATGCCGAACCGTACAGTCCGGCGCCACCCTTCTGTATTCGTAATGCTTTCAGGCAATTAAAAAAACATCTTCATAGCTTCGAAGACGTCGTATTCGTAGATTATGGTTGTGGTAGGGGCAGAGTGATGCTTCTTGCATTAGAGGCAGGTTTTAGACAGGTTGTCGGGTTGGACCTGTCCTTGTCTCTCTTAGAACAATGTCGGGAAAACCTGCGTCGCTATACACAGCATCAAAATGATCCGGCGTGTTTCCTGGTGCTGAAACAGAATGCAGCGACCTATCTGCCTCCTCCGGCAGCGAGTGTGTTTTTTTCTTCAATTCGTTCAGTGAGTTGATTTTCGAGCAGGTTGCGGTACAAATAACCCATTCCATTATCCGGCATCCACGACCGGTGTATACGCTGATTCTGGGTTCAGATTACGATTTTTCATCCGCCGGTTTTAAGTTGATTGATCAAGTGACCGGTGTGCGCCTTTTCTGTAATACGTGATAGGCTCATTCCCGGCGTCTTTTCGCGTTGGTGTTGAAACATAATTGACATCCTGACCATTGCCATATACTATAACTCAGGTCTATCCAAAGTTCATATATTGCGTTGGAGCAGATATAATCATGTACCCTACAAAACATGTAATGATCTGGGTTGTTCTGGTTGTCGTGGTCGGCTGCGCTTCTTCGCAGCCGCCGTCGTCTTCTCAGACTACAGTATCGCACAACGGCGAATGGTACATGGAGGAGGGCATCAACGCCTTTGCCCGAGATGATTATGATCAGTCGATTATGTTGTGGGGAAAAGCAACGACCCTGATGCCTCGTAATGCCCGGTTGGCCAATTTCATCGGCCTGGCGCATTTGCGTCGCGGCCATGATGGCAAAGCGTCTCTGGCATTCGAAAATGCGATTGAGTTCGATGCCGGTCTTGCAGAAGCTTATAATAATCTGGGATATGTGTTGTTTCGTCAGCGTCAGTACGATCAGGCCATGGACTCTTTTCAACGGGCCTTCGCGATTGATCCGGAATATGTAGAAGCCAGACGGAATTTCAAATTAGCGCTTGAAGCGTCTTCAGGCAATCTGGACGGATGGGCGTTTACCCTGGCGGAAGAAGCCGTACGGACGGATGATCTGGACCAGAAGATAGCGTTGTTCTCGCACGCCCTGGAGGTGGACTCCACCTATGCGATGATTCACAACAACCTTGGCGTGGCACTGTATTATAATGGAGAGCTTCAGCACGCGCTTGCTGAATTACGACAGGCTGTCGAGATCGATCCCGGACTAGCGGAAGGGTTTAATAATCTGGGTTATATATATATTGACCTGGCCGAGTATACCAGAGCGATTGAACAATTTCAGATTGCTGTTGACATCGACCCGACATATATTGATGCCTACAATAATCTGGGCAGGGTATTTGTAAAATCCGGTGACGTAGATCGGGCTATTGCCGTATGGGAATATACCTTAAGTATTGAGCCTGCCAACAGAATAGCCCAACGCAATCTCGCGCAATATCAAAATAACAAGTGATGAATTCATTCATATTCGTACGCATGTTGAGGAGGATAACGCATGGCTGTCATTGATGAAATTCAACGTCAACAGGCCTATCATACACAGATGGGGCGCGGTTCGTTGACTATTGACGATAGTTTCAGTTTAAGTTCATTTGACCTGACATTTCACTTTGAACGGGCGGGGGAAGGTGTTGCGGATTCGCTCATTGCTCTGATGTCGGACATTATTAAAGAATGGGCGACAGCTTTTAAAAGTGGTAAGCAGACTCTGGATTATACGCCGGAACAAAAAGCGATGCTGGGGCGTTTTAATTTAGAGTTCCGTACCACGTATTTCGGTAAGAGCTTTGCAGAAGAGTTTAAAGATCAAATTCAGGTCCAGCAATTGTTTGATGGATCCAAAGAAAACACATTTACGGAATATGGCGCCAAATGCATTTTGATTACGCTTTTTGTCCGTGATCCGAAAATTGTCAACGGCGATTTCCCGTCTGCAGGTAATAAATACGCCTATATGGCCGCCTTGAGAACCGGTATGTCCGAGATTTTCGATGGTAATCTGATTCCCAGTCTCTGGTGTATTCATGTGGCCTAATAAGAGGGCTTGAGTTCTCCTAGTTTTCGTATTTTGAAACCAGGGCGCCCCGGACGGATAAAGCGCCGATCACAATCAACCTGTGATTATCTTTTATGCCGCCGTCCTTTAATAAAGCGATTGAACTTCGGATGCGGGTGATCGGGATATTGTTGTTTCCCATCGCGTTTTTTGTCCTGGTCAGCCTGGTGACGTATTCAGATAACGATTATCCGAATTCAAGTTTACGGCCGGATGAAGTCCTTAATATGGGAGGGCGTTTCGGGGCTCTTGTCGCCTTTCTTCTCTATATTATATTCGGATACGGTGCCTATGCCGTTCCCTTTCTTATCGGATTTTCCGGTTGGAATCGTCTGAATAACCACGGTCTGCATACCTTACTTATTATGATTGGCGCCGGTCTGGGTATTATCATCGCCGGGGCTACGACCGCCAGCTTAATTACATCCCTTTCAGAAACGACACGATTTGAACTCAGTGGGGCATTGGGCTTGCGTTTGGGACAGTGGATGTCTGAAACGATGGGTATCCAAGTCGCCTTGTTAACGGGCGTGGTTACGCTCTGTGTATTGATTTTATTCTCCGGATTCTGGACACTCCGCCGGATACAACCTCGACGACGCGCCTCATCCCAAATTTACGTCGACAGAAATAAAACGTCCTCCGATCCAGGTTCCTCTGCGTCTTGAACAGCATTCCGATGCGTATTACGTATCTACAGGGCGTCTTCAATCAGGACCATTGGACACCTCAATATCCACAGGTATATAATGAAAGTCATCACTGTCTTTTTTCTCATCCTGATTCTGTTTGTTACACAGGAGGTGGCTGCACAAGATCCGTCGTGGCAATCCATTCCGTCGTTGACTCCAAGGATATCGCCGCGTTTAATGGCCTTTCTGTCGCGGCAGGCACCGGATAATGCGCTAAAGTTCTGGATATTTTTTACGGACAAGGGGATTACCTCCGAAGCAGCATATCAGATCGCTTTAATAGAAGCCGAACGCCGGTTGACCGAACGGGCGCGGCGCCGGTTGAGACGGGTGAACACGCAGGTAGACATCCACGATCTCCCCCTGTATCAGCCGTATATACAACAGATTGTTTCGGCGGGTGGACGGGTAGCAGGCCACTCCCGCTGGCTGAATGCGGTGAGCGTGTCTGCCACGCCTGAGATCCTGTATCGACTGGCAGAATTGCCTTTTGTCCGCACGATTGAGCCCGTATCGGTTTATCGTCGACCTATACCGCCTGCGCCGAAACCGGATTTACAAACCAGGATACTTAAACCCCCTTCGACCACGGGATTGAGTTACGGTCCATCCGCCACGCAACTTGCCCAATTACATGTCCCTGAATTGCATGATCTGGGTCTGTCCGGTCGTGGGGTCCTGATGGCTGTTTTCGATACGGGGTTTAATCTTAATCACACCGCATTCGACAGCCTCCGCTCCCATGTGGTGGCTGAGTGGGATTTTATCCATGGAGATGATAACACGGCGGATGATCCGCAACAGGACATTTTTGTCGGGCAGCATAATCATGGCACAGAGACTTTGTCGGCTATAGCCGGCTATGCACCCGGTGCCCTGATCGGACCGGCCTATGGCGCTCAATTTCTTCTGGCCAAGACAGAAAGCATCGCCTTCGAACAACAAATAGAAGAGGATTGGTGGGTGCAGGCGATGGAGTGGGCGGACAGTCTTGGAGCCGACATTATCAGCAGTTCTCTGGGATACAATGTCTGGTACCAGATCTCCGACATGGATGGTAAAACGGCCGTAACGACTAAGGCGGCCACCGTGGCCGTGAGTCGGGGTATCGTCGTGGTGAATGCCATGGGAAATGAAGGTCAGACCTTATGGCGAAGAATGATTGCGCCTGCCGACGCGGACGGCATTATTTCTGTCGGTGCCGTGGATTCACTGGGTGCCCGCGGTGCCTTCAGTTCTATCGGACCGACATTTGATGGACGTATTAAGCCCGATGTGATGGCGATGGGTGTCGATGTGCGTGTCGTCAATCCGAACAGTGCCGATACGTATTTTCGTCTGAACGGCACCTCATTCGCAACGCCGTTGGTCGCCGGCGTAACCGCTTTGCTGCTGGAGGCGTATCCGCACTGGACCCCGGCACAGATCTTGGCCGCCTTGCAACAAACGGCCAGCCAGGCTGATGCCCCGGATTCATTTAAGGGGTATGGTGTCGCCCATGCCCTAGATGCGTTGTTGACGGAGTCAAGCAGTCAGGTTACCGCATTTACAGCAGTCAGTGACATTAACGGGGTGTTCTTGAGATGGACCACGGCCTTAGAGGTTAATATCCAGGCCTGGAGATTAACACGTAAAACCAGCCCTAACGGGTCTTTCGAAATGCTTCTTTCGTTTCCTATCCCTGCCCGTAGCGGTCAGATCAACGGCGGCGAACAGACCTATTTTTATCTGGACACGACCGCTGTACCCGGGCTCACCTACGAATATGCGTTGGCGCCGATAAGCGACAATAATTTGCCTCTGGTCGTACAACCCCTGTCTTCCAACGTCACATTTATCCCGACGGGAACGACCAACATCCCTCCGGTCTCTTTACATCAGAATGCTCCTAATCCGTTCAATCCGAATACTAAAATCACTTTTGATCTGACCAGAGATGCGCATGTCATTTTGATTATCTATAATATCCTGGGCCAGGAAGTCCGGGTACTGATAAACGAACAACGCGGCGCCGGCAGCCATTCGGAAAGCTGGGATGGAACAGACGCCGGGGGACGTGTATTATCAAGTGGCGTTTACTTCTATAATTTAACGGCAGGTACTTTCCAGGATATTAAAAAAATGCTCCTGCTGAGATAGGGGAAACGACGAAACGACGAAACACGCAGTGATCCAAGTTACCTGCATTGCGATGGAGTCCAAGCCGCCAAAGATGGCTTACAACAACGATACAGTACTGATTCATTAGATTCGTCATTTCGTTGATTTATATCGTACCGCGAACTTTTTTATCCTTCGGTGCGTTAAATACTATTGGTGGCGTTTTTCGGGCATGTTTCGGGTGGATAGAGGGCATAATAAAACGACCTTCTACCAACGCCTATCTCTTTATTAAAATAATATTACCGACTGAGGACAGTCGTATGTTGCGATACTACGGCCTCATCTTGTGTGCCGTCATATGGTACCTCGCCGATCCCTATGCCGCATCTGCCCAGTATCTGAACTTTTTCGGGCGTAATAAGGTGCAGTACTCAGAATTCGAATGGAAAGTGATGCAGACCGAACACATCGATCTGTACTATTTTCCTGAAGAACGTGAATTGGCTGAACGGGCTGCGGCATCGGCTGAACGCAGCTATCGGGCGCTCGAATCGCAGTTCAGCCTGTCGATACACCGACGTACTCCGCTTATCCTTTACAGCACCCACCAGTTTTTTGAAGAAACCAACACCATTCCTAATTTCTTACCCGAATCGGTCGGTGCCTTTACCGAGTTTCTAAAAGGGCGTGTCGTGATGCCTAACCTGGGTTCGTACCATGAGTTCGATAAGGTTTTACGTCACGAGCTCATTCATGTATTTACTCTGGAGAAAATCAAATCCGTACTGAAGAATCATCGTAAAGCGCTCAGAGTCGGTCCGCCGCTCTGGTTCATGGAAGGGCTGGCAGAACACTGGTCGGAAGGATGGAGTTCGGAGGCCGACCTGTTTATCCGGGATGCCGTGCTGTCCGGCTATCTGGTGCCGATGACAGACATCAGACGTATTTTCGGGTCGTTCCTGATGTATAAGGAAGGGCAATCCTTCCTGAAGTTTATTGAAGAAAAATACGGGGATGATACCATTGAACTGATTTTTGAAAACTGGTGGCGCGGAAAATCATTCGAAGAAATCATAGTATTAACGTTCGGGGTCAGTCTCAAAAAGCTGAGTGATGAGTGGGTCTATTCATTACGTAAACAATACTACCCTTTCATGAAAGTAGCAGACTCTCCTGCTGTAATCACGACGGTCCTGACCAGGCGAGGACTCAATATCAAACCCGTAGCCGTACCGGATGAGCATGATCCGACAAGGGATGCCGGCATGGTTTTTCTCAGTACTCGACACGGTTATGAAGACATATGCTGGGCACCACTTGAAGGGACGGAAAAACAGGTCGAACTGCTGGTGCGCGGCGGTCGCTCAGTTGAGTTTGAATCCTTCCATTTTTTGCGGACTAAAATGGACGTCAATAAGAAACAGCAACTCGCCTTCGTCTCTCAGAGCCGGTCCCATGATGTCCTCAATATCTGGAACCTCAAGACCCGGAAACAGGATCAGCGTTTTGTTTATGATGAGATCATCGGGATGTCCTCGCCCGCCTGGTCACCTGACGGGCTGCGGATTGTATTTACCGGTTTAAATGTGGCCGGTTATTCGGATCTTTATGTGGTCAATACAGGAAATGGGGCTTTGGAGAAGCTGACCAATGATATTTACGAAGATAATGAACCTACCTGGTCACCCGATGGCAAGGTGATCGTATTCAGTTCGGATCGAGCCGACGGCGGTGAAACGCAGGGTTGGCATAATTTGTTCTCCTACCAGGTGGAAACAGGCGGTATCGAATGGCTTACGCAGGGAGCCCACAACGATCGGTCTCCCAGTTGGTCTCCGGATGGCCGGTGGGTAGCGTTTGTATCGGATCGGGGCCCCGCCCTGGATATCTATTTACTCGATACGGCACGCCAAACGTATCAGGTCACCAACATGACGACCGGGGCTCTGGATGTTAACTGGACGCCCGATAGCCGGAGTTTGCTGATGACCTGCTTCGAACATTTTCAGTTTCAAGTACACAAGTTGGCCTTGCCCGACTCGTTAACGCCTGTTGAGACGCCTGAAAAGATAGACAAGAGCCTGGCATTTTGGGACCCAGTACGTATCAAAGAAAGCCAGGTTAAAAAAACAGCACCCTATAAAAACCAGTACAGTCTGGATCTGGCGCAGGGCGGTTTCATTGCGCTTCCTCAAAGCAGCGATATCGCATTTGGCGGCGGCGCCCTGTTCAGGTTCAGTGATATGCTCGGCAACCACCATTATAATTTTCTGGTGAGCAACAGTACGGAGACCACCAGCAACTTCTTCAAGAGCTTCAATATTTTCGCATCTCGAATGAGTCTTGCCCGTCGCTTAAACTATGGCTTCGGCGTTTTTCATCTTAACGGCCGCTTTTTTAATGAACGGGATGGGTTATTCGATGAACGGCGTATCGGGGCCGTTTTTCTGTACGAATATCCGTTTTCCCAATATTCCCGCCTGGAAGGCAACTTTGGCCTTTTGTATTCCATACGGGATCGGCCGTTTTTAAGGGATCCGGACGGAAAGGCTGAACTGGTTACCAATTACGTGTCCTATGTAAAAGATACCTTGATGTGGGGGACGACCGGTCCTATTGACGGTGAGGGTTATCAATTCAGTGTAAATCACCTGACAGATATAAGACGCGGCGCAGCGTATTCTACAACGTTGCTGGGAGATTATCGAAGGTACTTCCGCCTATCTAATCGAGTTGCTTATGCTACTCGGGCGCTGAGTATCAGTAGTTTTGGCCGTCAGCCGCAAATTATCCGAATCGGCGGCAGTTGGGATTTTCGTGGATATCCTTTCCGTTCTCTGAGAGGGGACCGCATGTTTCTGGTCAATCAGGAACTGAGATTTCCACTTCTGGATGTGATTAATCTGGGATTCCCTTTTGGCGTCATGAGTTTTTCCCGCATTTATGGTGCCCTGTTTATTGATGTCGGTAATGTCTGGTTTGACGATAATTTCGGGACGGTGCTGGGCAGTTTTGGGGCAGGAATCCGCATAGGCCTCGGTGGGCCATTGGTTCTGCGGTTCGACTTTGCCCGGCAGGTGACGGATAATCTTACCAACCTGCAGCCCGGTCTTAAATTCACCTTCTGGTTCGGCCCTGACTTTTGATTTTACCACTGAGACCGCAGAATAGGCACTGGGAGCCCGGAGTATGAACTTTAAACGGTTATACCTCTCGATTATAGAATTGGCCGATAGATTGGGGCCTTTATTGTTTGCCTCCTGCTGCCTGGCTACCTCGTATGCACACAGCGTGCTATGTGCCCTATCCACTTACTGCTTACCACTTACCCACGTACGTACACGGCGTGCCGTGTGCCCTACTGCCTACTGCCTACTGCTTACCGCTTACTGCTTACCGTCTTCCGGCGCCGTCCTGGCCCAGGAACCATTTCAGGCCCCCGCGCTGGTGTGGAAGGTGAAGTTGAAGGGGCCTATCCTTTCGCCGCCTGCTGTACATGAGGGGATGTTGTATATTCCCATGTCGAATCAAAAATTGTACCGTATGGATGTGCGAAATGGGAGGTATGAGGATATAAGTAAAGTTAATGGGGTGGCTTCCCTGACGCCTCAGGTTTATGCCGGTCGATTGTTTTTTATGCTGGATGGACAGCCTAAGAAAGATCGGCGGATGTTAGCCGCCTTTGATCTTAAAAAAAAGAAGACCCTCTGGCAGAAACCTTTACTTAACACCTGGTCTACACCTCTTTTGCATGAAACAACCTTGTATACCGGGGCGGAAGACGGATATGTGTACGCCATGGATATAGAAACAGGAGACACACGGTGGCGTTTTCAAACCAAACGCCGGATACGCTCCTCGCCTGTGATTTCGGACAGCCTGCTGTTTATAGGGTCTGATGATAATCATCTTTATGCCCTGCATACCGAAACAGGCCGTTTAGTCTGGTCGTTTGAAACCGGAGGGAGTATTCTGGCCGCCCCGGCTGTCGCAGATGATGCCGTCTATACTGTCAGTTACGATCAAAATCTGTATTGTCTGGATCAGCATACCGGCAAGCTGCGTTGGACGTTCAAAGCAAACGGCAGTTTGTACGCCGCGCCGGTCGTCTCATCGTATCGTATTTTGCTGGGGTCCAATGATCGGAATCTGTACTGTCTGGACGCCCGGACCGGTCGGTTGTTCTGGCGATACGAAACGGGTGGTATTATTCGTGCGACGCCTGTGCTGCATGAAGACGTGGTCTATATGGTCTCTTCAGACCGTCATGTATACGCAGTGGATATAGTGACCGGTCGGGTGTTATGGCAGTATGAAACGGAAGGCAGCATTACCGTGTCACCTGTTATAGTAGATCATACGCTGCTGGTTGGTTCTGAAGATCGCCATATCTATGCGTTCAGGAAGAGCGGGATGTAAGGGTGAGAAGATGGAGGGATGGCAGGATAATCATTCCAGGAGCAAATGATGTCTCAGAGACGCTATCATATCATTACGCTGGTTTGCTTGAGCGGAATACTTATGTCTGCCCACGCACAAACGTCGAGGGGATATCTTTCCGTCTCTACCGATCCGTCGGCGCAATCTGTGTATGTCGATAGCGTATTGATCGGTCGAACGCCTGTAGACGCACATATCTTAACCGTCGGCCATCATCATATCCGTATCACACATCCTCATAGAGCGGATTGGTATGCCAGAGATTATCAGGATGAAATCGTCATTGAGGCGAATGAAACGCTGTCAGTGGTTGTGCCGTTCAGCGGTACGCTCCATATTCTATCCGATCCGTATAATGCGCAGGTATATATTGTAGAGGGGTTGGGAACTCCAGAATATTTTGCAGGGACCACACCGCTGCGATTACCCAACTTAGATCGGGGCACGTATCTTATTTCCATCCGGTTCTCTGGGTACCAGGATATCGTAGAGCAGGTCGTCGTATCCGATGCGCCTCGGACCTTATCGGTAGAGTTAACACCTATAGGGTCTGTTCACATGAACAGTATCACTTCAGTACAGAAAAATTCAAACAGGCGGCTCCGTAAAATCTTTGGATACACGACGCTTGGCCTTGGCGCTGTATTCACCGGCCTGGCTCTGCATTCCAACCGGGAGGGGAACCGCGCCTACAATCGATATCTTTCCACAGCCGATCCGACCGCTCTTGAGCAGGCCTTTCAAAGTGCTGCCCGTCACGATACCCGTACGACCCGTTATGTAATCGGCGCTCAGTTGAATTTTACGGCCACGTTTTATTTTTTCATCACCCATGTATTCAGAGATGGAAAGAAGTAGAACATATGATAATTCGACATATCAGCTCTCTGTTTATTGCCGTCCTGGTGATTTCTGTCGGATGTGAGAAGACAGATCGGGCTCGATTCAATCCGTTGGACCCATTGAATACTACAACAGGCGGTCGTCCTCAGGGTCTTCAGGCGGTGGCCGGTCATGAGCGCGTTTTGTTATCGTGGGCCGACCTGGCCATAGATGCGGTGACCGGTTATCGATTACGGCGCCAGGATAATGGGGGAAATGAAACGATTGTCGATCTGGCCGAGCGCTCATTATCGGCTACCTTTATCGACAGCACCGTTGTTAATGGCCAGACATATACCTATCGACTAAGTGTGTTTATCCAGGAGAGCGAGGGCGGTGTGATCCAGGAGTCGCCGTCCTCGGTGCCCGTAGAGGTGACGCCCGGACCGGATATTTGCTGGATAGCGGATGAAGGTCTTACACAGATACTTACGATGACTTCGGATATCAGGGTGGTCGGCCGTCAGATCACATCCATATTCGGGGCAAAGCACCTGGCCGTGGACCCTCGTAACGGCGCAGCCTGGACGACCACGCAATTCGGAGGTACCGATGGGGCCGTGGCTGTCCGGTTCTCCTCAAAAGGGGTTATAGATCGGACGGTCACTGGATTCACCTTTCCTGCTTCCGTTGTCGTGGACCCAAGAGACGGGGCGATCTGGATTGCTGATATCGGAGCAACCCTGGGCAAAGAAAGCAGCGTAAGTCGTTTCAGCCAGAATGGGGGATTGCTTTTTAAAATCACAGGATTTTCCGAGCCATCCGGCCTGGCGGTCAACCCGAATACAGGGGCCTGCTGGGTGGCTGACCGCGGCAATAACACCTTGCATCTGATCGGGGACGATGGGACGATCCTTTTGAATATCAACGGGCCTGGGCAGCCGACAGCGGTAAGTGTTGATCCGGCTACAGGAGATGCCTGGGGCATCAACGCCGCGACGCAGCAGGTGTTCAAAATTCGTAGTGATGGGACCATCAGTCTAACGGTTTCCGGATTTAAACAGCCTGTTCGGCTCGCTTGCAGTGCCTTAGATGGCAGTTGCTGGGTAGTGGATGCGGGGGGCAGTCAAGTCATCAGGCTGAGGGCCTCAACACCGGATGGATATCATATTGTCCAACAAAGTGATTTTCATCTTTCCCTGACGGATTTTTTTGAACCCGTTGATGTCAGTATCGATCAGATATCCGGTCAGGTCTGGATTGTGGACAGGGGCGAAGGCTCGGTAGTGAAAATAGCAGCGAACGGCAGTATCATACGCCGATTTGTGGCGCTTGTTCTCCCGGTGGCGCTTGCCGTGGATGCCGGTCCGCGATGATAAGGCAATCAGATCGTACATCTTGAGAATAACAACCGAGGTTCTAGTGATTATAGGTTGACAAGTAGCGAAAAATTGGTTATATCATTTGTACTCTGGAATGTGTTGGTATATATTTATCAATATAATTATATATTTATCAATCAAGAGAGGAGCATCATATGGTCACGGTAACCGAATCAGCTGCCGATAAGATTAAAACCATGATAGAAGACCAAGGGGATCCGGACCTCGGCCTGCGTATGATGGTCGCCGGTGGAGGCTGCTCGGGTTTTCAGTACCGCCTGGCCTTCGATAAGGAGACCGGTGAGAATGATCAGGTTATGGAACAAGATGGTGTGAAGGTCCTTATTGATACGAAAAGCGCTATTTATCTGATGGGCGCTGAGTTGGATTATGTAGAAGGGCTGATGGGCGCCGGGTTTAAAGTCAATAACCCGAATGCCAAGAGTACCTGCGGCTGTGGTGAATCTTTCCAGGTTTGAGCAAATACATGTTTAAACGGGGAGGTCGGGTCGAATCTTCGGCCGGTCTCCCCGTTTTTTTTTAGGTAGGTATTTTGACTGCAGAATCTGAAACATCCAGACCAGCGCCGTCTCTTGCCGGTGTTCAACATATTATTGCCGTAGCCAGCGGCAAAGGGGGGGTCGGGAAATCGACGATCAGCGTCAACCTCAGTTTGGCATTGAGTCAGGAAAAGAAAACGGTCGGTCTGCTTGATGCGGATATATATGGGCCAAATATCCCTCAGATGATGGGTATCAGCAAATCGCTTGAAAAGAGCCCGTCCGGAAAAATTCAACCTCTGGTCAGCCACGACATTCGTCTTATTTCCATTGGATTTGTAGTCGGTACCTCGGATGCCATTATTTATCGTGGCCCGTTAGTTGGCAAGATGATCAAACGGTTTCTGGATGATGCTGAATGGGGCGAACTGGATTATCTGGTCATTGATTTGCCACCGGGTACCGGAGATGCGTCACTTACACTGGCGCAATCTACCGCGTTAACCGGTGTCGTCATTGTAACGACACCTCAGCAGGTTGCTCTGGCGGATGTGCGGAAATCAATCAGCATGTTTCAAAGGTTACGGGTGCCTATTCTCGGCATTGTTGAGAATATGAGCTACTATGTTGATCCTCAGTCGCAGTCGCGAAGCTATATATTCGGCCAGGGCGGCGGTCATGCGCTCAGTGACGAGTTGGACCTTCCCTTTTTAGGGGAGATTCCGCTTGATCCGGCTGTATGCGCGGGCGGTGATGCCGGTAAACCGGTATTTTTATCTCACCCGGAATCGGCATTGGCGGAAGTATTCAGACAGATCAGCCAGAATATGGTAGACCGAATCAGCCAACTCGCCCGAATAGACAGCTCTGATATAGCCATATCGTCATGATACGTATTCCACATGCTGCATATGCGGATATGAGCGCTCATGCTGCAAATTTGTATCCGGATGAATGTTGCGGCTATATCACCGGAACGGAAGATCCGGCTACCTGGACGGTCCATCGGTGTCGTAATATACAGAATGATCTGCACACCCGTGATCCGGAACAGTATCCGCGTGATGCCCATACGGCCTACGCATTCAGCCAGGAGGATATGACGGCTCTTTTTCACGGTGAGTTTGAACCTTGCGATGCCCGCGTGATCGGGTTTTATCACTCCCATCCCGATCATTCGGCTTATTTTTCCGAGAAAGATCGCCTGGATGCCCTGACCGATTGGTTGGATCCAGAGCCGGGTTATCTGGTTCTGTCCGTAATAAAAGGGCGTGTGGAAGATCTAAAGTGGTTTCAATGGGGGCCGGATAGGGAGACGTTTGAGGAGTTGACGGTCGAAGTGTTGTAGAACGGAATAAGTCCCATTCGGCTTGAGTCAGTACCAGACCATTTACCGAGAAAACAATCTCATGAAAGAAGTATTTGACGAAATCATACAAGTCTTGTCCCGTGGAGAAAAAGCCGCGTTGTCAACCATTGTATCGAGTAAGGGTTCACTGCCGATGAGTAAGAAGGCAAAGATGCTCGTCAAACAAGACGGTACCTTTGTTGGCACGGTCGGCGGCGGATGCCTCGAAGCGGATGTATGGGCTGAGGCACGGCAGGTTATGG
Source organism: uncultured bacterium (assembly GCA_913051705.1). Classification (GTDB taxonomy): domain Bacteria; phylum JAAXHH01; class JAAXHH01; order JAAXHH01; family JAAXHH01; genus CAJXCW01. The sequence goes on from CAJXCW010000007.1 coordinate 40,462, forward strand.
ATCAGGGCGTATCTACGCTCCAGCGGTTTATTCTAACTGAAAAACATGCCGGTGATGAAGGTTTGAATTGTGGAGGAAACGTAGAAATATTTACGGAACCGGTACAGGCCGGTGTCATGCATGAAGTATTTGAGGCGGTTAAGCATCTGCACGATACACGAGGATCGGCCTTGCTGGCTACGCTGGTTACGGGGGACAGTCAAATGCGTGGCCATAAAATGCTTATCACCGAATCAGGGCAGGTCACCGGCACACTTGGAGATCCTGAGCTTGATCACAGGGTACAGCAGGAAATGGGCACGGTCATTAATGAAGATTTGCTCAAAGTTTTCACAGTAGACCATTACGGAGCGGAGGTACGTGTCTTTGTAGAAGCTATTCGACCGTCGCCGCAGCTTATACTTTTCGGTGGCGGTCACGTTTCCAAAGCCATTGCCCAGCTTGCCAAAACAGTCGGATTCCGCATTGTCATCGTAGATGACCGGCCGGCCTTCGCCAATCATGACCGCTTTCCGGAAGCCGACGAATGTATCGTAGATGAATTTGACAGCGTTGTTGGGAAGTTACCTATCGATCGTTCATCCTATCTCGTGGCGGTAACCCGTGGCCACCAATGGGATCAGCCGATTATTGAACAAGCTGTATGGACCGAGGCCGGTTACATTGGTATGATTGGCAGCCGCCGGAAAATTGCGTTGATGTGGAAAAAATTGGAAGAGAAGGGTATTCCGCGTCAATTGCTCGACCAGGTTCATGCCCCGATCGGTCTGGATATTTATGCGGATACACCGGAAGAGATTGCCGTAAGCGTAATGGCCGAGTTGATCCAGGTCCGTCGATCCGGTGGCAAACCGGCGCATACCATGGTTCAGGAGCCAGAGAAGATAGAACATGGATAAAGGCGTTCCATTACTCGCGCGCTAATTCCTGGCGTCGCTCGCGGATTTTGGCGATGGCCCGCACAATGTCGTCCATGTCTTCCTTTTCGCCCAGAAGGACGCTCTGCGAAATCCAGATGGCCTCATCTGCGCAGGCTTTTTCTGTTTCAGGCAGGTTTAACGCACCAAAATCGATTTCCCGCAGGGCCTCCTGCATGTACACCCCAAAATTCTTCTCAAGGAAAACAGGCTGCTTGTATAAAGGCAACGAATAGCCGGGACTGGCGGGAATGCCTTCGGCGTTCAAAGCATCTACAAATTTGGATTTGGACGTGCCGCCGAATGCGTCCGCCTTATATCTGAAAACATAAAGATGGCGGGCATGTCGATTGGCTTGTCCAGGGCGGATGGTCGGAGAGATGCCTGCAATCCGGCTAAGTTGCTCCGTCAGATAATCTCCGTTTTCATGTCGGCGTTTGCACTGTTCCTCAAGTCGGGCCATCTGTGACAGGAGCAAAGCGCCCTGCATCTCCGTCATCCTGTGGTTGCCGGCCAGCCGATAATGGCCATACCAGAGTCCATCATCCGACCGGCCGCAGTCGGCCAGAGAACCGGCGATGCCGGCGAGTTCGTCGTTATCAGTCAGGATGATGCCGCCTTCGCCCGCGTTCAGATTTTTCGATGCCTGAAAACTGAAGCCGCTGATATCTCCGATCCCTCCAACACCCTTTCCATTCCATTGGGCTCCATGTGCTTGAGCGGCGTCTTCTACGATGGCCAGATGGTGCCGTCGCGCAATATCCTTTAATCTTTCCATATCCGCAGGCAGGCCGGCAAAATGAACCGGCATAATCACGCGAGTTCTGGGGGTTATGGCTTGCTCTACGAGGTCAGGGTTTATATTGTAGGTATCTGGATCAATATCCACAAAAACCGGTACGGCATTCGACATTAAGACCGTGTTGGCCGTCGCAATGAAGGTATAAGCCGGCACAATCACTTCGTCGCCGGGTGTAAGACCAACGGATTGAAGGGCCAGGTTTAAGGCCGTCGTGCCGTTCGTGACAGCGATCCCATGTTTGGCCTGTTGAAAAGCGGCAAATTGATCTTCTAAGGTATGCACCCGGTCGCCCTTTGAACTTCCCCATTTTCCGCTGAGAATGGTATCACTGACCGCCTGTGCATCTTCTTCCGTGTACACCGGCCAGGTTGGAAAGGGTATGGTTCGAACAGGCGTGGCGCCGTTTATAGCAAGATGGGGCATGGTAGTAATTCCTGTGTTTTGTGCGTCACATCGGTTAATTACTCAAATAAGGCCGTCACGAAATCTTGAGCGTCGAAATCCTGCAAATCTTCGATACTTTCCCCTACACCGATCATTTTAACGGGAATGGAAAGCTGGTCGGTGATAGATAGAACAATGCCGCCTTTCGCGGTTCCGTCCAATTTGGTTAAGATGATACCGGTCAATCCGTCCAGCGTCTCATGGAAGATTTTCGCCTGCGTCATCGCATTCTGACCGGTGGTACCGTCAAGGACGATAAGTGTTTCATGCGGTGTGCCGGCGATTTGCTTGCTGAGTGTACGTTTTATTTTTTTTAATTCTTCCATCAGATTATCTTTGGTATGCAGTCTACCTGCCGTATCAATGATTAAAACATCTACATCCCGGGCGATTGCTGCTTGCAGCGCATCAAAGGCGACAGCCGAAGGGTCGGAACCCTGTTGATGTTGGACCATATCAACCCCTGATCTACGGGCCCATACTTCCAGCTGTTCTATGGCGGCGGCCCGAAACGTGTCCGCAGCGGCAAGCAGCACCTTTTTCCCCTCTTGTTTGTATCGCGCTGCCAATTTACCGATGGTCGTTGTCTTACCTGTGCCATTTACACCGACCACCATAATGACATGAGGCTGGTGTTCCGGTTCCGGCGCCGAAGGAGGGCGGTTCATGATCCGGGCCATCTCGTCACGAAGCAGGAGATGAAGATCCTCCGGTTTTTTTGTCCGTTCTTCCATCGCCCGGTCTCGCAACCCATCGATGATTTTCATGGTCGTATCGACACCCACATCCGTTTGAAGCAGGATTTCCTCTATTTCCTCCAGGAGATCTTCATCAATACGGTCATACCGACGAATAGCCTGATCAATTTTTTTAACCAGACCTTCCCGCGTGCTAGCAAGTCCCTCCCGTAAACGTCTGACGACACCCAGCATACTGATTTCGTCCTCCCAAAGCTGATGTTCCGCTAATAAAAAAGCCGGGAAGCAATATAAGGCTATCCCGGCTCTTATGGCAAGCTTAATACCCGATTACAGATGGCTGTCGATTTTTTCCATGAGCTGTTGTTTCGGAAGGGCGCCGATAATCCGGTCTACCTCGGTGCCGTCTTTGAAAAGCAACAGGCTCGGGATGCTACGAATGCCGTATTGGGTGGCGGATTGGTGATTCTCATCAACATCGACTTTCACCACTTTCAGACGGCCGTCATAATCACCTGCAATTTCTTCCAGAGTCGGGGCGATGGCCTTGCAGGGCCCGCACCACTCCGCCCAGAAATCGACAAGCACCGGCGTACTGCTTTTAATAACTTCGGATTCGAATTGATCATCTGTGATTTGGGTAGGATGTGACATGTCTCTACTCCTTTCTGTTATTGTACCTGAAGATAAGTAAGGTATATCTATACCGATTGATCAAAAGCGTGGTTCTTAAGAACCGCTAATATATGAGCTGCTCGCGAATCCCTGATAGAATAGCAGATCCTGTTGCCGTCACGTGAGCAGGATACGATGCCGCAATTCCTCAAAATAGATAGATGCTGAGACAGGTTCGCTTGCGGTACATCCATCAGACCCCCAATATGTTTAACGCAAATGGGTTCCTGTTGTAAAATTTCGATAATCCGAAGGCGTGTTGGATGAGCCAGAGCTTTGAGTATTTGTGCCTCAACTTCGAAATCGATGTCTACCATAACCACCTCGATTATTCATATATGCGTATATTCGAATATTCGAATACCAATAAATACTTTTTCACCCTCCTGTCAAGTTTTTTTGTGATTTTTTAGATAAGAACTGAACCACGGGGACACAGGGCTTTTCAATTAATGACAGATCAGGAGATCACTCGGATTCTGACCCATCCAGGCCATAATCTTTAATCTTGCGGTAGAGGGTGCGTTCACCGATGCGGAGTTCCCGTGCGGCTTTTTCACGATGCCCGTTGTGACGTTCAAGCGCACGTCGAATGGCTTCCCGTTCCCAGTCTTCCATGGTACGAAGATGATCCATCTGATCATCGGTAATAATAAGAGGTGGTTCAGCCGGAGTGAAAGTAGAGACGTCTTCAATATGGGGAGGAATTTGAAAGCTTTCCGGCAAAGAAGGGATCTGATGGCCGCCTTGCAAGGCTTCCACGATTTTGGGAGGCAGATCATTGATAGCCGTCGAAATTTGCCATAGTATTTTATACAGCATCTCGCGATCGAGATCCTCAGGGCTCCTATTTTGAGCTACCGGCAGTGCCCGATTAAACGTGGGGGAGGTATAAACCGAATCGGGTAAATTTTCCACATCAATTCGGCGTCCCTGTGATGTCACAACGAGTGTTTCGATCATATTGCGCAGTTCGCGAATATTGCCGGGCCAATCGTAATTGACCAGCCAGGCTGCGGCATCCTCCGTCAATGCAGGGCCCGGTGTCTGATGTTTTTGAGCCGCCTCTTCAGTGAAAAACCGGATAAGCCTCGGGATATCTTCTCGACGCTCTCTGAGGGCCGGAAGATGGATGTTTACAGCATTCAACCGATAATATAAATCCTGCCTGAAGGTCCCTTCCCGGATGGCTTGGTGTAGATCTTTGTTGGTCGCGGCAACAATGCGAACATCTATTTTTATCGGCGCCGATCCGCCAACGCGCATAAATTCCTGTTGTTCCAGCACACGCAGGAGTTTTACCTGAGTAGCCAGAGGCATTTCTCCCAGTTCATCCAGGAAGATCGTTCCTCCATCCGCCTGTTCAAAGTATCCTTCGCGACGTTTTTTGGCATCTGTAAAGCCTGCTGATCTCCTGCAACACCTTCAATTGGTATGGAGCAAGCTCCAATTATTGCTGATCCAAAATTGTCCATAGAATTTTTCACCTCTGGAAGAATGCTTTGTGATACATTGAAAAGTTTTAAAAGATCTTTGTCCCAGGTTTTTGAATTTATATTAAATAGCATAGTCCTGCAGGCATTGGTATGCTCTGTTACATGGTTTTTTCTGCCTGTTAAATTCCAGATGATCCATGTATCAATGGTTCCAACAAGCAGATTTCCTTGATTTGAAAGTTTTTGAGCAGTTTTTATATTATCAAATATCCATTTAATTTTACTGGCTGAAAAATAGCTATCAATATACAGCCCTGTTTTTTCATAGACTGTATCTTTGTAGCTTCTATTTAGATTATCACAATATTCTTTTGTACGTCTGCATTGCCATACTATAGCATTATACACAGGTTCTCCCGTTGTTTTATCCCACATAACAACGGTTTCTCTTTGATTGGTGATGCCAATAGTTAATATTCTTCCCTTGAGTTTTTTACTCCTGTTAATAGCTTTAAGAAGAACTTTTTTTGTCGTTTTCCATATTTCTTCTGGATTATGTTCAACCCAGCCATTATTTGGAAAATACTGTTTAAATTCCAATTGAGATTTAAATATTGGAACACCAGAAGTATTAAATAAAATTGCCCTACTTGACGTTGTTCCTTGATCTATTGCTACAATAAATTTTTTTCTATCTTTCAAAGAATTACTTTCCAAAAATAAACTTTCTAATTAAAAACAAAAAAGCAATAATTTCAATTTTTCCAAGAATC
>CAJXCW010000008.1 GCA_913051705.1 uncultured bacterium
AATTCATTTTATCGGGAGGAACGCCCTATTGAAGGGAACACTTCACCCAGTATCCCCATAGCTATGGATCCCCGCTTAAAGCCTGCGGGGATGACATCCTTTTCAACTTTGGTCGTGCAATACATAAAATAATTTGAAGATTAATTCCGAATACATATATTAGGTAACATACGAAGACACACCGTTTTATAACGACTAAGAACCGAAAACAAATTATAGATTTTCCGTACGAGTGAAATCGTGGGGTTATGATCATGCTGTTTTCTCAGAATAGACCATATTCTGGGGCGACAAGGAGGTAGTATGTTGCATTACAAATTTTTCAAATGGGCTCTTATGGGGGTCTTTTTTCTGATTACACCGAGTTTTAGCCAGGAGTTTGATCCCATCTCTGTCCCTCTCAGTCCCAGAAATGCCAATTATACCATGGATGTCAAACTGAATCCTGACAACAAAATAATGACTGGATCCACTACACTGGAATGGGTCAACATCACTGAGCATGGGGCGCCGGATTTACGTTTTCATCTGTATTACAATGCCTGGCGTAACAACAAGAGTTCTTTCTTTAAATCGGTTCGTTATGATTCATTTAACAGCTCTCGTTATCGCGATGACGAATGGGCTTATAGCGATGTGAAGTCCATGCGTATAACCTATGAGGATGGTCGCGAGGTTGACCTGACGCCTCAGTTGACTTTTATCCAGCCTGACGATGGGAACCCCGATGACCGCACGGTCTTACAGGCGCCCCTGGCAGAACCGGTAGAATCCGGCAGCAAGGTGACGGTATCCATCGAATGGGAAGCGAAAGTGCCACGTGCCTTCGCGCGGACAGGGGCTATCGGAGATTATTATTTTGTGGCGCAATGGTTTCCGAAGATCGGCGTGTTCGAAGCTAACGGGACCTGGAAGAGCCATCAGTTTATCCAGACCGAATTCTATGCTGATTATGGGAATTATGATGTGAGCATGACGGTGCCGACCGGCTGGGTGGTGGGCGCGACCGGGCAGGAGCGATCACAGCAGGATAACGGGGATGGAACCACCACCCATCGTTACTATCAAGAAGATGTCCATGATTTTGTCTGGACCGCAAATCCTTATGCTCAAGTTTATACGGCTCGTTTTGAGGATCCTTCCTTGCCGTCGGTGGATATGCGTCTCTTACTCATGCCCGATCATCTTCACCATAAAGATCGCTATTTCGAGGCTACGCGAGCCGCACTCAAATATTACGGCACCTGGTTCGGGGCTTATCCTTACGGTCATATTACTGTGGTCGATCCGGCCTATCAATCCCGCTCCGGCGGCATGGAATATCCCACCATGTTTACCGGTGGCACACGCTGGCTGTCCCCACCGGAAATGCTATCTCCGGAAGGCGTTACTGTCCACGAAGCCGGCCACCAGTTCTGGTACGGCATTATCGGCAATGACGAATTCGAAGATGCATGGATGGATGAGGGATTCAATACCTACTCTACAACCCGCACGATGGAAGCTGCTTATCCTGAACGGGTTTTAACCAAACGCTATTTTGAGCGGTTCATCCCCGTCGTTTTCAGCAGTGTCAAGAGAGGGGCATCAAGGACGGCGGGCGCAGATGGGTTTGGCGGTTTTTATTCGAACCTGAAACGAGACGCCATGGCGACTCAATCCTGGCAGCAGGGACCAAATGCGTATGGGCTCAATTCCTATACCAAACCTGGCTTGATGCTTCGCACGTTGGAGAATTATCTGGGATGGGAAACCTTCCAGAATGTGATGTCCACCTATTTCGATCGCTGGAAGTTCAAACATCCAAGACCCAGAGACTTTTTTGCCGTCGTTAATGAAGTCAGCGGCCAGGATATGAGTTGGTATTTTGAACAGATCTATTTTTCATCCAATGTCTTCGATTATGGCGTGGGCTCTGTGAAGTCCAAAGCGGTGGAAAAAACCAAAGGCTACCTCGAAAAAGAAGATGGGCTGGTTTTTGAGAACCTGTCGAAGAAGGATACCAAAGATGGAGACGACAAGAAACAGTTTCTCTCTACGGTCTTTGTAAATCGATGGGGAGAAGGCGTCTTTCCTGTTGAGGTTCAGATTACGTTTACAGACGGATCTCAGGCGACCGAGAAGTGGCTTGGCAGGGAACGCTGGACCCGTTATGATTATACCAGATCATCCCGGATAGAGCGGGTGGTGATCGACCCCGATCATAAGCTGACGCTGGACATCAACTACACCAACAACAGTTGGATCAAAGAATCTGCGGCGCCCCTGGCGGCCGGGAAGTGGGCTGCAAAGTGGATGATCTGGGTGCAGAGCGTAATGGAATACTTGAGTTTCTTTGCTTGAGACCATTGAACCTGAGGAAGGTGTGATGAATATTTTTGCCTGTTTTATGGACGGTATAAGACGTGTAAACAGCGCCAAGCGGTATATTTTTGTGGTCTATTTGATAAACGTGCTGCTTGCATTGGGATTGGCTATCAGCCTGGGTGGCGCCATCAAAGACAGTCTGGGATCCAGTATGGCCGCCGAGCGCTTACGGGATGGCTTCGACGGGTTCTGGTACAGTAATTTTTCGGCTCAGGCGCGTGATCTGGCCGCCACATTTGATCCCAGCGTCGTGGGTATTGGCGCTATTTTCAACAGTCTGGATGCTTTTCTTCAGGGGAACGTGCTGGATCTGGAAACCAGCATCGTGGCTATCGGTATATTTTATCTGCTTTTATGGAGCTTCTTTTCGGCTGCTTTTATCTCCATTTATATCCACAGGGACGATACGTCCGGTCCACACTCGTTTTTCCAGCAGGGGGCTCATTTCTTCTGGCGTTTTCTCCAACTGGCGATCATGGCCGGCATAATCTACTATTTACTATTCCATTTTGTTATGCCCTGGTTGACAGATCGAGTTACTGACTTGACCCGGCAGATGGTGGATGAACGTGTGGTGTTCAGCTATGTTTTGATTAAATACCTGATCCTGTGGAGCCTGGTCCTTGGCGTTAATATAATCTTCGACTACAGTAAAATCATCACTGTATGGCAAGATCGATCATTTGTCCTGACCATACCCTGGCAGGCATTGCGGTTTATAGGGAGCCATCTGGTCAGCACCACAGGGCTGTACCTATGTCTGGGAGTGGTGGGGATCGTTCTGATGCTTTTCTATTGGCTCATTGTGCCCGGCGCCGGCCAGGCCTCATGGGTTGCGATTACAGGCGTCTTTTTGATCGGGCAACTTTATATCCTCAGTCGCATCTGGATGCGCTGCCTGTTCTATGCCGGTCAGACCACCTTTTACGAATCTGTAGCCGGGGGGCAACTGGACTCCGAGCCGGATACCGCTGAGGCGGCGGCCATCATCCCCGACAAGGTAGAAGGTGAGGGAGAGGTGCAAGCAGAACAAACTCCACAGAGCGGCTTGCCCGACCCGACTTAATACCCTGTTTTACGTTAATGTGACTTGTCATCAAGGTACACCATAGTAAATAGAACCGCCATTCCCGCAGGCTGTAAGCGGGAATGGCGTAGAGCTTGAAGTGTTCCCAGCGGGAACCTTCCATCCAGCCTCTCCAAGCTATGAATCCCCGCTTAAAGCTACGGGGATGACCACCTTTATAACTTTCGTCGTGTACTATGATAAGACACTGTATTTGCGAAATAGGGTACTAACTCAGCGCGTTCAAGAATTGATCGATGTCATCATCGTTGTTATAGACGGATATGCCGATTCGCATCCCGCTCACGGTCTCTGTCTCTCCCTGTTCGTTGGTTTTGTGCCATTTGCGTTGCGAGACAACACGCTCACCGAACGCCTTATTGAGTTTATTTCGCGTGGCTTCTGAGTCGGGAGTCAGGAAGCTGACGATCGGTGTTGGACAGTCCAACGGTGTGATGGAAGGATACCCTATCGGCGGCAGCTCTTTCTGTAGACGATCTATGAGTCGTTTGGCGTGGGTCCGGATGTGCTCAACACCGAGCTTTGTTACGTACTTCAGGCCTTCATACGCACAGATTCCAGGCAGGTACCCCATGGTGGTAGTCCCTTCATAGCGGGCAGCCCCTGGACGTGGATCGAAAGAGCCGCTGCCCATCCTAATCTGTCGCAAGCCATAGCGCGTTTGCTTAATGACGGTCCCCTGAAGGTCCTCGCGTACATACAGAAAACCGAGCCCGAAGTCACCCATCAGCCATTTATAAGTGCTGGACGCGGCACAATCGATCCCCATAGCCTGGACATCGATAGGCGTGCAACCAGCGCCCTGGATGATATCTCCATAGATCAGCGCCCCATGAGCATGAGCCAGGTCGCTAATCGCCTTCACCTCGTGCATGTAGCCATTCACGTTTGACACCAACGCCATAGAGACCAGCCGGGTATCCTTATCGATAGCCTTTTCCACATCAGCCATCTCGATCTTCCAGTCCCGGTGCCGGACCACTCGGAGCTCAATATGGCCCTTCTGGGCTAATGTGGAGTACATATATTCGGATGCCTCGAAATGCAGATCATCAATAACGACATTGCCACCGCGTTTCTGCAGGTCCAGCCCGGCCACCACGATGTTCTCTCCGTCCGTGGTACTCAAGCAGAACGCGATTTCTTCCTGCTTTGCGTTGATGATCCCGGCAAAGCGCTGTTTGACCTCATCCTGCATTTCCCGCGTAAAGCTCTTACGCCCCTCACCCGGGCCGAGTGTGCGATATTGGGTATAGTTTTCAAGTGCACGCAAGGTGTTGATATTGAAGGGATGGGTCTCGGACGCGGCGAGCCAGAGCTTTCGGGCAGCACGAGGAAAATCAGCACGTACGGCCGCAAAGTCCGGTGCGCCTGTAGAAACCGGCTCCGTTCCCGATGGGAATCGGTCCGCGAAGGTCCCCTCTGGATTCGATTTGGAAATGGGCAGCAAAGCCGTGCTTGCCGCGGCCATAGTGCCGACAAATTCACGCCGGGTAATTTTTGTGTCATCAGCCATTGTTCACCTTTGGTTGGAAATTGAGTAGCAGACTCCTCTTACCAGCTGCCTGCACCGGGTTTGACGGTAACCTTCACGTGCGCATTGGTCCAGCAACACTGGGCGCCGCCGCCACCCTCGCGAGACACATCGTTGGCCTGTAAGCGCAGAATATATTCCCCGGGTGTGGTGAACGTCGCCGTTGTGGTCACCTTGCCATCCGAGGGATCGACATGCGGTTTGGTTTCGCTGAACGCGACATCGCCAGGCCCTCGGAACTTGCTCCATGTGACGTTGACCGGTGGATCGGAGGCACGGCTGCGTCTGTAGGCGTCAACACGTCCATCATCGCTCGCCCAGGCTCTCAACATGGTCGGCTCAGCCACCGTGGCATCAAGTGATTGACTGATTTCATGCGGCGGGCCTTGCTGGGTGGATCCCGAATCGAACCGCAGCACGGGTGGTGTATTCCCTTGCGCCATATCTTTTAAAGGGGAGACCTCCCATAAGGTGGCCAGTCCCATGGGGATCTCGGTCGTCTTATTATGGGCAACCAGGGTCCAGGTTAACTTATTGTCCCGAAAATCCGCTGGAACAATAATGATAAAAACACCCCACTGCCGGCGCGGTAGAAAGTGCGTCGGCTGACCCTGGTCCGGTCCACCCGGTTCAATCCGGTTGTTCCGACCGATCGGGATATCAAGCATTTCCGTGTGGTTTCGATTATAGTAGCCGACGAGCAGACTGTACGTCCCATCCGAGTTGGGGTACCACCCCTCATAGGCCGCCGTCACGCTCTGGCCGGATTCTCGCCCGGGCTCCAGGGGCAACTGCGCCGCAGAGGGTCTACTCCCGGCAAAGAAGATACATATAGCGACCACAACAGCCGCGCTGATGTGCAACGCAGCTAATCGTTTTAACGGCATTCGGATAACCCCCTTTATTCCATCAACGTTCTTTTTTCTACTTCGATCTTGTAATCCTCATCACTCATATATGTGATGTTCACCCAGGCGTGTGCCATCTCGTCCACCGTGCGATCCCCCCAGCCCACCCACTGATCGGGATCAGGATTATCCCTGTTCGACGCGGTATTATCATGCCACGCCGTGATGATCAGCACCGTACCTGCCGGCAGGAGCGGTGCCGCATGATCCGCGTAGACGTAATTGTTATGCCAATCAAACTGGAAGTTGTTTACGTGACTCAGCATCCGCCTTGTGCCATCGGGCAGAATCGCTTCTATCGACATCGCCTTGCCCCGCAGGTGCATATGCGCCTGGAAATTCTCGACTCGCCCTGACCGTTTCATCACCTTGATTCCCTGATGTACGGTCTTCGAATTGGGCGGGATATCCAGCCCCCTGGGGCCTCCGTTAAGGGCATGAAAAAGACCGAGGACCTGCCGATACTTCGGTATTTCATCCTTTGGATAAAAATAAATCGCGAGTTCCATGGAGGTCGTGATCTCCTCACCCACGGCATGATGGTGGATGTCCCACACGATCTTCGCGCCCGGCAGCATCAGCTTGCCGCTGTTCGGACGCATCAGTTCACCCTGTTTCCCTACAGCCCACTCCATAAAGAGACCGGGGCCGATATCATCGACCGCATTGGTTCGGGCCGTATTCGTGGGATCTCTTTGCTGCAGGGCTGCAAGGGCATGATGGGTGATTGTGCGGCCATCCAGCGTGGAAGGCCGTATCTCGATGGCTCGTACCCACCGCGCTTCATTCAGGCCTGTCGCAACAACTGGTCTATACCAGATATCCTGGGCAGAGGCCGGCATGGTGTAGGCCGGCGACTCGACGATTAAGTCGGGGTCACCGAACTGTTCGGAAAATATCCAGCCGTCTCCATCAGGCCAGCTAACCGGCGCCGGCATGTCTTTCTCATCACCCCTTGGCGCACCGGAATCGACCCATTGGACGATCGTATCGATTTGCTTTTCGGTCAACGATCGGTCATTCTTAAAATCCTGTATGCCGACCGTCTTGTCGATATGCCAGGGCGGCATATCGCGTGTGACCACCGCTTTTTTAAGAGATTTAGCCCAGGGACGCGCCTCCTTATAACTTACCAGCGACATGGGCGCGATTGAGTTATCCCGATGGCAGGACTCGCACTTTTGCTGAAATATAGGGGCTATATCTTTCGTAAATGTTACCCGCTGTCCGGCCGACTGCGCATAAGCCGATGGGGCCAGGAAGGCAAGGAGAGCCCATAGCACCAGCGCACCTGACCATATCCTCAGCCTTATCAGATTGCGAAACATTGAATTTCTCATGAGTTACCCCTTTTCACAGGTGGTGTGCGAAAGGAGCTTTATGTACCCCCATGGTAAAAAAAGCGTATCACACCTGGGGCATGACACGCTTTGTCCATTCGTGCGAAATCAATTATTGAGCGAAATTCTCTTCACTCCAAATGGCTAGAGGGGCCGGTGTGGCCAGATAATGGTGCGCCACATATAGGAGGATTCGGTGTTATCCCATCCAAGCCCTTCCTTCGGCTGTTTGAAATGACGCCCTATGATATCTAAAAACGGCTCAAGCGTAACCACTTCTTCCCGATCGAAGCTGTATTCGTCCATCATCGTGACGAGCCGCGAGTTCATATACCATTTGTGATTACGCGCATATTTGTAATCCGCCTGGATGTAGGGTTCCGGCTTGTATTCTTTACCGAAGGAGCGATAATAACTTTCCGGATACTCATAGCCCACATCCGGATCGGGGAAAAAGCGCAGGGCTTGATGATGGCGTATCGCCCAATGGACTTTTTCGCTGACATAGGGTTTGATTAATGCCGCCCCCCTGTATCCGTGATCGGGGCTGTCCAGTGCGATTCCCGTGTCGTGCAAAAGGCAGGCTAAAATGACCTCTTCATCAAGTCCCCGTTTGAGGGCATTGTTGGCACTTTGTACACAATGGCTGAATATAAATTTTGGCAACCGAAGATTGAAGATATCTTCCAGCGTGGGTTTGGCGGGGAGCGGCGTCATTTCTTTTTCTTTTTCTATAAAGGTTTTCCGCGCAGGACGCTGAGCCTGTCCCTGGCCCTGTTGCATCTCTTCGAACATCATATGTTCGACTTCCTCAGCCAAATCCTCAGAGACGATCCCTGAGGCGTCCGCCTTGGCCAATAATACGGCGCCACCAGCGCTTAATGAAGCGATAAAAGTTCTTCTATCCATCATCTACCTCCTATACTGATCGCCGTTTCCGGCAAGGGTTCCCTGCCGGACGGAAGGCCTGCCCCGCAGGATCATGGTGCAATCATGGTCAGGACCCACCACAGTGGAATAGGGCGAATCCTATTTACTCACCAGATAACTGATGTTCTATAATTCGGTGTGGTCCTAATTTTTTATATTTGAGGATATCACAACACGACTGTCGTGTACTAAAGATTCTATACATTTATAGATAGCGTATGTCAAGGAAAATACCCGGACTAAAAGATTGGTTGCGTGTCGATGTGCTTCCGGGTAAGTTCATTTGTGATTTTGTTATTTTTTAAATAGATACTCCTTCATGCTGGTGATTCTTCAATTTATTACGACATCCGGCACCATGTCCATCCTGTTGGGGAATATGGCATTGATTTTAGAGATTGAGCAGCTCACTAAAACTTTCGGAGGCTTAATCGCACTCGATGAGGTTTCATTTGATATCAAAGCTGGTGAAACGCTTGGCCTCATCGGTCCCAACGGATCGGGGAAATCCACGGTCTTTAATGTGGTCACAGGGATCTATCCGCCGGATGCCGGAAAGATCCGGTTGTGTGGTGAAGAGATCACCTCGCTTCGTGCGCATGACATCGCCGGCAAAGGCATCGCCCGAACCTTCCAACTGGTAAAGTCTTTTTTACGTCTCACCGCGTTACAGAATGTTACCGCAGGCCGGGTATACGGGCATGAACCTGCGGCAAGTTATGCGCAGGCAGCAACAGAAGCGCAAGAGATTCTCGCTTTTATCGGCTTAGAGGATAAGCAGCATGTTGAAGCCCAGTCCCTGCCTATCATGGAACGTAAACGTTTAGAGTTAGGACGCGCCCTGGCAACCCGCCCAAGGTTGTTGCTGCTGGATGAATTCATGGCCGGCTTAACACCGGTTGAAATTCAGGCCACCATATCATTGATTACCGAGCTCAAAGAGCGCGGCATAACCATCGTAGTGGTCGAACATATCATCAAAGCTGTGATGACGTTATGCAACCGGATCATTGTGTTAAATGCCGGACAAAAAATTGCCGAAGGGTCTCCAAAGGAAATTTCCACAGACCCGACTGTCATCACCGCCTACCTGGGAAAATCGTATGTTGGCGATTAAGGATATCGATGTATCCTATGGTGATGTATCCGTTTTGCGGAGGGTGTCATTAGAGGTTGGCGAAAAATCGATTGTGGCCCTCGTCGGTCCCAATGGGGCCGGTAAAACAACGACGTTGAGAACCGTCCTGGGTTTGCTCAAACCGACCAGAGGCGCCATCACATTCCGCGGGCAATCGATCACCGACATGGCCACCCATGACATTGTGAATCTGGGCTTGTACCTTGTGCCGGAGTGGCATGGCACTTTTTCCAGTTTAACGGTTCTGGAGAATCTGGAATTAGGGGCGTTTCCACACAAAGCGCGTGCTTGCAAAGATGAAACAATGAACCAGGTGTATGATCTGTTCCCTCGTCTGGCCGAGCGTCATGCTCAGAAAGCCGGTACCCTCAGCGGCGGCGAACGGCAAATGCTGGCCATCGGCCGGGCATTGATGTCAAAACCGGAGCTTCTTATCCTCGATGAGCCATCTCTGGGATTAGCGCCCATTATTATTGAACAGATATTTGAAATTATACAGAAAATCAGTCATGCCGGCATGTCTATTCTTGTGGTCGAGCAACATATCCATATGGCCCTGGAGATCGCCCAATACGCCTACATTATCGAGAGCGGGCGCATTGTTCAGCATGACTCGGCTGCGGCTCTACTGGATGATGAGCACGTTAAGGAAGCGTATATGGGAATGTAATATCACATTATGAATTATGAATTATGAATTATGATTGAATAAGCTATTATTTTCAATTAGTTACATGTGTTTAAACGTGATGTTCCAGATGGCAGAAGGTATAACTACTGACTATGTTTGAAACCGTAGGACAAAATATCGTATCCGGTGTGCTGGTAGGCGCGTTGTATGGGCTGGCTGCATTGGGATTATCGCTGGTATTCGGCGTACTCAAGGTGCTGAATATCGCCCACGGTGAACTGATCATGCTGGGCGGCTATGCGGCTTTTTGGATATTTAATCTTTATGGTATTGATCCCTTTTTCGGGTTGCTGCTTGTCATCCCGATGCTCTTTATGGTAGGCTGGGTTTTACACAAAGGGTTATTCTCCGCTGTCGTGAAATTCGACGAAGAAGAACGGATTAAAAACTCGATGCTTATCGGGTTCGGCCTGACCCTGATTCTGCAGAGTGTGGCCATTCAACTGTGGACCGCTGATGAGCGCAGCATCACGACCGCGTATGCCACCGCCTCTCTGGAGCTCGCTGGTATTCGTCTGCCTGTGGTGCGTCTGGCCGGTTTGATCATTGCTTTGTTGGCTGTTATCGGCCTGGAACTGTTCATGAACCGGACTTATTGGGGCAAAGCCATGCGGGCAACGGCAGAAAATTGGGAGACGGCATCCTTAACCGGCATAAACATTCAGAAGATTTACCTGATGACCTTTGCTTTGAGCGCCGCTCTGGCCGGTGTAGCCGGCACGCTGGTGAGTGTCAGTTTCAGTGTGAATCCGGCTATCGGGTTATCCTGGACATTGAAAGCCCTCATCGTTGTTGTTCTCGCAGGTTTAGGCAGCATCCCCGGCACGCTCCTGGCCGGTGTGTTACTCGGCGTCGGGGAATCAGCAAGCGCCTATCTGGTTGGTGGCGCTTACCGGGAGCTGGTTGGTCTTTTCCTCTTCCTCATTATTTTAAGCATCCGACCGCAAGGTTTGTTTGGAGGTGGTCGTGCATAAACTAAAATGGGGTTTTGTTGCCATTCTAACCGCCGTTTTATTGCTATTGCCTTTGCTTCCCTTCAGCTCCAACAAAATACTCACCCTGATGATTCAGATGTTTTTGGTGGCCTCCCTGGCCGCCAGTTGGAACATTCTGGCCGGGTATGCGGGACAGATTAACCTGGGTCATGCCGCTTTTTTCGGATTGGGGGCGTTAACGACCCGCCTGCTTTGGCTCAATGCGTATCCGTTTATCCTGAGCTTCCTCGCGGGGGGTGTTGTGGCGACTCTTTTCGCGCTCATCATCGGTGTGCCTGCCCTGCGCCTCAAGGGGATCTACTTTTCCATCGGTACCCTGGCGCTGGCGGAAATGCTTCGGGTCACGGTCGGCAACGTCCTGCCCGGTATTTCAGCCTTGCCTGCGCCGGATCTCATCAATTATGATCTGGCGCCGCGATACTATCTGATATCAGGGCTCTGGGTGATCATCGTCGGCGCCTCCTTTTTAATCAGCCGATCCAGAATCGGCCTGGGGATCATGACGGTACGAGAAGATGAAGACGCCGCCCGCGCCATCGGCGTTAATGTATTCCGGCACAAATTATCGGCTTTTGTCATCAGCGCCTTTTTTACCGGATTGACGGGCAGCGCCTTTGCTTACTATCACGTGAGCTACTACCCTCAATTCACGTTCAACCCGGTATGGACCTTTGACGCGTTGATCGTGACCTTCATCGGTGGCATCGGCACCATCATCGGGCCCATCATCGGCGCCGTGTTTTTTGTCCTGGTCCGAGATGTCTTGACAACCAGCCTGACGGACTTTCATCTTATTATCTTCGGTATTCTTATAATTGCTGTCGTTCTGCTTTTGCCGGGGGGGTTGGTGGGGTTGTGGCATAGAGCGGTGAGAAGGAAATGGTGATTTGGTGATTGGTGATTGAAAAAACAGATTAAAATAAATTTGCAGACGTTATCCGAAGCAACTCAGCGGTTATCCGACTCCACAGAGGCCTCCCGGCCATCGGTAGAGTGGCGCAAGATTGCAGCATTTAAAATTGTCATCGTGCACAATTATCTGGGTATTGATTTAAATATGGTTTGGAACATTCTACAACGAGATATTCCTCCATTGAAGCAGATCATATCAGACCTGTTTCGCGCGGATCAAGAATCATCTGATTAAAGGACCCTGCATGAGACACACTTTAATAGCAGCATTAATCATAGCATTATCTATAACTGGCTGCGGTGGATCATCTTCTGAAGTACCTGTAGTCATCGAGATAGGGGCTGCGATGCCGTTGACGGGAAAGTATGCGGCGGGTGGGGCAGAGATCCAACGCGGATATACCCTGGCGGTGGAGAAGATCAATGCCGACGGGGGCGTCTTTGTCAAAGCATATAACAGAAAACTTCCTCTAAATTTAAATATCCTCGATGATAGCTCTGACCCAGGTAAGACCGTCAGCCACTTGGAAACGCATTTTTCCGATACTGAGGTCGTCGCCTATCTGGGCGGGTTCGGCAGTGATCTGCACGCGGCAGCGGCGGCGATTGCCGAAAAAAACCAGGTGCCATATATCGGAGTGGCCTTTGCCCTATGGGGCATCCACCAGCAGGGTTATAAATATCTTTTCTCCCCCTTCTTTAAATCGCCGGACCTCGGTAAACATGTTTATGAGTTTCTCAATGAAGTTCTGCCTGAGGACCGACGGCCTACCAGAGTTGGTATTTTTCAGGAACAGACGGATTGGGGCATCGAGATGGGGGAACTCTGGCGGGACAATGCCCCTGAATATGGATACGAAGTGGTTCAATACGAGGTGTATACGCCGTTTACGAAGGACTTCACCGATCTCATTCTCAAAGCACAAGAAGCCGACGTCGAAATACTGCTGGCCTTGCCCACCCCTCCCGATGGGATAACCATTTTCAAGCAGCTGGGCGAACTCGGTTTTTCGCCCAAATTTTCTCTCTTCGTCCGTGCCCCAGATGTGCCTACGTGGATAGAGTCCCTCGGAAGCATCGGGGATTTCGTCACCTCCGCTCCCGGCTGGCACCACACACTGGCCTTTCCCGGCGTTGATGAACTGAATGCCGCCCACCAGACCTTAAAGGGGCGGCCGGCCGATCCGTTGGTCGGGCCCGCCTACGCCGCCGTCCAGATCCTCGCTCAAGCGATTGAAAAAGCCGGATCGCTGGATCGGTCCGCTATCAGGGACGCGATCGCCGCCACCGACCTGGATACTGTCATCGGGCCTGTCACATTCCGCCAGGACGGGACCGGCATTGTAAATAGTCCCATCCTTCAGTATCAGGACGGCCAGGTTGAATTGGTCTGGCCGGTTGAATATGCTACGGCTGATCTGGTCTATCCTGCCCCGCCATTCGATGCGCGGTAGAGGGACCGCTGCTGAAGAATCTGAGATTGGAATTGTAAATAATAGTAACGGGCAGCATTTCGTTCAGGTGGTACTATATCTATATAAGTGAATGATGTTACGCAGCAACTTTTTATATCGCTCGCAGTATATGTTTAGCGTGATTCCGGTTTGTCAACCTGGCGCAGGCCGGGAACCAGCGTGGATCAACGAAATTACGTCAATAAAAATACATACAATAGAGGAGTTTTACGACGATGGGGATGGTTCTATTTCGAATGGTTTATTGCTTGTTGTTCGGTCTGCTGTTACTTGGTTTAACGAGGAACAGCCTAGCCCAAATAGGGCCTATTAATGCGGCTGATTTTAATGTGGATGTTGTTAAGGTGGATACGCCACCCCGACTGGACGGAATTCTGGACGACCCTGTATGGAAGCAAGCGCAGATGGTGACCAACCTTTTGCAGCATGAGCCGGCGGAAGGGGAACCAGCGACCCTGAAGACCGAAATCCGGGTGCTTTATGACGAGGATAAGATTTACTTCGGATTCATGTGTTATGATCCTGAGCCGGATAAAATCAATGCCCGCGAGCTGAAACGAGATGGCCAATTATGGCAACGTAATGATATGGTCTCGGTGGCCGTCGCTACGTTTGAAGATATGCGGGATGCCTATTATTTTCAGACCAACCCGCAGGGTGCGCGGCGTGATATGCTGGTCGGCCAGGAGGGTGCCAATCTTAACGGCGATTGGAACGCCATCTGGGAGGCGAAAGGCAGTATTCATGATCTGGGCTGGTCGGTCGAAATCGCCATTCCATTCAAATCATTTCGTTTTCCGAGCAAGGAAGAGCAGGTCTGGGGAGTTAATTTTTCACGCCATATACTGAGGGCAAGGGAAGATGCATACTGGGTGCCGATCAGCCGTAAGGATGGTTTTCAAGGGATGTTTAAATTCGGCAAAGGCGGTCGATTGCGTGGTTTGCGCAACATCAAACCCGGTAGATCAGTGGAAGTGCTTCCCTATACGGTCTTGGGCTCACTCGGTGAAAGGCAGACGATAAGCACGACGCCTGTGGCCACCGACCTTGATTTCGACATCCTGCGCGACCTGGGAGGCGATGTGAAATGGGGGATCACTTCCAATCTGACCGGCGATTTCACCATCAACCCGGATTTTGCGCAGATAGAAGCGGATGATCAGATTATCAACCTGACCCGGTTTGAATTTCAGTTTAATGAAAAAAGGCCCTTTTTTCTGGAGGGCAGTGATATTTTTAACTTGGGACGCAGCTCCAGCCAGTTCGGTGATGGCGGTGGTGGTGGAGGAAGACGACCGCCAGGCGGCAATATGCCGCAGCTTTTTTTCAGTCGTCGTATCGGCCGGCAACTCGCTGACGGTACGCGGGTTCCGGTTGATTTAGGCACAAAAATCACCGGTAAGGTGGGAGGGACCAACCTCGGGTACCTGAACATGCAGACCCGGGAAACCGCCTTTATCGATGATGGCCTCCTCGAGATTGAACCCGAAACCAACTGGCATGCGTTGCGGCTGCGTCACGGGATCCTTAACCGGTCCAGCATAGGGGTGATAGGCACCTTCAAAGAACCTGAATCCACGCCTGACGGTGACGTCTCCATACCCTTGCCCCGATTTTCAAAAAACGGGTATAATCGAGTTGTCGGGGTCGATGGATCGTTTGCGTTTGTTAATACGCGCCACGAATTTCAGTTTGCGGGCGCCCAGAGCTGGACCGACGGTAAATCGGGTGGGATAGGCAAGGAGAGCCTCTGGTATCTCAATCAGAGCTGGCGCAATCAAAATTTCAACTACCAGCTAAGCTATACCGATATCGGAAAAAACTTCGAAGGGAGCAAGATGGGATTCATCCTGCGTAAGGACATCCGTTCTCCCAGGGCGGCGGTTGGTTTTACGCCCCTGATTCGCAAGTATGGTATCAGGAGTATTTCCCTCGGAACCAACTATGAATATTACGCCAACCATCAGACCGGCTTCTCCAATCCGGAAAGCTGGCGATATCAGAATTTCGGGACCATCACCCTTGAAGAAGGCACCACCTTCTTTCTCAGCCAATTGATAAATTTTGATACATTGGATAAAACAACGAAGATAACCGGTGTGCATTTTCCGCAAGGCGAATATCGATTTAACAATTTGATGACCGGTTTTTTTACTAATGCCGGCAAGCGTCTTTCGGCCACTTTATTTGCCAGCCAGGGTTCGCAATACGGGGCTGATTTAAAAAGCATCAACTTGACTACGGTGCTAAAACCCACCGACCGGTTGTCGACAGAATGGAACATTAACTGGAACCGTGTAGAACGAGCCGACCGCATCGGCTTGGCAGCAACCGAATTTGATTTCAACGAAACCATGATCAACCGGTTAAGAGTGAACTATTCTTTTACCACTGAGCTGTTCCTCACCACGCTGGTACAGGTCAATTCAGATAAGCGGGCTAAAAACAAGGGCTATCACCTGAATACAATCATCGCCAACGTCTTACTGGCCTATCGTATGGATAGCGGCCACACCTTTTTCCTGGCATTTAACCAGTTCAGTGATGACAACCCGGATGACCCAGGATATGATCCTTTCAATCCCTTCTCCCTCACTTCGGCCAGCCAGACTGTGGTAGCCAAATTCAGTTATCTCCTGAACCTGTGATAAGGGTTGTCCAGGTTGCCCCTGCTTTGACAGTCGCTTTGAATTTATACAACACCAGAATTACCTTGTTTTGATCGCGGATTTTCATATTTTAGTTACCTACTTAAATTGGTCTTGATTAATTGAATATCATGAGGCAGTATCTATGCGTACGCAAGTCGGTATTATCGGCGGCGGGCCTGCCGGCCTTTTACTGTCACAACTCCTCCACCTGAAAGGCATTGAGAGCGTTATTCTGGAACGCAGAACCCGGGCATATGTGATGGGTCGAATACGCGCGGGGGTTCTCGAATGGGGCACTGTTGAAGTGCTTCGAGATGCGGGGGTGGGCGAACGGATGGACCGGGAAGGTCAGGCGCATGACGGCACAGGCATTGTATGGGCGGGCAAAAACCGGCTCTTTATAGACACGTACAAATATGCCGGTAAGCGGCTGATGGCGTATGGTCAGACACAGATCACGGAAGATCTCTATGCGGCACGGGATGCCATGGGGGGTGTCATCATTGACGAGGCCGCCAAGGTAACCCCCCACGATATCACGAGCGATACGCCTTACATCACCTATCAAACACAAGGGGAAACCCATCGGCTCGATTGTGACTACATTGCCGGTTGTGATGGGTATCACGGCGTCAGCCGCCCATCGATCCCGGCATCGTCACTGCGGACCTTCGAAAAAGTATATCCCTTCGGATGGCTCGGCATTCTGTCGGAAACGCCCCCGTTGCCCGAAATCGTATACGCCAACCATGAACGGGGCTTTGCGCTGGCGTCCATGCGCAGTCCGATGCTCAGCCGGTACTATATTCAATGCCCACTCGACACCAATCTTGATGATTGGCCGGATGAGCGTTTCTGGGAAGAGCTCAAAGCACGTTTCCCGGTAGATCTCGCAGACCAGATTGTCACAGGTCCCTCTATCGAGAAATCTATTGCCCCTCTCCGGAGTTTCGTTGCCGAGCCGATGCGCTACGGACGGTTGTTCCTGGCCGGCGACGCGGCGCATATCGTCCCACCGACCGGAGCTAAAGGCCTGAACCTGGCTGTCTCCGACGTCTATTACTTATCAAGAGCATTCATTGATTTCTATGTGAACAAATCCACCCGCTATCTGGATAGTTATTCCGCAATGGCATTGAGACGGGTATGGGGAGCAGCCCGGTTTTCATGGTGGTTATCCATGCTGTTGCACCGTTTTCCCGATCAGACGGAATTCGATCGGCGTACACAGGAAGCAGATTTGGACTACCTTGCGTCTTCCGAGGCTGCCCAACGGTCTGTGTGCGAGCAATACGCAGGTTTGCCTTTCGAATAAGGCATCCGCTTCTATAACATGAAGAAACCAGGGGAGGTAGTAAACCATGAGCGAATCCCGCGATTACAATGACATTCCTGGCACCTATGTCATGGACGGGAAGCATTCCCGCAAGGGGTACCATTTGAATATGTTCTGCATGTCCTTGAACAAAGCTGAGAACCGTGAAGCGTTTCGTGCTGATGAGGAAGCCTATCTGAATACATTTCCGATGACACCTGAACAACGCCAGGCCGTCCTGGACAGGAGCTGGTTGGAATTATTGAGGCTCGGCGGGAATATTTATTTCACCTTTAAAATCGCCGCCTTTGACCGGCTCAACATGCAGCACCTCGGCGCTGCCATGTCGGATACGCCCATGACCGAAGAGGAGTTCGCACAAATGATGATCGATGGTGGTCGTTCCATAGAAGGCAACAGAAGCAAAACGGAGGCAAAAAATGGCTAAAATCATCGCCGGCATAGGCACTTCTCATGTGCCCTCTCTCGGGGCTGCCCTTGACCACGGTAAAACGCAAACGGATTACTGGAAACCTCTTTTCGATGGTCTTGAACCTGCGCGCCGTTGGATTGCAGAAACCAATCCGGACGTCTGTATTATTATTTTTAACGACCATGCATCGGCTTTTTCACAGGCATTAATTTCCACCTTTGCCATAGGGGTTGCCCCTGAATTTCAGCCGGCGGACGAGGGTTATGGACCACGTCAGGTGCCTGTGGTGAAGGGCGACGGCGAGTTGGCCTGGCATATCGCTGAGTCGTTGATTCTGGATGAGTTCGATATGACGATTGTCAATGAGATGCCGGTAGATCACGGCCTCACGGTGCCGCTGTCTGTGATGTACGATCAGCCTGCGGAATGGCCTTGTCGGGTGATTCCGGTGTGTGTAAACGTGATCCAATATCCTCAGCCGACAGCAAACCGCTGTTACAATCTGGGAAAAGCCATTCGCAGGGCGGTCGAATCTTACCCGGAAGACCTTCGGGTGGCTATTGTCGGTACGGGTGGTTTATCACACCAACTGCAGGGCGAGCGCGCCGGTTTGATTAACTCGGAATTTGATACGACATTCCTTGAAAAGCTGGTCACCGAGCCGGAAACCATCAAGAGTATGTCACACACCGAATATCTTCGCGAGGCCGGTTCTGAGGGTATCGAAATGATCATGTGGTTCACCATGCGTGGCGCCCTTGATGATCAGGTCAATGAAATCTATCGTTTCTATCATGTGCCTGCCTCAAATACGGCATACGGTCTTCTGGTTCTTGAAAACGAATAAGGTGATTTTTATATGAAAATATGTATGGTAGGTGAAGGGGCTTTTGCCCGCAAGCATCTGGATGCCCTGGCGTGTATCGATGGGATTGAAGTCGCTACGATCGTTGGTGGCGTTGCTAAGGACACCGAAGACCTGGCACGGGATCGCGGCATTGCCCACTGGACCACCGATCTGGACAAAGGATTGTCTCAGCCGGATGTAGAAGCGGCCATTCTGACATCCCCGACACCGATACACGCCGACCAGGCTGTACAGGTGATGCGCGCGGGCAAGCATGTCCTGATCGAGATCCCGATGGCCGATTCCCTGGCCGACGCCGAACGGGTGGTGCAAGTGCAGAAAGAAACGGGCATGGTGGCGATGGTTAACCATGTCCGACGTTTTAATCCCAGTCATCAATGGGTCCATAACCGGATAAAGACCGGTGAACTCACGATTCAACATCTGGTCGTGGAAACGTACTTCTTTCGACGGACAAATATGAATGCCCTGGGCCAACCGCGCAGTTGGACCGACCATCTGTTGTGGCACCACGCCTGCCATACGGTAGACCTGTTTCAGTATCAAACCGGCGAACCCCCGGTAGATATATACGCCCTCAGCGGACCACATCATCCCGAACTCGGTATTGCGATGGATATGAGCATAGGCATGAAAACAGCTTCCGGTATCCTCTGCACGCAATCTATGTCGTTTAACAACGATGGTCCCCTTGGCACCTTCTTTCGCTATATCTGCGACAATGGGACCTATATCGCCCGCTACGACGAGCTGGTCGACGGCAAACAGCAACCGATTGACGTGTCGAACGTCGACGTGTCGCTAAACGGCGTCGAGCTGTGCGACCGCGAGTTCTTCGCGTCCATCAGAGAGGGCAGAACGCCCGGTACGAGTGTAGAGCAATGTCTTCCCGCCATGCAGACGCTGGATCGATTGGAGAAGGTGCTTAAATAACTGATTAGTTGAGGTCCAACCATCGTTACCCCGGGCTATTTGCCTTTTCATCCAGAACCGAAAAAACCGGATCAGCCCCTACCGCCGGATACGTGTGACAGCCATTGTCATGTATTCGGTCCGGCGGCGATATTTCCGTTTGCGGCGAGCAGCACCTATGTGCCGGTAGATGCCCCCCAAGAGACGCTGTTTCAGCGTCACCGGCATCTCGGTATCGATCGGGCAGTGATAGTGCAGGCCAGTTGTCATGGCACCGACAACGCGGCGATGATGGATGCGCTGAAGGCCGGGGAGAACCGCTATCGTGGGGTGGCGGTGGTTGCCGATGATATTACCGATCATCAGTTGGCGGATATGCATGCCGTCGGTGTCCGGGGTGTGCGGTTCAATTTCGTGAAAAGATTGGGCGGCGGCAAACCGCTGGATGTCTACCGCAGGATTCTCGCTAAAATAAAATCGTTTGGATGGCATCTTATCGTCTATTTCGATGCCGAAGATCTTGAAGAGTTGACGCCGTTTTTAGAATCGATTGAGGTGCCTGTAGTCGTCGATCATATGGGCGTGGTCCCGGTTGAACAGGGGCTGGATTCCACCGCATTTAAACTGCTGCACCGACTGCTCCTCGGTGACGAAAAGTTCTGGGTGAAGATCAGTTGTCCGGAGCGCCTTTCAAAGACGGGGCCGCCCTATTTAGATGTCGACCCCATCACCCTGAAACTTCTTGAAAGTGTCCCTGATCGGGTGCTGTGGGGGACGGATTGGCCGCATCCCAATATGAAAACCCACATTCCGGACGACGGCCAACTGGTCGATCGAATCATGAGGATCTGTGATACCTCCGCGTTGCGGCAGAAGGTGCTGATTGATAATCCGACCCGGTTGTATTGGACGGACTAGCTCATGTTACGTGCAAGACCTTGTAACGCCCGCAGGAGCGGGCTCCTACCCACCAAACGCCCGCCTATCTTGGTAGGAGCTCGCTCCTGCGAGCGATATCAGAGATAAATACACCGCGTAATATTAGTGACTGACAAAGGGGAAACCAAATGAAACCCGTAGCCGTTCGCCATATTGAGCGGACTGATGACGCTGTCGTAGAAAAGCTGGGTGCGCTGGGCGTGGCCACCGTGCATGAAGCTCAGGGCCGGGCCGGTTTGATGAAGCCTTATATGCGTCCTATTTACGCAGGCGCCAGAATCGCCGGCAGTGCCGTGACTGTTCTCACGCAGCCGGGGGACAACTGGATGGTGCATGTAGCCATTGAGTTGTGCCGGCCCGGTGATCTTCTCATCGTCGCCTGCACAGCCGATAACACCGATGGCATGTTTGGCGATCTGCTTGCGACGTCTGCCTTAGCACGCGGGGTTAAAGGGTTAATCACAGATACCGGGGTACGTGATGTGCGCGATCTGACGGAGATGAATTTTCCAGTCTGGGCGCGGGCAATATCTGCCAAGGGTACGGTCAAAAGCACCCTGGGATGTGTCAATATACCGGTAGTCTGTGCCGGTCAGCTGGTTACGCCCGGTGACGTGGTCGTGGCCGATGATGATGGGGTGACGGTCGTGCCAAGAAAGAAAGCCCCCGATGTTTTACAAGCCGGCCTTGAGCGAGAAGCAAACGAGGTCGACAAGCGCGAAAAACTCGGCGCCGGAATGCTCGGTATTGATCTGTACGGGATGCGCCCAAAGCTGGAGCAAGCCGGGTTGATCTATCTGGATAATCTGGATGAACTGTAACTGCAGGGCGGGTGGCAGGTGGTAGGTAAGGGTTCGTCATTCCCGCAGGCTTTGAGCGGGCTTCTACGCCGCGAACAGCGGACATCCAGCCTCTCCAAGCTATGGATCCCCGCTTAAAGCATGCGGGGTGACGGTTCTATTTACTCCGTTGTACCTCGATGATACGTGACCTTAATTATGAAATGGAGTGCTAAGGAGTCAGCATATGATTATTGATTGCCACGGTCATTACACCACCGCGCCGCAGGAGCTCACAGACTACCGGGATCAGCAAATCGCCGATCTGGCCGAAGATCCTCTTTTTCAACATACCAAGGGGGTTATTTCTATCACCGACGATCAGATCCGGGAATCCCTGGAAGGCGCGCAGTTGAAACTCCAACGTGAGCGTGGTACCGACCTGACTATTTTTTCTCCTCGGGCGAGCAGGATGGCCCACCACATCGGTAATGAATCGACCAGTAAATACTGGACCGAGCATTGTAATGAAATGATCTATCGGATCACCCGGCTTTATCCGAATAACTTCGCCGGCGTCGCTCAACTACCGCAAACGCCCGGTGTGCCTCCTACGGTCTGTATCGCCGAGCTGGACCGTTGTGTCAACGAACTCGGTTTCATCGGTTGTAACCTGAATCCCGACCCTTCCGGTGGATACTGGACCGATCCGCCGCTTGGCGACCGGTACTGGTATCCGCTCTATGAGAAAATCGTTGAGCTGGATGTACCGGTTATGATTCACGTCAGTGCGGCTTGCAACCCCTGCTTTCATTCTACCGGCTCCCATTATCTCGGCGCCGATACCACGGCTTTTATGCAGGCGATGACGTCCGATCTGTTCAAAGACTTTCCTACGATGAAATTCATTATTCCCCACGGGGGTGGCGCGGTACCGTACCACTGGGGGCGCTTTCGCGGTCTGGCAGATATGATGGGCAGGCCGCCTCTACAGGAGTTGTTGCTGGACAATGTGTATTTCGATACCTGCGTGTACCATCAGCCGGGCATCGATCTGCTGCTCAAAGTTATACCCGCAAAAAATATCCTCTTCGGGTCCGAAATGATCGGCGCCGTCAGAGGGATCGATCCGGAAACAGGGTATTACTTCGATGATACCAAACGGTATATAGACGAGTGTACCCAAGTAAGTGACGAAGATAAGGCGGCTATCTTTCAGGGTAATATTCAGGAAGTTTTTAGTCGGTTGGTTTTGAGTAAAGAGTGAAGAGTTAAGAGTGCAGAGTAGAAGCAAAAGCATATTACTCTTCACTGCCTTTAGATAAAGAGGTAAACGATGACTGAAGGTATCCCCTGCACATGGATGCGCGGGGGTACATCCAAGGGCGCCTATTTTCTAAAGCAGGATCTGCCAGATGATGCAGACCAGCGGGATGCGCTTTTGCTGTCCATCATGGGGTCGCCCGACCCACGCCAGATCGATGGGATCGGTGGGGCCGATCCGTTGACCAGCAAAGTCGCAGTGGTGTCCGGGTCTGAGCGTCCGGGGGTCGATGTCGAGTATTTATTCTTGCAGGTATTTGTCGATCAGGCTATTGTCACCGATAAACAGAATTGCGGTAATATCCTGGCGGGGGTAGGGCCGTTCGCTGTCGAAAATAGGCTTGTACCAGCTTGTGACGGTGATACCGAGCTGGCGATCTACATGGTCAACAGCGATCAGGTGGCCATGGTGACCATCCAGACACCGGGCGGGGTCGTAACCTACCGGGGTGATGCCCGTATCGATGGCGTACCCGGTACGGGCTCGTCGGTGCTGGAAAATTTTCCAGAGGCGTCAGGCTCTACCTGTGGGGCGCTGTTGCCTACCGGCCGATCCATCGATGTCATCGACGGCGTGGAAGTGACCTGCATAGACAACGGTATGCCCGTGGTTGTGCTACGTGCGGCGGATATAGGTATCAGCGGATATGAAAGTCGGGAAGAGCTCGACGCCAACACCAATCTGAAGAAAAAATTGGAGTCGATCCGATTACGGGCAGGCCCGCTCATGAAACTGGGTGATGTCAAAGAGCAATCGGTACCGAAAATGACCCTTGTGGCCGCACCTCGCCACGGCGGCGCCATTACCACCAGGACGTTTATACCACATCGGTGCCATGCGTCGATCGGCGTCCTGGGCGCAGTCAGTGTGGCGACGGCCTGTATGCTTCCGGATTCACCCGCAACGGCGTTATCCCATATTCCGGAGGGCGCTGAAAAACTGATCTCAGTCGAGCATCCGATCGGTGAGACCAGCGTGGTGATGCATGTGACCATTGACCAGCGCAACATAAAGGTGCATAAGGCAGCCATTCTGCGCACGGCACGCAAACTTTTTTCGGGATATGTTTTCCCTAATGTATCCACATAGATCCACCAGATGATTTATGAGGAGATAAAAAATGGCCCGTATTGAAGATTTCGATTTGCCGCTGGCTTTTAAAGTAAACCCTCTTTCTGCGCCTCTATTGGACAGGCCATCTGATTCAGAAGACACCGGGGAGATTGCTGTTCAGGTCCAGGTTCGGACGCTTGAGGGCATGCAGAAAGAGGCTGTGATCTCCAGTAATAGCGGCAACACCTGGCGGATGGTTTGCGATGAAGGGCATTATTTAAACGGGACGGACCTGGCGCCGTTTCCGCTGGGGTTTTACACCGCCGGGATGCAATTCTCCCTGATGTCGGAACTCCGCCGCCATGCCGGGATGCACCAGGTTGATTTGAAATCGATAGAAGTCATCCTGGACAATTATTATACGATGGAAGGATCCGCTTTGCGAGGCACCATGATCGGTGGGGCGAAGTCGGCCGAGGTGTCCATCAAAATAGAATCAAACGCTTCTGAAGAAACGATCGGGCGATTAGTCCGCCTGGCCGAAGCGAGTTCCCCTGCCCATGCCATGATGCGCGACGCGATTGAGAACACTTTTTCCTTGAAATTCAATGGTCACAACACGTCGGTCGTTGATGTTAATCCATCACACGCGGCACCTGTTCAAGATCCCGAGGAAACCTTCTTTGAGTCCATTCAATCCACCGATGATACGACATTTTTGCCGGACATCATTTCCAAGTTGAGTGACACGGAAAAAGTGTTCGGTGTAGAAGGGGGCGCCGGTAGTAGTTTACATGCAGAACAAAAACGGACCCTTCACGTCCATGGCGAGGCCAGGACAATGGATGGCACGCTGATGGAAACCGTCGTTCAACCCTTTAAGCCTATGGGCAGCGCGTTCCGATTTGCATGTGATGAAACGATAGACGCGGGCGGCCAGGAGAGTGCGCCTCCGCCCCTGATGTATTTATCGGCTGGCGTTGGGTTTTGCTATATGACGCAAATAGGACGATATGCTCATATTACCAAACAGGATTTACAGAAGTATGAGATTGTTCAGAATAATGTGTTTACAACAA
Organism: uncultured bacterium; assembly: GCA_913051705.1. Classification (GTDB taxonomy): domain Bacteria; phylum JAAXHH01; class JAAXHH01; order JAAXHH01; family JAAXHH01; genus CAJXCW01. The sequence continues at coordinate 24,731 of CAJXCW010000008.1, forward strand.
GCCGTTCTTCGGAAGATGGGGCACGGATCGGCCACGCTCATCCCTTTGATACCAGGGTGATCATGGAAGCCGACGAGTCAAACGAGATCGCACAGAAGACCCTCAGCATGGGTGAGCGCACCTGTTTTTTGCACGCCGCCATGCGCGGTCGTCATCCCTCTATTCTCAAGGTTGAATTAAACGGACAGTCGTTCGGATTGTGAGACGGCGGCATCGCTTACGCATGCGGATGCACTTATTGACTCATTGTGCCAACATGAAGAAGAGAGAACCCATGTCCGATGCCCCCCTGACCATGCCTGCCTACACCATAAAAATTGATAGATATGAAGAGGCGATAGAAAACTTTCGTCGTTTTGACAGCCGGAATTAACTGACTAAAAACACTATATTGTTTGTAGGAAGTTCAAGCATTGTTTTATGGTAAACATCCCAGCCTTTCCCTGAATACCCCATAATTAATCGTGGTTTTGGTGGTGCGAGTCTCCCTGAAATCATCCATTATTGTGGCGATGTTATTAAAAAACATGCGCCATCTATACTCGTTATTGTATTGTGATATTGATGTGGAAAGGGGAAGATCACCGGACGTGGCTGTAAATGCGTTTAAAGACTTGATAAACAAGGTTAAAGATGACTTTCCCGAAACCCAAATTTTACTTCTTTCGATGAAGCCGACTTTAATCGATGACTTTCTGGGAAAAGAGGGCCGTAAGAATAAGATCATCACCAATGAAAAATGGTTAGCCTATTGTAATGATGAAGAAAATCTACACTATGTAGAAATTACAAATCCGATGTTAAACCCCGATGGTCGGTTGCGATCGGATATTTTTATTTCTGATGGCATGAGCCTAAATGCATTAGGTTACACGCTTTGGGATCCGGTGATCAGGAAAAAAATTGCGAATCTAACCAAATGAAAATAATACCAGTTGCCAAATTAAAAACCATATATGAATGTTTATAATTGACTGAGAATAATATGGTTTTCAATTATAATTCAAAATTCATAATTCAACAATGCGCGCAGGAGGTCATCGCATGACCAGCTTACTGCGGCGAATTCATTTCCCGCACCCGATGGTGTTGCTGCTGTGTGGTGTTCTCATCGCAGCGTTGCTTACCTGGGTGCTCCCTCCAGGATCGTATGAGCGCCGCATTGATCCCGAATCGTCCCGTGAAATCGTAGTTGCCGGCACGTACCATCATGTAGAAGCTTCGCCGGTCGGGATCGCCGCTGCGTTTCTGGCTGTGCCTCTCGGCATCGTGCGCGGCGCCGATGTGATTGTTGTCATCCTCTTCGTGGGTGGCGCCTATGTCCTGCTCGATCGTACTGGGGCGCTCGCTCGTCTGATTGCAGCCCTATTGGGACGCACTCGTCGACCGCGAAGTGTGGTTGTCGTGGTGTCGTCGGTGTTCGCCATTCTTGGGGCGATGGTCAACACGCACGAGGAGATCATCGCGCTCATGCCGGTACTGGTGGTGCTGAGCCGAGGGCTTGGTTTCGGCGCCATCACGGCACTCGGGATGAGTGTAGGAGCAGCAGTGGTGGGTTCCGCGTTTGGTCCCACCAACCCGTTTGCGGCAGGTATTGCGCAGCAGTTTGCAGACGTTCCGGCCTTGACCGGTTTTGGCCTTCGACTTATTCTGACTGCCGTCGCTACGTTGGTGTGGATCGTGTGGATCCTGTCTCAGGTGAAGCGCGACGATGTACGCCCCGAAGTCACAGCCTCAGTCGAGGGTTCTGCCACCTGGCGTGATGGCGTCCTCGTTGCTCTCGTGATGCTGCCTTTCGTGCCCTATATCGCTGGTGTACTACGGTATGATTGGGGATTTAATGAGCTTTCGGCGTTGTTCCTGGTGGCTGCTTACGCAGTCGGGATAACCGCAGGATTTGGAATTCGACGTACTACCGTCGAGTATATCAAAGGAATGGAAACGATGTTGGCAGCGGCGCTCTTTGTCGGCATCGCCCGTGCCATTTCGGTGGTCCTTACCGACGGTCGGATCATCGACACCATCGTCTATGGACTGGCGAGTCCGTTGGAGGATGTGCCAAGGTCCGTCGCAGCAGGACTCATGGTGCCCATGCACGCTGTCCTTCACGTTGTGGTCCCATCCAACAGCGGTCATGCGGCCCTCATCATGCCCATCATGGCACCGCTGGCAGACCTGCTGGGTTTCCCGCGTGACGTGGCCGTGCTGGCCTACCAGTCGGGTGGCCCTATTATGGACATGATTATTCCCACAAATGGCGCTCTGCTGGCCATGCTGCTGGCAGCCGGTGTACCTTATGGACGATGGCTTCGGTTTGCCATACCAGGGGCCCTGTGTGTCTCATTGTTGGGATTGATAGCGATGACACTAGCAGGTTAGGACATGAGCACCCCCGCTACTTCTCTGCGTAGCTGATCGATGTTCTTATCCGATTGGGCTGCGTTAGCATTTTTGTCGTTTTTATCTGTCTTCCCGGCATATTTTACAATTGGATTTCCTAACATGATCTTCTCCTCGTAGCATACAGTAATTCCAAAACGTTAATCAATAGAAATACCCAGAAGATGCGGATCATCTGAAGGATTGAATTATGCTCCCGGAGCATATTCTCCCCTCGCATTCCAGCCCGGATACTGTTCTTCCAGAAGCACCAGTGTCTCTCTGGTGTAGTAGGGATGCCCGACGGCGGGGAATCTGAACAATTCCCTGTCTCTGGCCGTCAATGTACCGATAAACGATCTGAAGTGTTCATCCCGACCCCGGTTCGTAAACGAAGACACGCCTTCCCAGTAGTGATCTGCACGTCCGTAAATACGGGTGACAGAATACCGTTGCCCTTCTTCGCCCTTGAATATGGACGCTGCATGCCACAGAAAGGTATTAAAGATCATCTGTGTCCCTCCGGGAACGGCAAGGGATACTTGTCTGGTCACATCTTGGCCATGAGACTTGGGAATGATCACCATGGGCGCGTGGTCTTCCGATACCTCGTCAGGAAAATACCAACTGCTGATCTGCCCGTATCTCAGGTCATCGCAGGGCGGCAGGAGTGAATTGTTTCCATTATCGATGTGCAGATTGGGCGGCGAAGCTGAGGGACAGGGATATCTCGCCCAGTTGTGTGCATAGCGAAAGTGAATGGCATCGGTCTTAAGTACCCGCTGAACAAAGTGAATGAGATCCCAATCTAAGATGAGCTCATTGAAAAACATTTTTGAATACGGAAAGTCATCCGTCAATAAACCATGATCGGGCGGATCATCCTTGATCTCCTCCCATGGGGGTAGATCCTGACGAACCGCGGTGGCAATGCGCGCCCTTTTTTCTTCCGGATAAAAATCTTCGATGACGACGAAGCCCTGCTCTACAAAAGTCTTCAAATGGTCATCCGATAGCTTCATGGTCGTTCCTCCTCACCTCAATCCACCTTGTTTACAATGGGTTGTTGTCCGTTGCTTTTCTGCTCATCTCTCCAAGATTATAGGCCCTCACGGCTGTATTGTGGAATAAATCAGCCCGTTGGGTATCCGAGAAGTCTGCACTCCACGCAAGAAACAGGTTATACAGGTCGCCTATGCTGATTTTATTGAACTTGTCCACCGGGTAGTTGCTGGCGAACATACACCGATTGCATCCGAATAGATCAATCACCTCACGGACCAGAGACCGGACCTTGGCCTCTCTGTCGGCATCCTGATGGAAACCATCTCGTGCAAACCAGAGCATGGACAATTTCATATGAATATTCGGCAGGGCGGCAAGGGCACGCATTCCCCGGCGCCAGAGATTCTCATGAGCGTCGTTTTCTCCATCGTGCAAAAACCCCAGATGGTTGACCACCACCTGGACGCCGGGAAACTCACGAAATACGTCAACTGCATCCATGATCTGATGTGGGTTGCAGGACAGGTCAAACGATAGATTGTGGTCCTCAAGCAGGGCAATTCCTTCGCGAAATAGAGTACTGCGCAGGAATCCCCCGTGCTCCACCTGAGGCCAGGTCAGGTCTGGATTGTCGGGATGGTGATTCAGGATCATTCGCACGCCGCACAGGCGTCCGCTGGATACTTCGATATGCTGTTCAAGTATCCTTGCTCTTTCGATGGCATCTCGCGCCAGATGTACGTAGGCCACGATGCCAAATGGCTGTTGGACTTCTGTGGGTTTCAACTGCGAGTATACCCATCTTGTCTCATCCACGGTGTCCAACGGTTCGCCGCCCTCCATCTGGCCGACGATTGTCTCCACATGGACCCGGGAGACTAACTGTAGCGGCTCTGGCAACTCATACATATCCCTGAGATAGTCAGCCGCCTGATAGACCGGAAGGGGGTGGCCTGTTGCGTCACCAAGATTGGGATTGGGACGATTGTGGAGATCCCACAGGTGAAAATGGGGGTCACATAGGGGGATGGCAGATCCGGTCGAACTTTTTTTGCTTTGTTGCCCTGGGCTTGGGAATTGCATTGTTCACCTTCCTTTTCAAATCTCCTGAGATATGGCCGTCTATCAACGCAAGGCGGTGCGCAGTCTTCCCAGTAAATCCGGTTGCGGATCAATCGGCAGGGCAACAACGTCGTGATTTACCGCGCTCTGGTAGATTCCGAGTAGGACACTGAAATCACTCAATGCCTGGTCGATATTAAGAGGATGAATAGCCTGATCATCTGCAATCCAGTCAATCATGGCTTCAGTCATGGCCGCCTGCCCCAGAATATCTTCCTCGCCATAGATGTGCTCACCCGATTCATAGACCTGATCGATATTGGTTTCCCAGCCGTGCATCGTCCAATGTATGAAGCCTTTGGTCCCGTATACCGCAATGCGTTTATGTACATGGGCAGCAGGATTTCCGATGACACGGGGCGCATTATCGCCGCAGCGTAACAGGGCGGTGAGACCATTGTCGTAATTGATACTCGCTGCACACTGATCCGGAGCGTAGTGATGCTTCGGCGTTTCTGTCAGGCCGTTGGCCCCGGAAACCTGAGCGAAGACATTAATGGGTTTTGACCTCGGGCTAAATGCACCTATCGATTGCAGGGCGTGTGTCCCCTGGTATGCAAGATTCAAACCAGCGCTGGCCTCGATGAAACGAATATCCCCGATTGCACCATCCTGGACAAGGGTTTGCAAATACTGACGTCGTGGATGAAAGTGAAGTTGATGGTTGATGGCAATCTTAACCCGTGCATTTTTAGAAAATTGTCTGATGGATAAATAATCCTCACCCTGGATCGCCAGCGGTTTTTCGACCAAGACGGCCGGCACGCCGGCTTTCTCCGCCGCTTCAAAAATTTCGAGGCGTACCGAAGGCGGTGTGTTCAGGTGCACCAGATCAGGCTGCTCTTTTTCAAACATCTCATGGTAGTCGGTATAGCGGGCGGCTACACCAAATTTATCCCCGAAAGCATCCAGGTTATCTCGCTGCCGGGTCGAGACGGCGACCAATCGACCCCTGACATGCCGATACGCCTCGGCCAAACCATGCGCCCGTCCGCCGCTTACGCCGATGATGACGCTTTTTATCACTTCATCACTCCTTTTTCTTATGACCAGGGTTGGACAACCACTTTGCCACATTCTCCGGAGGCCTGTGTTTCCCATGCCTGCTGAATGTCGTCAATCGAAAAGATATGGGTGATGAATTTATCCAACTGATAGGGATTCTTGGCAATGACCTTCATAATATTCAGGGTATCCTTCATATTATAATGCCAGTTGCCTTTCAGGTCTATTCCCTTTCGGATCATATCACGACTGATGACCAGCGGCGTTTCCGCACCGCTTTCGCCGACAAAAGTAAGCTGACCCCGACGACGGAGCGCATCAATGGCCAGACGGTGGGCAGAGACCGCCCCTGAACAGTCTACTGCTTTATCCACTCCGATGCCTTTGGTCAGATCCATAATCTGTTTAAGGGCATCCTCATCACGCGGATCGATGAGGTGATCGGCGCCAAGTTCTTTGGCTTTGGCGACCCGATACGGATGGGACTCGACGGCAATGACCGTAGCCCCGAGATGTTTGGCGTTGATGACCCCGCCTAACCCAACGGGGCCGAGTCCGGTAATGAGTACGGTGTCGACGCCTCTGACCTGCATCCGCTCAAATGCGCCAAATGTAGGGCCTAAACCGCAGCACGCCATGGCACCGTGATCATAGGATATATCATCGGGGATCGGTGTGAGCAGCCAATCCTGCTTTAAGAGATATTGAGCCACTGTGGCTCGCCCTTCGTCTGATCCAGTAAACGCTGTAAAATCAACCACATTTTCACAGTGAATATACTCACCCGACCGGCACAGGGTACAGGTTCCACAAGGATATTGCGGCATCACGGCGACGCGATCACCGACCTTTACTCGTCCCGGTTGGGCGATTTCAACCACTTCCCCCGCAGCCTCATGCCCGAGATGTGCTGCTTTTTTTCCAGCCGTAAACATCTTATATTCGGTGCATAGCGGTGCGGCATGTATCTTTACGAGCACCCAGTCTTCTTTGGGCCGGGGCATAGATGCTTCGATCACACCGCCTTGACATTCACCGAGGATGACAGCTCTTTTCATGGTGCACTCCCTGTTTTTATATATTGCCCAAATTTTTATATTATGAAAAAAGGACTTCGACCTATGACCTATGTATATCTTCCAGGCTTGCCTATCGGCATTCAGTATAATAAAATAAAAATCGTATACAAATAAATAGTTTTGATTTATTATCTGTTACGCTAAAATGCGTGCGTTCTGTACAAGGAGATCATCTTGGAAGATATTCGTATTTACTTTATCGGTGATTCATATATAAATGGAACCGGCGATCCCCAATATCTCGGTTGGCCGGGGCGCGTGTGTGTCGCGTCGCAGTCCGATCAGGCCGGGATCACCTGTTATAATCTCGGTATACGTGCCGACACGAGTGAGGATATTCTGCGTCGATGGGAAAGCGAGGTGGATGCCAGAAGGTTGAAACCCCATGATGGTCGGATCGTGTTCGGATTCGGGGCAAACGACTGCTGGCTCGAAGAAGGAAAAATGCGGATCGCCCGAGCCGAAACAGAAAAGAATGCAGAACACATCCTGTCACGGGCGGTCGAACGACTCCCCACATTAATGATCGGTCCACCGCCGGGCCTGGGCTCTGAGCAAGATGCCATGCGGCAGGACATGTCTGCCCTGCTTCAGGATATATGCACACGGGTCGGCGTCCCTTATCTGGCTGTTATCGATGATCTGAGAGATGGTGAAATATGGCAGGCGGAAGCGGCGGCTGGCGATCAGATACATCCCACCACCGGCGGTTATGCCGCACTGGCCAAACTGGTCCTCGATTGGCCGACATGGTGGTTTCACTCGGGATAGCCAGGGAAAAGTTTCGAGTTCCGAGTAATGTCTTTAATTACGACTGATCTTAAAATCATAAATCATAATTCAAAAGGATTTTCAGGTGTCCATAAAAATCGCCATGATCGGCGCGGGTTCCATCGGCTTCACAAGAAAACTCATGACCGACATTCTGACTGTCCCCGAACTGGCCGATACTCATTTCGCTTTTATGGATATTTCCGAAAAGAACCTCGATATGGTGTCTCAGTTGGCCCAAAGGGACATAGAAGCCAACCATCTGCCGGCCACCATCACCACTCATATGGATCAACTTGAATCTATTACAGATGCGGACTATGTGATCAGCACAATCCGTATGGGCGGCTTGGACGCTTTCCAGTTAGATATTGATATCCCGCTTCAATATGGCATCGATCAGTGTGTGGGTGATACGATCTGTGCCGGTGGTATTATGTATGCCCAGCGAACCATTCCGGCCCTGCTCGACATCTGTGACGATATCGCTGATGCGGCCAAACCGGAGGCCCTCTTTCTCAATTACTCGAACCCGATGGCCATGAATATATGGGCCTGTAACAAGTACGGCGGTGTACCGACGATCGGTCTGTGTCACGGTGTGCAGGGTGGCCACTGGCAGATCACCCGCTGTATTGAGCGTTGGGCAAAACAAGAGGGAATGCTATCTGAGGAGACGTCACTCCACCGAAATGAGGTGGATATTATATGTGCGGGTATCAACCACCAGACCTGGTATATCCAGGTACAGTGGCGTGGTATGGATATGCTGCCCCGTTTGCTCGAACTGTTCGAGGCCCATCCTGAATACAGTCAAACTGAAAAAGTCCGGATGGACGTACTGCGCCGCTTTGGGTATTATACCACCGAATCCAATGGTCATGTCAGTGAATATCTTCCCTGGTATCGCAAACGGCCGGAAGAGATCGGAGATTGGATCGACCTCTCCAGTTGGATTAACGGCGAAACAGGCGGCTATCTGCGTGTTTGTACAGAGGGTCGCAACTGGTTCGAAACAGACTTCCCGAACTGGCTCAAAGAAGATCCGCCGAAGATCACCGCGGAAAGGCGCAGCGAGGAGCACGGCTCTTACATTATTGAGGCGTTGGAAACGGGACGGATCTACCGTGGCCACTTTAATATCCCGAATCAGAACCATATCACGAACCTGCCTGACGAGTGCATTATAGAAATCCCCGGCTATGTTGATAAAAATGGCCTCAACATGCCTGTAGTCGGTGACCTGCCTCTGGCCTGCGCAGCCACCTGTTCCGCCAGCGTACGGGTTCAGGAGATGGCCATGGAGGCGGCTGTCCACGGCGATGTGATGTTGTTAAAGCAGGCGATGCTGCATGACCCGTTAGTCGCTACGGTATGTAATCCGGAAGAGATCTGGCAGATGACCGATGAGATGCTCATCGCACAGGCGAAATGGTTGCCTCAGTATGCAGATACAATCCCCGAGGCCCAGGCCAGATTATCCGCCGCCGAACAGGAAGGTTCCCGTGTAAAACGCTGGGAAGGATGGCAGGGGGCGGCGCGTATACCTACCCAATCAATCGAAGAGATGTCGGAACATGCCGCCGAAGCACGTAGTAATGCCGCGGCTGCAGATAAAGGGTAAGCCCGGACAATATACTTGAAAAAGCCGGCGCCATCCGTGCCGCCGCGCAACGCAGTGGTGTACGAGTGGCGGCATTTGCGCCCAACTGCCTGCTGGATGATGAGGTGACTATACATAAGCTGTTCAAGGGAGCTGTAGCTATTAATCCGGACAGGTCGCCCATGATTCGCATAGGTACCCCTCGTCATGACCGGAGGAAACCGTATATACCTCAGTTTCTAGCGGCACGTTCTGGATTTGCAGTCCTGATAGAAACAGCTCGTATTTATATGGCGTTAAGATACTTTATGAAATTCATGTGGGCACGGCTGCTGTCAGCGCTGCACGAACGATAGAATTACTCCGGGATTTCGACCCGGAGCATATCGGTGCTATTTTCGATGTCCCCAATATGATCCGGGTAGGCCTGGAAGACAGCCTATGGGCCTTGAGCTTCTGGGCCCTTATCTGGTCCATGGCCATATAGGGAACGGTACTCCAGAAGCCGGGGCGCGTGATGTGCAGGGGGCTCTGCTGTGGTCGTGGGTTTTCAGCAGACTTAAGGAGGGGGTTGCTAATATCGCCCAGATTATCGGTGATCTTAAATCAGTTGGATATAAGGGATACATATCATTGGAAGATTTTAGCCCGGCTCGGGATGAAGATAAATTGCAGGATCAAGGGATGTATTTTCAGACCTTGATTCGGCAGGAGAGTAAAACTAATTGTTGAACCGCGATACAAACAATCATGAATAGGGGAGGACACATGTCGTTGTCACAGGAGCAGGTAAACCAATTCAATGACCAGGGGTTTCTACCCTTCGAGGGCATGTTGACGCCGCTGGAAGTCAAAGCTCTACATCAACGCCTGGAAGATATTGGTAATGAGGTTGTTGATTTCCCGACGGAATATGTACAGATTGAACCGCTGGTCAAAACCGGCGAGCTACTGGAAGACCCTGTGCGTTTTAACAATGTACGGAAGATATGGAACCTGACGAAATACGATGTGGTATTTAAAGAACTGGCACGTCATCCGAAAATCCTTGAGGTGGTACAGAGGCTGCTCGGACCCGATCTGAAGATCTATGTCGACCAGACCCTGTGCAAGCCGCCGAGAATAGGCTCTCCCAAGCCACCTCATCAAGATTCCGCTTACTGGACCAATATCGACCCTCCCGGTCTCGTGATTTGCTGGATGGCCCTCGATGATGCGACCGAAGACAACGGCTGTATGCGTTTTATTTCCGGCTCACACAAACAGGGGGTCATAGAGCATAAACACCTGGAGGATTTCCGTGTCGAAGACCATAAGGTCGAATATGAACGCGAGGTGACAGTCCCTCTCAAGGCTGGAGGCTGTTCATTTCACCACAGCCTGGCCTTGCACAGGACCGACGCCAATGCGAGTGACGACCGGCGTATCGGCCTGACGGTGGCTTATATGGATGCCCATTCGAAGTACATCGGTAAAGAACCTATACCGCAATTTGAATTGGTATCCGGACAAGCATATGAGGGTTGTGTTTAGTACCAGGGTGTTTATAATCAACTATAAACCACCAGCTCCAGGCCACCTAAAACATACAATGATGTGTATCATCAGATACTGATTATATCGGAGGAGACATGACGACATCAGAGGAAACAAAAGCAATTGAGCTGGCAGACAGCACCTGGAGGGAAGAACCGATTCCCATGACGCAGGAGCAGAAGTTCTTTTTCGATCTCCGAGGGTGGATCTCATTGCCCGCTGTGCTGACGTCGGAGGAGATCGAGGAGATGAAGGTCGAGGTGTACGGCGGCGCCAAGCGGGGTTTTGATGGATCACTGCAAAAGCTGTTGGACCATCCGGCTATCGTGGGAATTCTCACCGAAATCCTGGCAGAATCCTCTTTTGTATCGGACGATGTCTACAGTTTCCGTTGTGAGAGTTCTTTCACGACTACCCGGCCGACTGGGTGGAGCAAGCCGGAAGGAAATGGCACCGGGATGCCTCACGTAGTGCGTCCGCCTCAGCAGGCCAACGCGATGCGATATCAGGTAGACGGTAATAAAATATACGCCGGACTGACCAGAGTGGTGTGGGAACTCGAAGAGGTGAAAGCCGGTCAGGGTGGCACGACTTTCCTCAGCGGGTCGCACAAGGCGCATTTCAACTACGGCGGACCGGACCCGTATAGACCGAACATCAGTGAGTCGCCCTGGGAACACAGTATGCGGGCGGCGATGGCGGAGTATAGTTGCCCTGCTGGATCGGTGGTCATCTTCACGGAAAGTCTCATCCATGCGGCCAACGACTGGATCAATCCTGATAACGACCGGTGCGCGGTGTTCAACTGTTACAACTCGATCTGGGCACAATGGCACCGCCTGAATCTGGACCACGAGACGATCGAGGCCATGCCATCGAAACGACAATCTCTTTTCAGAGGCACGTGGGCACTGGGCGCCGGCGGTAACCAGGCCTATTCAGAGGACAACCGTTGTCTTTAACCGTCGGACCCTCCGTGGAGATCATTTTATGACATCCCCCCTTCCATTCCGCATAGGACTCACAGATGATGGGGTCTATGATCGGGTCATGGCTGTCCCGTCGGCTCGAAAGGCGCTCGAGAATAAAGCCGGCATAGAAATCGCCCGATTCCCTGTTGATATAGATCCCATCCCGGCTGACGTCCTCAATCGTTTTGATGCCGTGCTGACCGGAGGGGTTAACTTCACGCCTACCAGTACAGCGGGAGTAGACCGGTGTGCGTTGATCGTCCGATTCGGCGCCGGTTATGACCGGGTTGACCTGGCCGCCTGCACCGAATCCGGGATCATCGTGGCCACCACGCCTGCTGGGGTACGCCGACCCATGGCGACGGCCGCCCTCACGCATATCTTGGTACTGAGTACGCGATTCGTTTTCAAGTCTGAATGTGGCAACAACGGGCGTTGGGATGAGGCTCAGTCGGCGCCTCAAGCAGGGCTCGGACTGACCGGTAGAACCATCGGTTTTCTGGGGTTCGGCAGTATTGGTAAAGATCTCTATAGTCTCATAAAGCCCTTTGATATGCGACACCTTGTCTTTGATCCATATTTAGATGAGGTGACAGGCCGCAGGTACGACATCGAACAAGTTGATCTGGATACCCTGTTGTCGGCATCAGACATCGTCGTCATCCTTTGTGCCCTCACCGAAGAGACGCATCATCTTATCGGCGCCAGAGAACTCGAACAGATGAAACCATCGGCTTATCTGGTAAACGTGGCACGTGGTGCGATTATAGATCAGATAGCTTTAGCAGGAGCCCTGGCAGAAAAACAGATCCAGGGGGCGGGACTGGACGCACTCGATCCTGAACCGATTTCACCTGATGACCCTCTGCTCACCTTGAATAATGTACATCTGACCCCCCATGCCCTGGGCATCACAGATGAGTTGGTCCGGGGATGCAGCGAATTGTGTGTGCAAGCCGCCCTCGATGTGATGCAGGGAAACTGCCCTGAGTCGGTTATCAACCGCGATGTACTGGATCATCTCGGGCTGAGGGAAAAACTCGAAAGGTATCGAAATCGGTATGGAGGTTAAAACGATCGGGGCAGGCCTAAAATATGTTGGGCAATATAGGACAACACCATGTTAGTAGAAACCGGCGCGACCTGATATAGGCGGGTTTCCCTGAACTTCCGTTCTACATCATATTCCCGGGCGAAACCGAATCCGCCATAGGTCTGTATCGTGGTGTTGGCCGCTTCCCATGAGGCGTCGGCTGCAAGCAGCTTTGCCATGTTGGCTTCCGCTCCGCAATCCTCGCCTGCGTCAAACAGTCTGGCCGCTTCATTTCGCATCAGATCTGCAGCCCGGATATGAATATAGGCCTGAGCAATGGGAAATTGAATCCCCTGGTTTTGACCGATGGGCCTACCGAATACCTCCCGTTCATTTGCATAGTTCGTAGCCCGTTCCGTGAACCAGTACCCATCTCCGATACATTCGGCTGCCATCAGAATGCGCTCCGCATTCATCCCATCCAGAATATAGCGAAATCCGTTGCCTTCTTCACCAATCAGACTGTCGACCGGAATACGCAGATCATCGAAAAAAACCTGGGTTGTCTGATGGTTCAACATGGTTTCTATCGGTTCAATGGTCACTCCTTTGCCCACAGCGCTTTTGAGATCTATCAGAAAGACAGACAGTCCCTCCGTCTTTTTTTTAACCTGATCCTTTGGGGTCGTACGCGCAAGAAGTAACATCAGATCCGAATACAAGGCGCGGGAGGTCCATATTTTCTGACCACGAACGACATACGTATCGCCCTCCCGCGTCGCCGTGGTACGAATACTGGTCGTGTCTGTACCTGCGTCCGGTTCGGTAACGCCGAAGGCCTGCAAGCGAAGTTCACCGGATGCGATGCGGGGTAGATAAAATGCTTTTTGCTCTGGTGATCCATGCCGGAGAAGGGTACCCATGATGTACATCTGGGCATGGCAGGCCGCCGCATTGCCGCCGGAACGGTGAACTTCCTCCAGGATAATGGAGGCTTCCGTGACACCGGTCCCAACGCCGCCGTATTCTTCCGGAATCAAGGCCGCCAGATAGCCCGCCTGCGTCATGGCCGTCACGAATTTCGTTGGATAGGCCTCCTCCTTGTCCATACGCCGCCAGTATTCATCCGGGAAATCAGTGCACAGTTGTCGGACACCCCGGCGCAGGTCACCATGGAGATAAGCTAAGTCAGACATGGATGTTCCTTTTTCTGGTTTCTTGTCATGGGAAAATCCGCTTGCATATTCTATACATCATAACCAAATTGCAAGGGGATTTCAAGATTATTTGAAGTCCCCAGGCGAAATGTTGGCTGGTCAGGCATTGCGCCACTTTCTCTTTTTCAAATTATTTACAGCAGGTAAATAAGAGGGTTGTCTTATATATTATGGATGAATTATTCAGGAAATTGGACGATGCCGTAACGGAATACAGACAGCTGGCCCGTTTGCGCACCCGGGGAGAAACAGATAAAAAGATATTAGATATTTGTGTCTCTCAATTGCATACCCTTATCGACGATATTAACTACAGCACTAATGAGGCTTATTTGGATAGTATAACTACGGAATAGGAATTTTCGGGGCTAAGGAACTATTATTTGACTGCATCGGCAAAGGGCATGATGGTCTCCAAAATGTTATCTTTTCCCAGTTGCGCATAATACAGATCCCAGCGAAGTTGCAGGTTCATCCTTTCAGACAATACTCCCGTTCCAGGAATTGACGGACACGATCGAATTCGATTTCCAGTTCTGATAACATCATGACTGCATCGTCCGACAGCGTCCCGGTCCGGGCTTCCTCAACGAGTTTTGTACAAATCATCTTTTCTGTTAATAAATCCGGTCGGAATGCTCAATCCGAATGTAAGAATCGTCTGCTGGGTATCATTCTTTTGAACGGCATACAAACCGGATATATTCAGATCTCCAATGCCCTTCGCTTCAGCGGTAAAAGACGCACCTAATCTGGTGAGATGGTCCATGGAAAGGTCTCTATAGGATACCATGCCCATCAAAGTCAACCTGTCCGTCGTGCCAAACATTATCCCAAACATGTGCATGCCCATGGTCATTTCCGTCGGCGTAACCATAAAAGATCGTAGAACCTCTCCATTGCTTTGCCGACTGGCCCTGTCTCGATTGCCCCGCATCAGCACCTGCCCGTATTTGTAGGATATCATCCATTCCCCTTTTGGATGGACATGATGAATATCCATAAACCCTGATTCTGTGAATCGGATACTCATAAGTGCCTCAAGAGACAGGTCTGTCAGATCTTGAGTATCTTGCGCATATCCATGCGTGGAGAAACTCAATAAAAAAAGAAATGAAAAAAGATAAACTTTTCTCATAATATTCTCACTGGTGTCGATTGATTCCAATCAGAACTATTTTAATTCGGATATATCTATACACTGATATATCGGCTAAGCCCAGGGCACACTTGAGGGATTTTACCTCTGCGCTGTGGTCGTACGGAGCAAACAATCGAGGGGTGGAGCATTACCAGGTGCAGTTCCAACTCACCAACTCACCAACTTCCGCCTACCAATCATCCACCAGATGCCCCTGGCCGGGAAACCAGATTACATCCACAATGAACGACAGAAATACACCTATGGCATAGGCACAAAGCATACCGATGAAGAAGGGTTGGGCTTTCTTATACAGTTGCACCCCGCCGAATCGGACCAGCAAGGCTTTGAACAGCCAGACGAGAAAGATGGAGAAGATCCCCATATTAGCGCTGTGGGTAATCACCACGCCGAACCCGACGGGGTGCAATGGCCACCACGGAAAGCGATGATGCCCGAATACCAGGATCCCGCCGATTGCGGCACCAAGCGCCATGAACAGATACTCGGAGGCCGTCATGGCCAGTGGCGAGGCCATGGTGGTGGCGAGGCCGTCCCAATTCCCCCGCGCCCCCGCCATAAACGCCGGACCTGCGAATTGTGAAGCGCCCACCTCGTACCCGAGATATAACGTGTAAACCACAGAGGCGATAAAACTAACCACCAACGACGCGGTAATTACACTGAATACCCCTTTCCCAACCCCACCTAATTGATCGCCGACTTTGGCGCAATGAGCCATGGAAGCCATGCCCAGCGTGCGCCAGTTCCTTGAATACGTTTGATTCAGCCACATCGTCGTCAACGTTCCGGGCGGGATGTTCGCGGAGCCTAAGAAATTGACGGTCACATCCTTGGCGCTTCCGGTGGGAAGATCAATAGAGACCAGTCCTGTCTCAGCCACCACTCGGGTGATGCCTACCCAAAGGATCAACATGACACAGAGCATAATCAGAATATATGGTAAGGTCATACCGGCCTTAACCAGCCAACAAATAACATATACCGTACCAATCACTGTACCAAGCACCGCCGTCCGATAAGAAAAAAATTCTTTTGAATCATCCAACGCCTGTGATCTTCCAATAGCTTTTAACCAGACCAGACGCAGGTGATCTCGTGCGAGCCACAGTCCGAATACGATGTACACCACAAAACCGGCAAAATGTTGCCCGCTGATGGTCGGACCCAGTTTAGGCAATCCCATCCTGGCGAGGGCGCCCTGCTCAATCACACTCACGAGATAAAAAAGCCACACACTGAACAGGACTTCAATGCGTGTGAAATACGCCACCCCCACCAGTAGAAAATTGAACTTGAGATTGATCACAGGGAAACTGCGGGCTATAGTGAAG
Organism: uncultured bacterium; assembly: GCA_913051705.1. Lineage (GTDB taxonomy): Bacteria > JAAXHH01 > JAAXHH01 > JAAXHH01 > JAAXHH01 > CAJXCW01. Next base: position 40,948 of record CAJXCW010000008.1, read on the forward strand.
GGGGTATTATAACTCGGTCCGAATGGAATCGGCGGGATGCCATCAAAAAAACTGACGATATTCCAACCCAGGATAAATCCGGTAATACTAAATCCCACCCAGAACAGTCTGTTGCGTGCGACTTTCGGTAACCAGTGGTCTTCATTTGTGCCCTCTACAAGCATGAGAGGCACTTGCGCCAGAGGAAAGGTGAGCCGTTCATGATCCACCCACTGTTTGCGTAAAATGACCATCAGGCATGCGCCAACGATGAAAATGGCCAGGTAAAAAGAGCCCCACCAGAAGAGCGGCCAGAACCAGACTTGCCACGGGATGGCCCTGTGCGACGGCGCCCCTTCGAAAAACCAGGTAACCGCATCTTGATCGTTCTGGACGATCAGCCATTCGGGCAGATATTCAATGAATAATTCCGCCCATCTGTTTTCCGGAGAGGCGTAATAATGAGGTCCGCTGATAAAAGAGATCGCATAACTGCTGAACGCCCATCCGGGAATCGCAGACGCCGTAAAGATCATGAAAAAAATAACAATCAATTCATTCGTAGTGAACCGGCTTTTCGGATGGAATCGTATCAGGAGAGGATTTACAATCAGTAAAAGACAAACAAATGGGAACAGGGCCGCCACCGGTAAATGAGTGACGGTAATGTTTGAGGCTTGAAGAATATATCCCGAATGGATCGCCCATACAGCCAACGCCGCAGATAGAATCAACCCGATGATTATAGCACGCAGCGTAAGCCCGGATGATATGGGAAGGACCGGCTGACTTGCTGACTGGTGGCTGATATCTGCTTTGGAACCGGTTGTGCGGATGGACATTGGATGGAATAAAATGGGGGGGTTGTCGAGATGGGAATTTGGCTTTTTACTATGTACTACTTACTAACTCATGTTACGCGGACTCGGCGTATTTATGGCTTATATCGCTTACAGGAGCGAGCTCCTACCAGGATAATCTGTTCTACTGACGGGTAGGAGCCCGTTCCTACGGGCGATATAGGAGGTCACTGCGTACCATCAGTTACTAAGTACTTCGTATCGCAAATATAACGTCATATCTTAGCACATTACAAAAGTTGAAAAGATTGTCATTCCCGCAGGCTTTAACATGTAATCTATGATTTTCAGATACGTGGTCTCCGTTCAAAGCCCGCAGAAATGACAAAACGAATGGATTACGATCCGAGTTTGGGGCCACGTTCGATAATCGGTAACTTGATCTGCGATGGGTGGTCGGCCGAGTGGTGAATCGTGTTGCGTGCCGGGATGCCTTCCGTCTCATCGTAGTTGTTGCCACCCGTGTTCAGGTTTCGTGTAAACCTCGGGAAATTGCTGCTCGATACTTCAATCCGGATGCGGTGGCCCTCCGCAAAGTAGTTACTGGTAGACATAGGACTTACAGAGATCTCATAAACTTCTCCTTCTTCCATGAATACCTCTTTATCATAGCCCTCGCGGTACCGCGCGCGTTGGATGGTTTCATCGAGATTGTAGGCCTTGCCGTCCGGATATACGTCGAGTATTTTCACGGTGAAATCCGTGTCTTTCACATCGGATGCGACATAGAGCTTGATCTCAATGGTTCCACTGACTTCAACGCCTGTTTCGAGCGGCTCCGTTGTGTAGACGAGGATATCGTTCCGGGTTTCCATCTGGCGCTGATCGAAAGACCCACCCTGGATGGCATTGCCGGTGCAGCAGACGTTTCCACCATGGGAAGGCACGGGATAGGCCGGATCGTAGACAAAGGTATCGGGATGGTCGTCTGATCCTGGTGCATCGGTCGAAAGAACGCCATCGCCCATCACACTGTTAGCCCTTCCACCGCTTCCCAGATAATAGGTGACTATTTCAGCCTCTTCCGGCGGCCAGGTGTCTGATGACTGCCATTCATTGGAGCCCATCGTATAGTATTGCACCCTGGGTGTCTCTTTTAGGATACCGTTGTCTTCCCCCTTCAGCCAGTGGTCGAACCAGCCATATATCAGGGCATCGTAATCAAGCCGGGCATCGCCCACATTACGTTCTCCTACGATGGTCTCCTCGGTCGCCCTTCTGTATCCACAATGGAGCGTCGGTGCGATAACGAGGTATTGATTATTCGCCACCTCCGGGTCGGTAGCATTTTCGCGGACGTGGTTGAACAGCGCAATATTCGGTCCTGTTGATACATCATACCAGGACACAAACCACATACTCGGTGCGCCGAAGGGCATGTCGTCGTGATACAGACCGCCCTCGTACCAGGCCGGATCGTTCGGCTTCCGGCGGATCATCTTATCGAAGACGCCCTTCGGTCCATCGACATTTTTTATCAGGTCCATTACGGGCAGGTGGTATAATTTTTCCGACCAGTCTACCTTGGGACGTTCAGGCGCCAGGTCAAATGAGCGAGAGATGCGAATGAGGTCTTCCTGAGTCAGATCCTTGCCGAACGTGGGCCGGGCGACGTCATTCTGAACACCGTACAGCCATGAAATGAAGAGCATCTGCACGGCGCCGCCGCGGTACCAGTTGCCCTGCTCGTGCCAATCTCCGATACGCCCGACGCCGGCGCCGAACCCCATCGGTACAACGGCTTTAAGGGCGGGGTGATCAGATGCGGCCACGGCCATCTGCCATTCGGCAGTGGATGAGCATCCCAGTAAACCGACCTTGCCGTTAGACCATGGTTGCTCGGCCATCCAGGTCAGGGCATCGTCGCCGTCGGTGAGCGGCGTACCGAGGATGTCCCATTCCCCTTCTGAAAAATATCGGCCCCGCTCATTTTGAACGACGTAGGCGTAACCAAGCTTTACGGCTTTTAATGCAGATTCGTAGGTGCGCGTTCTGAGTTCGCCATCCCGCCAGGCGTTGAAGTTATATGGCGTCCTCGAAAAGATGATGGGCACACGACCCTCCGCCTTAGGACGATAGACATCGGTCGCGAGCCGCACCCCATCGCGCATGGGCACCAAGATTTTCTGGTCGATCACGGCGATCTCTTTTAGCTCCTCAAGTACGTCCTCATCCTGCGCAAGGGCTGGAGAGGTGAGGACACAGGCCATGAGACCGACAGCCAAGAACAAAACACTATACATGGACTTCATATCTTCCTCCTTTGAGTTGATTGTGGGTAGGATCTGTATATAATAGACGTTCCGATTTAAAAGGCAAGATAATCCCCCTTTTTTCCATAGGGGATCAGACGGTCTTCGACTTTCAATATTTGTTTACCAGGACCATATCTAATTCCAGGCGTTCATCCCGTTATCTGCCCAAATCAGCGATCAATAAATAATGTTTTATCGGAAGGGGGAATAATACCCGCCTTTTCAGCCCGATAATATAGGTCGTGCAAGGCAGATTCTCCCTCAACGCCATAATCAAGCGAATACTGATTGACATACAGGTCGATGTGCTGCTGCATGACAGCCTCATCCATTTCCTGGGCGTGTTGACGAATATAACCCTTCACTTCGTCGGGATGGGCATACGCATATTTTATGCTGTCATGGAGGCTTCGGTCAATGTGCCTGATCAGTTCTTTGTCCAGGGTACGCCGGATGAGTATACCGCCGAGCGGTATCGGATGACCGGTAGCCTCTTCCCACCATTCCCCAAGATCAATTACTTTTTTTAATCCATATTCCGGATAGGTAAATCTACTTTCATGGATGATGACACCTGCATCGACCTGCCCATCCCGACAGGCATCCATAATATGGTGAAAAGGCATGACTTTAAGATCCGTGACTCCGGGATCGAACAGTCGCAACAGCAAGGCGGCTGTAGTCAGTTGGCCCGGGATTGCGATTTTTTTTCCAATCAGATCTGAACAGTCTATATTTTCTTTTGATATCACTAAAGGTCCACATCCTCTGCCCAACGCACCGCCTGCGTGCAATAAGCAATACTGATCACGTAAATAAGCCAGGGCATGAAAAGATATTTTGGTCATATCCAACGACCCATCTCCGGCCATCCTGTTTAATGTTTCAATGTCTTCCAGTACTTCTTGAAACGGTGGCGCATCAGGAATACATCCGTGGACCAGACCGTAAAAGATAAAGGTATCATTTGGACAGGGAGAATAGCCGAGGGAAAGTGGTTTCATGGACGCCTCACATTTTTTTCAGTCATCCCAATGGGTGAGAATTGACAATAGCGCAGATTGAGTGCGTGATATGGCCAACGGGATATTCCATTTTGACAGATCCCGGTCGATAACCAGATTACTGATACACCGAAGTTCGAGAAGGGGGATGTCCTTCAGTGTACAAATATGGGCAGCAGCAGCTCCCTCCATATTTTCACATATCCCGTTAAATCGATCAGCCAGAGCATCGCCAATGCCCTGAACGCCACTGCATTGTTGCACGGTGATAAAATGACCGCTCATGATGTTGGACCTCGGTCCATCCCAATCAGATTTCTGTAAGGTCTTTTGCGCTCTTGAAACAAAACCAAGATCAAGGGATAATCGATTGAAAATCGGCGCGGATTCATCATGCCGATTTTCTAATACCGGTATGCCGATGTATTCCATCCCTTTCCAGCCATCCACGGTTACTACTCCCATATCCCCATAATATTCTTCATCCGCCAGGGCGATGTCTCCCACCTCTAAACCGGATGATACATATGCGCCGCCGATGCCGATTTGAACCACTGCACCCGGTTGATGCCGTTCGAGTGCCAGGGTGAGGGCATGGGCTGTATTGACACATCCGATACCCGTTACAATAAATAAGAGGGAATAGCCGGCAAAATCACCATAGATCCATCGTTTAGTTCCAGCCGCTTCTATTTTTTTATGATGGATATGCTCCAGGATAGTATGCTGTTCATGCTCAGTGGCTGTTATAATGATGAAATCCAAGTCCGTCATAATAAGTTTTTTCTTGGTTGATTATCGTATTTACAACAAATCCTGTACAGGATCCCCGATCAATCGTTCCAGGGCAGGGTCGATGTGCCAGAATGCTTTAAGTTGTTTGTATTCTTCGATGACTGATGGTTCTCCTACGTTTAATCCCGATAATCCTCGAATCATCAGATTTTTGGGCGTGTGGGCGGGATATACGAATTCTACGACATCGGTTTTGTACCCCATCATTCTTAGTAATAAGGCGCGCACGGCATCCGTAATGATATCTGCCGTTCTGTGTTTCAGCAAGCCATCCCTCATCATTGGTCTCAAGATCTCCGACTGCACCTGTTTGCGTAACTCTGATTGACAGC
>CAJXCW010000009.1 GCA_913051705.1 uncultured bacterium
TCGTTTGACGTTTGAGCGTGAGCCGCCACCGACAAAGCGTTTACATTGAGGGGAGACGTATCCGCAAACGTGTTGGCACAAATAAAAAACGGGCAATGGAAATTGAAAGAGAATTGAAAAAGAAGATTAATCGGGGAGAATACCGCACGGTATCCGTCCAGATCACCTTATCTTCCCTATCGGCTGAATATCTGGTCTATTCACAAGCTAATAAATCATTGAAATCGTACCAGAGAGATAAAGGAATATTAGAGAAATACCTGATCCCCGAGTTCGGCAGGAAGAAGCTCACCAAAATAAAAGTACTACAGGTGGATCGGTATCGAGCGACCAGACTCAGCTCTGCAAACCCAGCCACCGTAAACAAAGAGGTTAACTGCTTGAAGGCTATGCTCAATAAGGCTGTTGAATGGGGTTATATCCCTGGCAACCCGTTGAGCGGGTTCAAACAACTTAAAGTGCATCCGGGTAGGGTCAGATACCTGGAACCGGATGAATTAAATCAACTGCTGGATGCCTGCAAAGACCGTACGGATCTATGGAAAGTGGTCCAGATTGCTCTTCATACCGGGATGCGTCGCGGTGAAATCCTATCGCTTGATTGGAATCTCATAGACCTCAAACGCCGATTAATTGTTCTGGAGATCACCAAGAACAACGAACGGCGTGCTGTGCCCATCAATGACACCTTATATGAGATCCTATGTGACCATAGAAACGAAGTGAAGAAAGGGAAACTGTTCCCTGATCTCAATGGCAATATGGTGTCGATGGCATTCCGTAGAGCATGCAAGAAGGCAGGGATCGAAGACTTCCGTTTTCATGACCTGCGTCATACCTTTGCTTCTCATCTCTCGATGTCAGGTTCCAACCAGCGTACGGTCCAGCAACTCCTCGGTCATAAAGATGCTCGTATGACCGTCAGATATTCGCACCTGTCCGAGACGCATCTGCATCATGCTGTCGAGATCCTCGATAAGGTGTATAATACGATAGAAGATGAGGAACCTTCAGGCAAAGTTCAGGAAAAATGTGGACATAAAATGGACACCAATACCGTTCAAGTCCAAAATAAAAAAGGGATTACATCTCTGCAATCCCTTGTACTCCAATTAGTTGTGAAACATGACCCCAACGGGATTTGAACCCGTGTTGCCGCCGTGAAAGGGCGGTGTCCTTGGCCAGGCTAGACGATAGGGTCGGGCTGTCTCTGACTGTTTTTCAACAGACGGTATAGAATACAGGATTGGACGTGGAAAAGCAAGCGTTTTTTAGCAAGATGCCTACCGGCCAATTTGGTGATTTAGTGATGGCCTCCGGACACAGGCCATCACTAAATCACCATTTACCCTCACTCATACCCAATCTCTTTCCACACCTTACGAGCATAGGCGACGCTTTCCGGGCTCGGTTCGGGTGTACCGAGAATGCTCGGTGGCGGCTGGCCGGGACCGGTGTGATCGGGCCAGGGGGACCAGTGGTCGTCTTCATACGGTTTGCGGGCGACTTCATCGCTGAAGTCGGGCACTTCGAAGGGGCGACCGTCTTCGAGGGCGCTCTTCCAGGCCAGGATGCCGACCGATGACATGGCGACACCACGGTAGACATCCAGAAAAGGGGGCGTGCCCGAGCGAACGGCGTTGGCGAAGTGAAAATTCGTCCAGAAATCCCCACCGCCGTGGCCGGCCTGCCGGGCCATGTCGCCGTGTTCGGGCCAATCGGGTGTGTAGACGCGTTCAGCCTCTTCGTCCGGTTTCCTGTCCCATTCCTCGTGCCATACCCGCACCTGCCCCGGCCCGAAGTACCCGCCGCCTCGGGTGATCTCCATGGCGCCTCTTGTCCCATGTACCCGATACCAGTTACTGTGGCCGGGAAGGGTCAGGCCAAAGAGGCGGAAGACGGCGCCGTTATCCATGCGGCACAGGATCACCGAACCAGGATCGGCTATACGGACGGTCTTCTTGTCCACATCGCGGTTGACGATCGACAGCCCATTGACTTTGACCGGTCTGGTTCCTGTGATATAGACCAGCGGCGCGAGCGCATGGGTGCAGTAATACGTCGAGGGAATCCATGCCCGCCAGTGGTTCAGCCCCGGTGAGATACGCAGGACGTCTTCCAGATCCATCGGGTGGTTGTACTCCCCTTCCGCATAGGTGACCTCCCCGATCTCCCCAGTGCGGTACAGCCGCTGCATCTCCTGGCTGAAGGCGGTGTATGGATAGTTTTCCGCCAGCATATAGATGCGGCCTGTTTCCTCGACTGCCCGGCACAGGGCCACGCCTTCGGCCAGGGTGGTGTTGGACGCGGTCTCGCTCACACATGCTTGCCCGCCTCGAGCGCCTTAACGGCAAACGGCGCATGCTCATGGAAATAATTGGCCAGGATGACCGCATCCATATCGTGTTCGAGAAACGACTCGTAATCGGTGTAGGCGGCCACATGGTGTTGGCCGGCCAGGTCGTGAAGACGCTCTTCCCAGATATCGCACAGCGCCACGAGCTTCATCCCGGCCGCCTCGGTGGCGCCCTCCACAAAACTCTGACCGCGGCCCACGCCGACGACGCGGATGAGATCTTTTGTCATGGTTTGTCCTCGTGAAGAACAATTATGAAGGATGAATTATGAATGATGAATTATAAATTGTTAACCCCGTGATTGCAATCCCCAGGGCATCGGCATATCGGGCGTACGAACATGGTGGTCCACCCGCGAACTCTTAGGGCGGCCATGGAAGAAGAGGACCAGGCGGCCGAACTGTTTGACGGCCTCTTCGAATGCTTCCTGCCCTTTCTCCGCGGTAGCGAGCTCGGATTCGCCGCACACGCCGCTCTGCGTGTAGGTGCTGGTCCAGGTGGTGATGGGCGCGATACCGGCAGCAAACAGGTCTACCCAGTTGAATTCACTTTCAAAGTTGTGCGAAGCAATTTCGCTTTTGTTCAGGTCCCGGCGAACATGGTCACCATCGAGATAGAGATACATAGCCGTTTCAAGTTCACCGGCATGGGCACAACCACCCGGCGTCTTGCTCTCCCGCCAGCGGGGAAGGAACGTCTTGTCCACGGTGAGCAGCATCCACCAGGGCAGAGCTATGCATTCCGCGGTGGTCTCCAGATTGGTGCGGCGGGCGACCAGATCCAGATTGGGCATATTCGAACCGTGGCCGTTCAACAGAATGATTTTTTTAAATCCGTGATACGCCAGGGATCTCGTGATATCGAGTACATGCTGAATAAAATGGTCGAAGTCGATATTGATGGTGCCGGGAAAATCCATGACATGGGCGGTGTACCCGTAGGACACCGTCGGTAAAACCAGCATTTTATCGGGCATCGTTCGTCCCACCGACCGGGGGATCTTCGTCGGGGCAAGCACATCCATATCAAGCGGGAGGTGATGCCCATGCTGTTCAATCGCCCCGACCGGAACGACACAGATCTGTTCCTGTTCTACGGCCTCGTTGATCTCAGGCCAGGTCAGCTTTTCATACCGGTATTCCGTTTTGGCGATGCAGTGCATAGAGACTCCTTTATTTATGATTTTTTGAATTGTAAGTTTTGAATTATGGTAAAAACCTTATAACTTTCAATCAGTTACAAATAACAGTATATGATCTATATGGTTTATTACAGGCTATTGGTATAGCGGGGTGGAAGCTATACGGTTTTCAATCATAATTCAAAAATCATAAGTCAAAATTTGGTTTACGCTCCCACGGGCATATCAAGCGTTCTACAACGGGCCTTCCAGTCTTCCCAGCCGTCGCTGCCGGATAAGAGGGGCTTCAGGTGATCCGGGAGGCGCTCCAGGAAGGCCGGACTGGGTTGATAGCCGTTCCATGCCTGGAACATGGTAGGCGCGTACGCGCCAATGATGATGGTCCGCTCCTGATCGGTACAGATCTGTCCTGTCGCATGGATCAACGATTCTGCGAACAGCAACGTGGATCCTGCGGGCGCCACGACCTGATGGATGAGTGAACGGTCTTCGTAGGCAGCCGCGATCATGGGCGCTTCGGGCAACTGCATTTTATGGCTGCCCGCAATGACCACCGTACCGCCATCGTCCGGACCCAGCTCAGTCAGATTGGTCAGCGTTTTGACGAAATGACAGTGGAACAGACCGTTTTCCTCATACGTCCCGAATTCTGATCTGGTTCCCCTGTGAAAGCCGTATCGGGGGTTATCTTCGACCGGCTTATCCGGATTTCGAGCGTTGATGATTGCTTCAGCCTCGGTGAGTCGTGTGGCGCCGCCCACCACCTCATCCACCATACCCACCAGCCGCGGATGCGCATAATAATCGAGAAAAGCCGGCATCGATTCAATGATATGGCCGAACCCATATATAAAAGGCTCATCCGGGTCCATAAACGCGCCTCGAACCGGCTTTAGGGCCGGGTCACCTGTGGCCAGCAGATCCTCTTTAAGGGCATGAAGCGCGTCATATAACGTCCGTGTTTCATCTGCAGTCAGCGTGTTTTCGATGACGACATATCCGTTGACATCAAAATGGTACCGCTGCGCAGGGGTCAGGGCAGGAAAAGGACGAGGGAAGGGAAGGGGGGAATCTGTCATGGTCTGGGTCCTGTTAAGAGAGTGGATTTCGGATTGAAAAGTTATTTTGTTTCAACAAACCCTGTTCCAACAAATTATGTTTTAACAAGTTTATTATGCCACCCGCCACAAGCTACCCGCCGTTCTCAATCCCCACATACCGGGGGATGTCAGTTAACTGCCGAATAGAAGGGAGCCGGTACCTCGTGTGTTTGTCGTAACGGTCGATAAGAAGCGCGTCAACACCTATCTGCTGTGCGGGATGGATGTCCTCTTCCGGATGGTCGCCGATATACAGAATACGGTCGTAGGGCGTGTCGGCACGCGACATGGTGATATCGAAAATACGCCCGTCCGGTTTTTCGCAACCAACTTCGGCGGAAATGACCGTGAAGGCGAAATAGTTGCTGAGATCGAACCGATCCAGAATATCAGTCAGATGTTCCGACCAGTTGGAGAGTAGGCCCAGGCGAATTCCATGGGCGGAAAGCGTATCCAGCGTAGGCCGGACATCGCTGTAGACTTCCAGGAAACGGCCTTCCTGAAACCGGTCGTAGAACTGCTCCAACCCCCTCTTCAAATCCCCATTGACCCCGGCTTCGTTCAACACGCTGCCGTACAGTTTTACCCAGAACCGGCGTGCCTGATCGGGCGTACTCATACGGTCTTTTTGGCGTCTTCTGTCAGGATGATCTAAATGCCGCCCCATGGCCGCCTTGACCTGCTCAAGCGTGATCGTATGCCCGACCTCCCGCGCCGCAATGACAAAAAACTCCTCGAAGTAATCTGGCGTCTCCCGGCCCAGCAGCGTTCCGGCCGCATCGAATATGACGGTGTCGTAGAACATGGGAAGGGAAGATACGAAACGACGAAACAACAAAGCTACGAATCAAATTCTACGGATCTTTTGTCTCGTCTTCTCACGATTCGTAGTTTCGCGATTAGTCGTTTCGTAACTTCCCTCATCCTCCCCCCCGCTGACGCTGCTGTCGTAAGCGGCGTCTCCGGTAAGATGATGGAAGTCGGGTAGATGGGTAATTTCAGGATAAACGTGGTGCCCTGACCGACCGTGCTGGTGACCTCTATATCTCCCGAGTGTTTTTGTACGATGGCATAGCTGGTATACAGGCCGCTGCGCACACGAACCCGTGTTCCGGTGGTCACAAATCCGGGCTCGAAAAGGTGCTCCAGGAGATCAGGGGGAATCCCTGAACCGGTAGAGGCTACCGTCAGGGAGAGCCATTGATCATCCGCCTCGGTCCTGATGGTGATCTCACCTGTATCCGGCTATACTGTATGACATTTGTCAACAGATTCATGAAAACCTGATTCAGCCGGGCGGGATAGCCGTAGATATCAGGTATGTCGCCATAATGCTTATGGACGGTGATCCGATCCCGCAGTTCGTGATCGAGAAGGATAATCGTGCTTTCCAATCCTTCATGGACATCGAACTGCTGGTAATCTGATTCATCCAGACGTATAAAATTGGTAAGACTCCTGATACCGTTCCTTGACAACCTGTATATGATGGATGATATGGCCAACCTGGATATAGAGAATGCTCTGTACGGTGATGTCTTTCCCGTCGGCCATACCGGAACGAGCCAGCGTGTCCTCATCCATGCTGCTGAACAAAATGATATTGGCCTGTCTTTGCAGGATAAACTCATCTAACAAGCTGTCCACTGAGCGGTTCTGGAACTCGCCGGAGGTGACGTAGGTGTCCTGATCAAAACCGGGCAGATTCGTTCTGTCGCTCCGGGCAAAACGAAGGGCGCGGTATGCGAAAATGCGTTCGCCGTCGGCCAGATGCCCCAGGATATCTTTAAGACTCCATTTATCAGGGGCATAACGATACTCGGCCTGTTCCGGTGTCAATGCACCGAAACAGTGACGCATGTCCTCTATCTGATTCGATAATTGCTGAAGAATATCCCCTTCCGGCACCTTGTCGACGTAGGTGGCAAAGAAAGGCGGATATTCGGATGCAGCCGGTCGGGGTATCATGGGGACTCCTTGAGGAAAGCTACGAAAGGACGAAAGGACGTCTCACCTCACCGCCACCCGGTGTTTCTCAAAATAATCCCGGTCCCATTCGGCGCCCCAGCCGGGTGTGTCGGGCGGAGTGATATGGCCCTCATGGGGCAGGGGCGGATTGGTGAGGCCTATGGTTTTACCTTTTTCATCGCGTGAACCGCCCGGGAAATATTCGTAATAGCTTGTATTTTGAATAGCACACACCAGATGGGCGTGGACCAGGCCGAAGAGGCCTCCTGGACCGTTTAACTCGATGGTGGTCCCATGCATCTCCGTCATGTGGGCGAGCTTGAGCAATGGGGTAACCCCGTGACGGGCGTTACCGCGCAGCAGATCGGTGGCGCCGCTCCGAACCCATTGGGCGCAGAGGCTATGATCATGCATCAACGACTCAGCCGCCAGAACAGGTATATCAAGCAGGTTGCACAGCCGCTGCAGTTCTTGCTGACTTCGGTCCGGCAGCGGTTCTTCAAGCCAGCTTACCCCCAGATCACCCATCGCTCGGCCGACTCGCAGCGCCTCTTCAAACGTGTAATCGGATCCAACGGCATCATGCAGCAGATCAACTTCATCTCCCACGGTCTCGCGTACCGCCGTGCACCAATCGATGTTGACTTCCGCCGTCTCCGAGAAATGATCTTTTATCGCTGAAAACCCCAGTGAAAGCGCCTCTTGTGCATCATCCACTACGGCATCTCTGGTGTTTCCTCTGATGTTATAGTACGCAGGGCAGGATGCCCGTGCACGGCCGAGCAACGCGTAAACCGGTAATCCGGTGGCCTTGCCGGCAATGTCCCACAGACAATTATCGAACGCCCCGAACCATCCGGGACGGGTGAACATAAACCGGGTGGCCGCGTCCAGTTTATGGTTCAATCGCTCCCGGTCGAACGGATCTTCGCCGATCGTCAGGATACGCAAATGATCCAGATCATCTGGTCGCATGGTCGTATACCGGGCATCACCGACGGTACAGATTCCTTCGATCCCGTCACTTGTGCCCACGTGCAACACATGCACTTCTTCCGTCACCGCCCCATCTCGGGTCGCCTGCCACCGGGTGCGTCGCCCATACGGCACTTCTTCCAGAATCAACCTCGGCGTATTGCCCGGCAGTTCAAAAATGGATAGGGTGATAGACTCGATCGTCATAGTGTGTACTCTGTACTCATCATGCCTTATCCAGGCATCCCCCATTTTTCAGCAGCCAGCGGTTTAACGGCCGGATTGACCAGACCGTCTTCCGGCCACCGGCCGCTGAGGATGTCGACAAGTTGCCCGCCGGCCTTTTTATGACGTTCTACGGAACCCCGTTCCGATGAAGAGGCATAATGTGGCGTCAGGGTAACCTGGTCCATCTTTAATAACGGATTGTCAGGGGCCGGTGGTTCCTTTTCCAGCACATCCAGCCCGGCGCCGGCGATCCAACCTTCCTGCAATGCTTTGATCAAGGCGGCCTCATCCACGACCGGACCACGACCGGTATTGATGAAATGGGCGGAAGATTTCATATGCCTGAAATCCTGTTCGCCGATCAGATGGTACGTGCCTGTGGTCAAGGGGGCATGGCAGGAGACAAAATCGGATTCTTTGAACAGCGTCTCCTGGTCCACCATGGTGACACCGTATGCGTCCGCGATATCCTGAGAAACAAAAGGATCGAAGGCCAGGATATTAAATTCAAATCCGGCGGCTATCTTCGCCATGGCCCGTCCGATATTGCCGAAAGAAACCAGGCCGAGTGTCTGGCCGTACAGATGCTGAATGGTGCCCCGTTTAATCGAACCATCCCGGGTCAGCATGGCCTTGTTGATAGGCAGCAACTGGCGCGCCTGGGCCAGCAGCAACATCATGGCCTGATGGGCGACTTCCCGTTCGAACACACCGATGATATTATACACGATGATACCACGCTCTGTCGCCGCGTCCACATCGACGAAATCAACGCCGATACCGCCGGAGCCGATGACCCGGACACGCTCAGGAAGGGCTTCAACAATGTGCCGGGGATACGACACGCCGCCGCCCTGGGTGACGCCATCTACATCCTGGATGGCCTCAAAGAGCTCTTCATCTGTTCTGTACGATCGTAATTTCAGTTCTGCATCGACTGTTTTGAGAAGATCCATGATGATTTGATTAAACCCGGGGTGGTCAGGGTCACCAGATCCGAGTATGGTAAAGCGAGGCATGCGGGCTCCTTTTGTAAACATTTCCGATGGATGGTTCCCTTCAGGAACGCATCGAGTACTTCGTGGTTGCGGATTTTGGATTACGGATCAGGAAAAAACCTTGCCAATTGATATCATAAAACGTAGGATTTATCATCAGCATTTCGAATTGAAGATATATAAAAAAATCGGTGATAGCAACCTGCAATATTGAGGGTTGGTATAAAACTTTGGAGGTATTCTATGTTTCGGATTCTATTGTTTTTATTGGGTAGTATGATCATAACCGGCTCTATAGCATGCGCGCCTGCTGAAGAGCCGTTGCCGGATGACCCTGTGGAGCGGGCAAGGGCGTTACACAAGCTGGTGCCGTTGACAGATGGGCACAACGATTTGCCGTGGCAGTATCGCAACGACGCTGACCGGGATGTCTGGGCCCGGGATATCAGTCAGTCGCAACCTGAGTGGCATACCGATATCCCGCGACTTCGGGAAGGACAACTCGGCGCCCAGTTCTGGTCCGTCTATGTACCGGCGTCCATGCAGGGTAAAGGAGCGGTTCGGGCGACCATGGAAGAAATCGATATCGTATATCAGCTTCTTCAACGTTATCCTGACACCTTCCAATTAACCCTGACAGCTGATGAGGTCGAAGCCGCATTTAAGGAGGGGAAGATCGCCTCCATGATCGGGATCGAGGGTGGTCATTCGATCGACTCGTCTATGGGTGCCCTGCGCATGTTCCACAAGCTCGGCGCAGGCTATATGACCCTGACACACGGTACCAATGTCCCATGGGCAGACGCCTCGACCGATACCGCGCAAGCGGACGGCCTGACCAAATTCGGTGAAGAGGTCGTTCGGGAAATGAACCGGCTCGGGATGCTGGTAGACCTGTCTCACGTAGCTCCCGCAACGATGCACGATGCGCTGGATGTCAGCGAGGCGCCCATTATTTTCAGTCATTCTTCATCTCGGGCGAAGTGTGACCACGTGCGTAACGTGCCGGATGAGGTCCTCAAACGCCTTTCTCAAAACGGTGGGGTGATCATGGCCACCTTTGTCACTTCGTTTATCTCCGAAGAGGTTCGCCAGCACGACATCCAACGGGGTGAGGAAGCAGACCGTCTACGGGCTATGCGCGGCAGTACGGAGGAATCTGTACAGACCGGTCTCGCTGCATGGATTGAAACGCATCCTACGCCGAAGGCCACCCTGGCTCAGGTAGCCGATCATATCGATCATATCCGACAGACAGCCGGTATCGATCATATTGGCATCGGTGGGGATTTCGATGGCATTACCAGCGTGCCGGTAGGTCTGGAAGACGTCTCCACCTACCCCATGTTAACGGCGGAGTTAATCCGTCGCGGATACAGTGATGAAGATGTCATGAAAATCCTGGGCAACAATATCCTTCGGGTCATGCGTAAGGCAGAAGAAGTAGCCGCCCGTTTACAGAAGGAACGGAATCCTTCGAGCGCACGAATTGAGGTGCTGGACGGAGGAGAGGAGTAGAGCATTTGGTGATTGGTGATTGGTGATTGAAAGGTCAAAACCAATCACCAATCACCAATCACCAATCACAATTTTCTATGAACGAACAACAGATTCGCACATTACTTGAGCAGGTTCAGGCCGGTGAGCAGTCCATCGATGAGGCCGTTACGTCCCTGCGTATGTTGCCATTCGAGGATCTCGGTTTTGCGATGGTTGACCATCATCGGGCTTTACGCCAGGGATTTCCGGAAGTGATCCTCTGTACCGGTAAAACGGCAGCGCAGGTTACGGCTATTGCCGAACGAATCCTCGAGGCTGGTAGCGACCTGCTTGCCACCCGGGCATCACCGGATGTCTTTAAGGTGGTATCCGAGAGATTACCTGCAGCACAGTATCATGAAGAAGCCCGGACCATCGTGGTACAAAAGGGATGGCGTGATCGCGGTCGGGGGGAGATCCTGGTCATTTCTGCGGGTACGAGTGATATTCCCATTGCGCAAGAGGCTGCGGTAACGGCAGAGGTGATGGGCAATCAGGTCGAGCGTATCTTTGATGTGGGCGTGGCCGGCATCCATCGGCTCTTCGCTCATAAGGAAACCATCCTGAAGGCCTCCGTGTTGATCGTCGTCGCCGGTATGGAAGGGGCGCTGGCCAGCGTGGTCGGCGGATTGGTATCGCGACCGGTGATCGCTGTGCCGACCAGTATCGGCTATGGCGCCAGTTTTGACGGATTGGCCGCCTTGCTGGGAATGCTGACCAGTTGTGCTTCAGGCGTTACCGTCGTCAATATCGACAACGGCTTCGGCGCCGGCTATGCGGCCAGTTTGATAAACAGAAAATAGGCAAGTTGCGATGGACAATATGTATATTTGCCCATTGAATCCTAAAAACTATGTTGGCTTACTGTGATCATCTTTCCGGTTTAACCGGATGTTTACTGCTGGGGGCGTTGATAGATGCCGGGGCGGACCGGACCGTTATAGAGACCGGACTATCTGAGCATGCCGGTCTGGACCTTACGATTACCTCGCATCGTCACCGTGTTGCGGAAGTAGACGCTGTTTGTGCATCGATAAAGGGGGCCGGGGGTTCTACGCTTTCGACATTCAAGGACGCCCTGACGATAGGCCGTGCGGCGCCCGGTCAGACGCGTATGGCGGAGGTGCTTGGTCGGCTGGGAGAAGCGGGCGGACAGATATACGGGGTCGCCCCTGAAGAGCTGACGCTCGACCAGGTGGGTGGTCCGGAGACGGTGTTTGAAATCATGGCTGTCTGCACCGCGCTGGACCACTTGCATATCACGCAACTTTTCCATACTACGATCCCGCTCACAGGAGGACTGGCACGGACCACTCCGCTCATGGCGGCCTTGCTCCGGAATATCCGCATACATATGGTTGATCAGGCTCCGATGGACCTCGCCGGAACGGCGCTCTTGACGACGCTTTCATCATCTGGTGAAGCACCGGCGTTCACACTCCATGAAATCGGATATGGTGGTCATCCGGGAGAAGACACCTCATCATCCGCCCTGCTTCGATTATGTATCGGTGAAACAGATACAAACGGATCGGATGATTCAGATTCTATCCAGGTCATCGAAACACAGATAGATGATATGAATCCGCAGTACTACGGTTACCTGGTCGACCGGTTACTGGATGCCGGGGCGCTGGATGCTTTTCTTACGCCGGTCATTATGAAAAAAGGCCGACCGGGAACCTTGCTTACGGTTCTGGCCGGCAGGGATCATCTGAAAGATATAACCGCCCTTATCCTTCGTGAAACCACCACGATAGGGGTAAGAACCTATCCCGCCAAACGCCATATTCTGCCCAGACGCATCGTGGCGGTCGATACCGCTTATGGCGCCATTCGAATTAAAATCGTTCGTCACGGCGATCGCCGGCGTTATACGCCGGAATTCGATGACTGCGTTCATGCCGCTCAGGGCGCCGGCGTGCCGCTTACCGACGTGTATGCTGCCGTCCATGCCGCGGCAGAACATATTGATCTGGACAGCCTCCTGTGATTGTCGTCGAAGATGTCCATTACCAGTATACCACCGGCGACAAGACCTCTCCCGCGCTGAACGGTATTTCTTTAACGATAACAGAGGCGGACTGCCTGGGCATTATCGGCCCCAATGGTTCCGGCAAGAGTACCCTGGCGCGCTGCCTGAATGGCCTGATCCACCCGACGGACGGACGGGTAATGATCAACGGCCTGGATACGTCCGATCCCACGCACAGCTGGGAGATCTACCGCCAGGTCGGTATGATTTTTCAGAATCCGGATAATCAGCTCATCAGTACTACGGTAGAACGGGAACTGGCCTTTGGTCTGGAAAATATTGGCCTGCCCACCCGTGAGATTCATGAACGCGTCGAATGGGCGTTAGATCGATTCCATCTGATAGAATACCGTCTGTATCCGCCACATCGATTGTCCGGGGGAGAGAAGCAGCGTCTCGCCATTGCTGCTGTGGTGGCTATGCATCCCCGGTATCTGGTATGTGATGAGCCGACCGCCTTGCTTGATCCCACCACCCGGTCTGAAATCATGTCTCTTATCCTGTCCTTGAGACATGAATATCAGATGGGGATCGTATATATTACGCAATATCCTGAAGAAGCGGTTATGATGGACCATACCATTTTAATGGCGGAAGGACGTATTGTGGTTGATGCCGAACCGGCCATCGTATTTGGAGATGCGGAAAGACTGGCACGTTATGGCCTGGATGCGCCCCTTGCCATACGCCTGGCCAAAGCGCTTCGAACCCGTCAACTTGATGTTCCCGATGACATCGTTTTAACGGAGACTCTGATCGATCATATCAGCCAATGGACACCTGTGGACAAAGCGCCCGATATCAGGGAACCGACGATGCCGGTCATAAACGATACCAAGGAACCGGTGGTCGAATTTCAGGATATTACGTATACCTATTCACCGGACACCATACTTGCTGCGCCTGCCCTTCGCGGCGTGTCTGTACGCATATATCCCGGTGAATGTGTGGCCCTGATTGGACCTAACGGTTCCGGGAAATCCACTTTCATTCAGCACATTAACCGTCTTCTGACCCCGGCGTCCGGGACGGTGCATATCAACGGAATGGATTTATCTGATCCGGCCATTGATTTACGCCATATCCGGCAACAGGTGGGGTTGATCTTCCAGTTTCCGGAAGCCCAGTTGTTTGAAGACCGTGTCTTCGATGATGTCGCCTTTGGTCCGAGAAATATGGGCGTACCGGAAGACGTGATCTCCGAGCGGGTGCATCAGGCTCTGGTGCAGGTACATCTTGATCCGGAGCGTTTTGCAGACCGGCATCCCTTTTCCCTGAGCGGCGGTGAAAAGCGCCGGGCAGCTATTGCCGGCATCCTGGCGATGGAGCCTGACATTCTCGCCCTTGACGAGCCGACGGCCGGTCTTGATCCAGAGGGTATCCGGCAGATTGAAACGATATTCAGAACGTATCGTGATACAGGCGCCACTCTTTTATTGATCTCACATGACATGGATCTGGTTGCCCGGCTGGCAGACCGGGTTATCGTTATGAAAGATGGCCAAATCATTGCAGATGATGTCCCCCATCGTCTCTTTACAGATGATATACATATAGAAAATTGGTCTCTTGAAAGGCCGATTTTGTGCCATCTATTGGCTGCTGTTCGTTCGTCAGGCATACCGGTCTCAGCCGGCTTTTTTGATGTGGAAGAAGCGGCGGACATGATTCGAAGATCTGTGACGGATGGTGTATAAAATATGGAAGTGAGGACCAAATTCATGCTCGTTGATATGCATACTAACTTGATGTGGTATCCGGACCATATGTCGGATGAATTTGTAGAATTTGCCTATGCGGCGAAGAAGGCTAAGATGCGATTGTCGCCGGATGTCTATTACACAGCCCATGAAAATGAATATAAGAATGCGTTTGATTCTACGCCGGAAGCGTTGCTGGAAGCCACCGAACATTGTGATAAGGTGATTGTCTTCGGATTGAAAGCGCCGCACTGCGGTGTCAACGTCCCTCAGGAGCTGGTTGCTGAATTTGTGCGTCGGCATCAGACCCGGTTTGTCGGCTGGTGTTCTGTTGATCCGAATGATGAGGATTGTGTCGAACAGTTGGAATACAATGTAAAGGAGCTGGGCTTGCGCGGTTTGAAGGTGGCCCCGATTTATCAGAACTTTGATCCTCAGGACCCTAAGCACCTGCCCTTGTTTAAAAGGGCGGAAGCATTAGATATACCTACGATCTGGCACCAGGGAACCTCCTTCGTACGGCCCGGTCCGCTCAAATGGGCGAATCCGATCCAGCTTGAAGACATCGCGCTCGCCTGTCCCGACCTCCGGATGATGATCGCCCACATGGGGCATCCCTGGGAAGATGAGTGTGTGGTGTTGATCCGTAAACATCCGAATCTGTATGCCAATATATCGGCTTTACACTATCGACCACTGCGGCATTATATGGCGTTTATGTCGGCTATGGAATATGGGGTGGAACATAAACTTATCTTCGGGTCCGACTTCCCATCGGCTACACCGGACCAGGTTATTTCCGGCCAATGGAAGGTCAATGATATCGTTGAGGGCACGAATCTACCGAAGTTTCCAGAAGAGGCGATTCATAACATCATCTATGAAAACTGGAAACAGTTTATACAGTTTGAGTAAGAAGAGCTACAGCTCGGTTCTTTTAAGCTCTACTCGTCTGTTTTTTGACCACGCCTGTTCATCATGTCCCATATCCGCCGGTTTTTCTTCACCATAGCTGATGATCTCGATACGGCTTTCGTCAAGACCGCCATCACCGAGGTAGCTTTTTACAGCCCCCGCCCGCCGTTCACCGAGCGCCAGGTTGTATTCAAGCGTGCCCCGTTCATCGCAATGGCCTTCAATGAGGATACGGTCTTCAGGCCTGAACTCACGTAATTTTTGCACATTTTCGTCTAGAGATAAGAACTGGTCGTCGCGGAATTTATACTCATCATAATCAAAATAGATGGTGCTGAGCAGTGCCATACGGCGGAGTTCTTCCGCCGATGCCTCTTGCCTCTGGGCCTCCCTATCCTCTACAAGCCGACGCTCAACCGACTGTCGACGACGGCGTTCTTCCGCCTGGCGGGCCAATTGTTCCGCCTCCTGTGCAGTCCGAATGGAATCTTCCTGTACTCTGTGTCGTCGCTGGGATTCTCTACGGGCGAGTTCTTCGAGGGTAATCTCTTGAGGATTTATGCAGCCCGTGATCCAGACAGGTCCGATGATCATGATACTGAGCACAAGGATTGAAGCTATCGACCACCGCATCATGGACCGCTCCTTTCATGAAAAAACCGTGCAGGATACGTATACCGCTACGGCAAGAATCATAAGTGATGGTTTATCTAACATCCTACGATACATGAAAATACTACTGGACTGCCCAATTAGCAAGTGTAATTATTTCATAAAAAGGGGATGAGCAACACCTGCTCATCCCCTTCAAAGTGTTCGGTCTATCGAAAGCGTTATTTACGCTTGATTTCTGCA
The DNA here is from genome assembly GCA_913051705.1 of uncultured bacterium. Classification (GTDB taxonomy): domain Bacteria; phylum JAAXHH01; class JAAXHH01; order JAAXHH01; family JAAXHH01; genus CAJXCW01. Next base: position 15,812 of record CAJXCW010000009.1, read on the forward strand.
CGCCGGTTCTTCGACCAGGCGTTTTCGTCGTGCCCCATAGACGCCGGTCGTTCTTCGCCGTAGCTGATCGTCTCAAGACGGGTTTCAGCTACCCCGCCATCAGTAAGAAAACTCTTCACAGTGCTGGCCCGCCGTTCACCGAGCGCCAGGTTGTATTCAACCGTGCCCCGTTCATCACAATGGCCTTCAACGAGTACATTGTCTTCAGGCTGATATTCACGCAACTTACGGCCATTTTCATTCAGCGTAGCCATCTGATCTGCTCGTAATTCCGACTCATCATAATCGAAATAGATGCTGCTGAGCGTGGCCATACGACGGGCTTCTTCTACAGCGCGACGTTGGGCTTCTTCTGCCTCACGGCGACGGCGATCTTCCTCTTCGCGCACGCGTTGTTCTTCCGCCTGAGCGGCCAGGCGGGTGGCTTCCTCTGCCGCGCGGACCGAATCCTCCTGTGCGCTGCGACGGCGTTCCGTTTCAATGGCGGCCAGTTCCGCCTGGGTGGGACCTTTAGGACCGGCACAGGCTCCGATAAAAAGTGGTGCCGAAATCAACCCGGCGAGGACTAAAATTGAAGCCCTGGACAATCGCTTCATGAATCTCTCCTTTCGTACAGAAGGGAACAGTACATTGACAGTATTATGTCGCACCAGCGTAATTCAAAAACTTATTCTCTGACATCATTTTTTGAATATAGAATCATTTTATATATAACATAGCGACGCATAGAGGCAAGGAAAAAGTATAATTTTTATTATTCAGGCATCAGTTCCAGTCGCATTTGCGCTAATTTAGCCTCCTCTGTATTTGGATACGTCTCGATGACTCGATTCAAAAAAATGCGAGCGGCCCTATTATCTTTTTGGGCGATTTTTGTAAAAGCAATTTTCAACAAGGTGGTCGGCACCTTATTCCCTCTGGGATATTTATCCAACAGGCCTTCATACGAATCCAGCGCCTGAGTATACTGACTCTGTGTATAATAGCAGTCCCCGATGTAATATTGAGCATCGTCGGCAAGTTCTGAGTTCGGGAAGTAATCAAGATACTGCCTGAATTGCCGAATGGCAAGCTCATAATTTCCTCTCTGGTAATCGGTCAACGCCAGATTGTATAGATCTTCAGGATCGACCGCGCGTATATTTAAGGAATCGGCCCTTGGCGCGGTCCCCAATTGTGCTTTTACGCCTTCCATCTTCTGGCTCAGGCGGGAAAACAGCCGTTCGCTTTCAGCAATCTTCGCCTCAAGGATCTGAATATGGTCGTCGAGCCCCGAAATCCGGTGATTTAAATCCGCCCGCATGTTCCAGAGCAGGTCCATTTGCTCATGAGCGAGCGCCTCAAGCCGACTGATGTGGGCATGTAATGAATCGACATCCGCCCGGATCGCAATCCGATCCTGCAACACCTGTAATTGCGCCCGCAAGTGAATCGTATCATCTTTCAGGCCGGTCAAACCGGCTTGGGAGCCACAACCTCCCAGGATAACCAGCATGCAGAGAAGCATGCGTCGTAATGCCATCATTGTATCCCCATCGGTTCTCAGTTCAGGGACGAGGTCCCCATGAGGGTTGCCTGTTATTACTGTCGCCAATGACACGATAGATTTCCGTTCCATCCCAACTCATCACATAGAGGTTATAGCGGCCGATTTCATCTCGGTCAGAACTGAAGAGGAGATGCAAACCATCTGGAGACCAGCTTGGATTGACGTTATCCCCTTCAATCCCGTTATTGCCAGTGATCTTCATCAAATTCCCCCCATTCACATCGCAAGTATAAATGTTGAATATGCGTTCCAGTCTGCCCGTTTCCTGACGTAATGTATCCCCGGAAACAAAGGCGATCCGGTCACCCCGGGGTGACCAGGCGGGAGATCCGTTATATTTGCCTTCAAAGGTAATCCGATGGTCATCAGATCCGTCTACATTGACGACATACACATGTTTATCCCTCAGCCGATCTGACATATAAGCTACTTGATCCCCCCTTGGGGACCATGAGGGGGAGATGTTTATCCCATAGCTGGTGATCAATGGTTTCAGGTCAGCACCATCCAGCCCGCTGAGAAACAGCTTTGATAACCCGTCTATCACCAGACCGATGACCAGGTGGTGCCCACCTGGCGACCATCTGGGAGCCAGGGTCGTTTTACCGCCGAACGGCACTTTATGGGTCTCTCCGGTCTGTAGATCGATTATGTACAATTCATGGGGACCGTCCCGGTACGATGTATAGGCGATTTTTGTTCCATCGGGCGACCAGTTCGGTGAATATTTACGTGCCCTATCGTTAGTCAACTGACGTATATTGTACCCGTCATAGTCGGCGACAAACAATTCCGGAGCGCCGGTACGCTGTGAAGTGAAAACCATCCGCGTTTGTGCCACGCCCCGTTCTCCGGTCATCTGCAGAACAATATCATCAGCAACGCGGTGTATCACGCGACGCAGGGTCAAATCAAAGGCGGCGTATCCCTTTTCGGTGATCTTTCGCTGGGTGACCACATCCGTCAGTTCCAGGTTCATTTCTATCTGAGATTCCCGGACTTCAAACGTCCCTGAGACCATGATCTGTACGGATAGTTTACGAAGCAGGCTGAGATCCGCTTCACCGGACTCATCCAGAAAAGCGGCGACGGATTCACCTGCTTCGTCGGTCAGTTTAACCGACAAATCCCGCACGGCAAACACACCGGACACTTTCATGTCACGAACCAGGACCTGATTAATGGTATCCCGGATAGCGGCATGCAGCCGGGTTCCTGTTTTTTCAACAAAAGGTTTAAAGGCAATCGAAATTTTGGGGGTGATCCTGGCCTGAATGCGTAAACGAACTTCATCCTGAGCTTGCGATGCCCCAACAAGTCCGAAAGACAGGATCAGCAGGAATACGGTCAGACATTTATAGAGGTTATATACAAATTTTTTCATTGGTACTACGGGTTATATTCGAAAGCGAAATGCACCCCTAAATAATCCTCCTCATAAGTGTCCGGCAAGGGCGGTAGCGGGTTGGACGAATCCAAGGCCCGTTGCGCCGTCAGATCGAAAACAGGATGCCTGGACTCCCGTTCTAAAATAATATGGTGTATGCGGCCTTTACGATCAATCTTAAAGTAGACAATAGCTTCCAGTTGTTTAACACCCGGCATACGTGGTACGACAAAATGCTGCTGTATTTTTCGCTGTATAACGCCCAGATAATAGGGAAACTCGAATTCTTTTACATCAAGACGCACCCTCGACATATCCGTCTCAAAGGATGGGGGCGTGACCGGCCCCTTATTCGGTTCTTCCGATACCAGACGGGGCGTCCGTTTCAGCGCCATGGAAGCCTCTTGCTGCGGTGCAGCGGCTTCCTTACGGGATACCACTTTATACGGACCATCTACAAGGCGTGCTTGCTGTTTTTCCGGCGGCGCCGGCAGCGTGACCAGATTTACATAGTAGGTCTGCCGCCCCGTTGAAGATACCGGACGTGTCCACAGCATATTTAAAAATATAAAACCGCCCAGTACGATAATATGTAATAGGCCGGATGTCCAGATCATGTGCGTCATTTTTGAGCCGGTTGAAGGCCGGTAGCCAACCCTATCCTGGTTACACCGTGTCCCTTAAGCTTATCAATAACCGTAATTACAGCCTTGTAAGACACCTGCTCATCTCCCCGAATGAATACCGGACGTTCATCCTCTTTTGTATAAACTGCCTGAAAAACTGCATCAAACTGACTGGGAGACAGATGCCGCTCTTCCAGGTATACCGAACCATCCTGCGTAATCGTAATGACCAGTCCCTCATCCAAATCAGGCGCGGTGGCTCTGGCTTTGGGCAGTTCCACCTGAACGCCGCTCTGGATCATCGGTGTCGTAATCATAAATATAATAAGCAAAACCGTCATGACATCGACGAGCGAGGTGACATTGATCTCCGATAAAGCCCTATGTGAACCTGCGCCGTTAAAGTCGAATGATTTCATGAGGAACGGCCTCGTAACTGCAATATATTTAATACCGTTGTAGACAGGTCTTCCAGATCCAACCCCAGATGACGGGATCGTTGAACAAAATAATTATAGGCGACTACGGCAGGGATGGCCACCGCCAGGCCTGCAATCGTCGTAATCAGGGCTTCTGCAATACCGGGCGCCACCACGACGATGCTGGTTGATCCCCTCGTGCTGATGTCCAGAAAGGCCGTCATAACACCCCAGACCGTACCGAACAGTCCGAGAAATGGACACACACTGCCGGCTGTTGCCAGCAGTGGCAGGCGCTGTTCGAATTTAGCCAACTCCACATGGGATGCTCGATCCAATTCCCGATATACTGATTCGACCAAATCCTGATGCGTCACGTGTGATCCGGTTGAAACGCTCTGATCGGAAAAGGCGTCCCTGTGTTTTTCGTAAACCGCCCGGAATACATTTGCCACCGGGCTATCCGGCCATTGAGAAGCTGACTCATGGACTTTTTCAAAATCGTTCTGTGTGCGGAATAAATTTAAAAAACGGCGGGATTGATCCTGTGCTCGTCGAAAATAACGCCACCGCTCTGCGATCGTTGCCCAGGAGGCGGTAGAAAAAACAAGTAAAATAAAAATAACAATTTTAGCGACGATACCCAAATTCAATATTAGATTCAGGACATTTGTTTCGGTTGGCAAAAAGAGACCCTATCCTTTCTGTCCGACCAACCGGACCGCTCCATTAATGTTTGCTTTTTCAAGACGACAATGTAGAGGCGGTCCTGGTCTTTGTCAAGTATTATCAATACATTAGTTAGAAAATTGAAAGCCCTGTTATGCTTCATTAAAACAAATATTGCCCACTTGCCCACCAGCTGCTTTACTCACATCACCTGTATCACCAGGCACTTTAAATAGTGCGTTTCCGGCGCGGCCAGTAAGACCGGATGATCCGGCGCCTGGGTGCGAAAATCGGCCACCCGAACCGTACGATCTGCATCACAGGCAGCATCCAGTACAACGTCACGAAATAAATCGTCCGTCATATGATAGGAGCAGGAACAGGTCACCAGATATCCGCCCGGTGAGAGCAACCGAATGGCTCTCAGGTTGATATCTTTATAGCCGCGCACCGCCCCGGGCAGGCTCGATTTGCCTCTGGTAAATGCCGGGGGATCAAGGATAATCAGATCGAATTGATCCTGGTTTTTATTATATACGCGGAGGCAATCAAATATGTTCCCTTCGATGAATTGGCAACAGGCATCCATCGCATTGTGCGCTGCGTTCTTCCGGGCAAGCATCAGCGCGTCAGCCGAGGTGTCGACACCTATCACCTCCCTGGCGCCGCCTTTTGCTGCGGCCAGCGTAAATCCCCCTGTATGACAGCAACCATCCAACACCCTTGCTCCATCGGCCAGTGCGGCGACGACCTGGCGGTTTTCCCGCTGATCCAGAAAAAATCCGGTTTTTTGACCATTCATTACATCCACCAGATACGAACGATCATATTCCTGAATGTCGATTAACTCGGGACAGTCGCCACGCAGAACGGATTTAACGGATGATAACCCTTCATGACGGCGGATGGGGGTGTCACTGCGTTCAATGATACCCTTCGGGTGGAAATGATCTTCCAGAATATCAATAACAGCTTCTTTCCAACGATCCATGCCGAGGGTAAGAAACTGTACAACCAGATAGTCGCCATAGCGATCTACGATCAGGCCGGGCAGCAGGTCCGATTCAGAATATACAGCCCGACAGGCGTTCGTATGATGCACCCATTGATCTCGATACGAACAGGCGTTCAATAGACGATCTCGAAAAAACGAGGCATCTATGGTCTGGCGTTCTGTAGTCAGAAGGCGCGCAACGATTCGGGACTGCGTGTTGGCATATCCCCGACCCAGAAAACGACCTCGATGATCCTGGAAATCTACGATATCACCATCCGTGAAATCTCCTTCGATCCGGTCGATTTCTGTCTTATAGATCCAGGGATGACCGTTTAATAATCGCTTTTCTTTCCGGGGTTTAAAAATGAGTGCAGGCGTTTTCATTTATGTGGGGTCCTGGGGTCGGAATCCTGAGTCAGTGCTACTTTGACAGTTCTATTGGGATCTTTATGGATCAGATCAAAGGCTTCCCTGGCGCGATGGAGTGGAAAGACATGGGTTAATAGTGGGCGGAGGCGCACGGCGCCGATCTCTACAAGTTTCAATCCGCGTTCTACCAGTAATCGGGTGTCCTTGGTTTGTTCTCGTCCCATGGTCAATCGGAGGGACCGGTCAGCCCAATCATGCATATCGATGGTCAGTGGCCCTCGCATGGTCCCTAGCATGACCAACATACCATGCGGCCGGAGGCAGGCTTCGCACTGTCTGAAAGAAACCTCTTCACTCGTGCATTCTATGCTGACCTCCACACCCTGCCCTCCAGTTTCATCCAGGATACGCCGATTTACATCTTCCGTGGAGGCGTTTATCCCTGTATCAGCAGCCAGGTCGATGGCACGGCGCAATCGTAGCGCATGCAAGTCCGATATGATAATATTTGACGCCCCGGATAGGCGGGCTACCTGGGCACAAAGCAGACCGGTTGACCCGGCGCCGCTGATAAAAACGGTTTTATCCTCTACCTGGGCTTGATCTATGCCGTAAATTACAGACGAGAGACGGAGGGCAATAGCGCCTTCTTCATAACTGATGCCATCAGGCAGAGCCACGACCTGATGTGCCGGCAGACTAAGATATTCTGCGAACCCCGCATCCGTACGACAAACAAGAACCCGATCTCCAGGCGTTACGGAGGTCACCTTTGATCCCCTGTATTCTACGATACCTGTAAGGCCCTGCCCGAGGCGTCCGGACAGGCCATTCTGTTGGGATTGAACGCCGGTATAGAGGTCCATGTCCCGTCGAGTCAGCACACATGCCCGGATTTGAACCAGCACTTCATCCTCTCCACAATCGGGAACGACTTCGTCATATACGTCCGGTTCACCGGCGGCATTCAGAATCAGCGCTTGCATATACATTCCTTAAAAGAACGATTTGTTAATCAGAACCCTTTTGAAATGCCTGTCCAGTAGATTGCTATTTCAAAGTGGATACAATTAATAGATCTCCATCAAATACGCAACCAAAAATCCTGCGTAGATGAAGCTGAATCGCATATGGTCTTGCGGTCAGTCGTAGTTCACGGGGCATTGGCGTCTTTATCACAACTCGGTTGACACCACGATATCCTTTATATACAATAAATTGTTTACACGACCAATTTGCTTTTTACCCATAATTTACCCATTTGATCAACATGAACTATCTGACCCGCGGGTTTCAGGAGGCCTTCCGTTTACTGGTAACCGGAGATGCTGGTGTCTATGATATTGTCGGTGTCTCCCTGTTGGTCGCCCTGGCGTCCACGCTGCTGGCCGCCAGCCTGGGGTTGCCCACAGGGTATGTGCTGGCCACCCGACGTTTTCCTGGACGACGCCTGGTCATCACGGTACTCAACACGCTACTGGCTTTGCCTACGGTCGTCGTCGGATTATCCGTGTATGCGATGCTGTCACGGCGGGGGCCGTTTGGTTTTCTTGATCTGTTGTATACCCCCGGCGCCATGATTACCGGTGAAACGCTACTGGCCATTCCTATCGTGGCGGCTTTTACACTTTCGGCTTTCCGAAGTATCGATCCGCGGGTTACAGATACCGCGTTGACGCTGGGGGCGACGCCTTTCCAGACGCTCCGTTTGTTGATTTCCGAAGCCCGTTTCGGGATTCTGGCAGCTATCGTCGCCAGCTTCGGCCGCGTGATCGCCGAAGTAGGTGCAGCCATGATGCTCGGGGGAAACATCAAAGGCAGCACGCGGACGATGACCACGGCGATTGCCCTCGAAACCAACAAAGGGGAATTCGGACTGGCCATCGCTCTGGGGTTGATTTTATTGTGTACAGCTTTCGGGGCGAACATCCTGTTTCACTGGCTTCAAGGATTCAGCGACTGATGGCAGAGCCGATTCTACAGGTTGAAAACCTATCGCATCAGTATCAGGACGGATTTAGTTTACAGGTCGAGCATTTCGTCTTATATCCTGGACGGGCGTATGCGCTTACCGGTCCCAACGGTTCCGGTAAATCTACGCTGTTACATATTCTGGGCCTGTTGACGGCGCCTCATCAAGGACGTTTTACATTCGAAGGGAGGCCGCTTTCGATGTCTGACGGCGCAAGCGTGCGGCATTATCGTCGTCAGGTTACGCTGGTCATGCAACCGGCCTATTTATTCCGAACCAGCGTATTTAACAATGTGGCATATGGCTTGAGGGTACGCGGCCTGACTGACGACCTGACACAGATCCGCGTCTCTCACGCGCTATCGAAAGTCGGGCTGACAGGTTATGAAACCCGTCATGCGCACCGATTATCGGGCGGTGAAACGCAGCGCGTGGCTCTGGCCCGAGCTCTGGTTCTGGAGCCGAAGATCCTGCTGCTCGATGAACCCACAGCAAACATCGACGTTGATTATGTCGCTCGAATCGAATCCTTTATTGCAGAAACCCGCATGGAACGTCAGATGACGATGGTGGTATCTACCCACCAGGTTGATCAGGCCTACCGAATGGCAGACGAGGTGCTGAGCCTGAGAGATGGTCACATGCTAAAAGCAGGGCCGGCCAACCTGTTTCAAGGGGTGATAGAGGCTTCGCCGGAAGGTCCCAGGGTCCATATAGAAGGTGGCTTCCAGCTATATACGACAGCCTCTCAGCGCGGATTAGCCCATATCCGGATATCGCCGGATGACATTCTCGTCTCTAAAAATCTTCTGTCTTCAAGCGCTCGGAACTCATTGAAGGGTACGATCTCCAAGGCCTCTGTTGAAGAGGATCGAATTCGTCTGGACTTGGATGCCGGCATCCAACTTACCATCCACATTACCCGGCAGTCTTTTGCCGGTTTGAATCTAACCGTAGGCGATGATATATACGCGACGTTTAAAGCTTCGGCCGTGCGGGTCGTTTAATTCATTAATGACGTTCAACAACGAACAGGAACATGATCATGAAATTAATGATGGGACAGGATGAACTGGAACTAGGGGGTAAATATCTATCTACCCTCAGGGATGCCAACGACCTGATTGACGATATGGACGCCATACATCGTCGCATGGATGAAGACGGCTATCTGTTGATTCGTGGACTGCAGAATACGGAAAAGGTCAAAGCGGCGAGACAGGTCGTATTGGACAATCTCAAAGCCAATGACCAGCTCGATCTGGATCAACCGGCAGACATCGGTGTCGCGGCCCCGGGAAAGAAGGGCCGTTTTCTCGGCGGCGCCAAGCAGGTGACGCATACGCCCGAATTTCTCTCTGTGGTCGAATCGCCGGAGATCATGAAGTTCTTCGAAGGATTTCTGGACGGTCCGGTGTTGACATACGACTATAAATGGCTGAGAGCCGTAGGACCTGGAGACAACACCGGCGCCCATTATGACGTTGTGTACATGGGGCGCGGCACCAAAAGTTTGTATACGGTATGGACGCCGTTAGGGGAGGTGTCGTATGATATGGGGCCTCTGGTTATCCTTGTCGGCTCTCATCAATTCGATGCGGTAAAAGAGACGTACGGAAAAATGGACGTAGACAGGGATCATGTGACCGGACATTTTACCAACGAACCGATTGACATGGTGAATCAGTATGGTGGTCAGTGGCAGACCAGCGAGTTCCATCCGGGTGATGTGATTATCATGGGTATATATACGATGCATGGGTCCTTAAATAATTTAACGAATCGATATCGTATCAGCACCGACACCCGGTATCAACTGGAAACCGAGCCGGTCGACGAACGCTGGATCGGCCAAGATCCGATAGCCCACTATGCCTGGACGGAAGGGGCGACGGTGTCGATGGAAGAGGCGCGCAAGCAATGGGGGGTTTAGGGAGTGTAGCGTAGTAAGTGCACAATGCAGAGTACAATCTTTTAAACACTCTGTGCCTTTTCTGTGCTCTCCGTGATTACGTCTATTAAGGATAGTAGATTGTACTTATGATTATTCTGTATAAAGGGGGCCGGCGGGCATCCTGGCATGGGTTGTCTCAGAAAGAGCAGGACGCCAGTTCCCAGGCGCATGTCGATTTGATGCTGACTGTGGCAGAGCAACACGGGTTGCAGCGTATCGAAGGGTTCAAGCTTCTGGGGCCACAGGAGGACTGGGAACGGTTCTGGATTATGGCGTTTCCGACACTGGCCGGTGCGGAAGCCTGGATAACGGCGGAAATGGCGCCGTCTTACGGTCTGTATGGGTATTATGAATATGATCTGGCCAGGGCTGAATCGAATCCTCTGACAGATGCCAATCGGCCTTCACATCCTTCCCATCCGGCAGACGCTGATCCGCGTCGGATTCCGGCGCTTTCTGTAGATACTTTAAGTTTTATTGTAATCCTGTTTGAACGCCTCCTGCCCGGTATAGAGGCCTCAGAAGATATAGAGTATCTGAATGATATGAAGTTGATTACCCCCGAACATCACATGATCCGTCTGGAATGCTTTGCTCTATTATCGCCTCGAGAGGCATGGCATCGCGTATGGATCGCAGAATTCCCGACACTCGAAGGCGCAGAAGCATGGATGGAATCTGAGACCCGTCCCGAACGACGACGCACGCATCAACAAACGATCCATCTGGCCAGGAAATGGGCTCCGTCCTATTTTGCCCAATGGGTTAATCCAATTGACATGGTATCGCACCCCGGCTAATGTAATCGAACCGGGTGTTGATTTTTCCTTTCTCATTCATTAATTTTTCAATCCAGAAACCGACTATATATGCGATCTTTCTATTCCAAACTATCTCTTGGTCTTGTCCTTTTATTACCCTCTATAGCCTGTCAATCGAGCGATATACGTACCGGTCCATTTGATATAGAGGATCTGTCAGATATCGGGCAGGTCACATCGATTGTAGATTCGGTCCACATCCGGCAGACCATCACAGACCTGGCCGGTTTCGGCACGCGTCTGGCCGGTTATCCAGGCGCTACCGAGGCCGCAAATTATCTGGCTGATCGTTTCCGTACTATTGGGCTCGAAAATGTAAAGCTGGAAGATTTCATAGCATCTGTTCCGCTGGACGAAGGCGGGGCGTTAACGATTCTTGATTCTCCTTCCACCCTACCATCCCTCCAGCCCACCATCCCGCTCTACTCCGTCTGGCCCAATCTGGTTCGAACCTCGACTACGCCGCCGGAAGGCATTACAGGCAAGCTATACTATGTCGGCGAAGGCGATTGGGTGGATTTTAACGATATCGACCCGACCGGCGCCATCCTTATGATGGATTTCAATTCAGGAATCAACTGGCAGAACGCCGCCAATCTGGGTGCTCGGGCGGTTATTTTCGCTGAACCGGATCGTACCACCCGCATTGATGGAGAAGAGAAATATTTGCAGGTGCCGATAAATTTTCCGCGCTTCTGGATGAAGAAAGAACAGGCCAGACCGCTCATTGAACATCTGAAGAGCGCCGGTCCGTTGAATGTGCGGGCTAAAGCACGCATGACATGGAAACGTCTGCCGGCCTACAATGTGTTAGGAAAGATCACCGGCACCCATCCGATTTTGAAGCACGAAGTGATCGTATTGGAGTCCTATTACGATTCCATGTCGCCTGTGCCCGCCGTCTCTCCCGGCGCCAACCAGGCCGCGGGCGTGGCTACTCTTGTCGAAATGGCCCGATATTTCAAAGCGCATCCTCCGGCACGGACCATCTACTTTCTGGCGACATCGGGTCATTTCCTCTCGCTCAGTGGGGTGAACGATTTTACCAATCGTCATACGCGTAAAGCCAAATATTTCGCTGAAAAGCTGGAGGAGCCGATCAACATGAAACTGTTTATCGGTCTTGATTTATCAAGTGCACGGAATCAGGTCGGTGTGAATTACGCCGGTATCCTCTTTGCCGGAAACTCGTTCGAAAAGCAACGATTCTTTACGCCGTTCGGAAAAACATTTATGAGGCATGCGGCGGCGCTCAGTCGGTTCGGTGGATTTGCGTCCGACATGCTGATGAATGTGATCACTCCCTCACAAGGTATACTATCCACTAATTTTTTCCCGGCTGGTGACATTGCGGTAGACGCGGAACTGGTTTTCTGGACCGGCTTTCCGGCGTTGACTTTCGCCACGATTTTCGATGGCAGAGAATATGTAGACACACCGCTGGATATCGTAGACCGTGTCAATATACGTAATGTGTATATGCAGGCGACTTTTTTAACAGGTCTGTTCGCCAAAGGAGTCAATGATCCTAACCTGTTTCCGGATTTCAAGATGCAGCTTGACGACCGCTTCGTCAGAGGCCGGATCAAAGTCGTGGAGTTTGATCCAACAGAAAATTATATCCCCAGCAAACCCAAGCCGGGCGCTGTGGTTCGTTTTCGTCGGTATAATAAAAGCATCAGCGGCGTTAAAAACGAGATATTCATCGTGGCCGATAGTAACGGCGTAGCGGAAAGCACCGAATTGGAGGCGGGACGCACCTATCCCACAGAGGGATATGTTCTTGATGAAGAATCCGGGGATATCATCTACGCGCCGGATCGAGGGCCGTATGGCGCAGGCGCTTATCCGCTTGAAATCACGATGGACTGGGTGGATAAGCAGAAGCCGACGGTCGTATTCCGCAGTGAAGCTACCAATATCTACGATCTGGTGGACCCGCGATTTTTAACCCGACTCAATGAAGCGGTTCTTCTGGACGAATCCGGCAGTCCCCCACTCGAATGGGGCATGACATTTCAAGACGGCGGATGGACGTCGGGCAATACCTATGAGGAAGATACGGCCGTGTTGTTTACGCGGCCCGATAGCCGGTTCAAGGTAACCATGTCGACCGGCCTCCTGGGGCGTCGTCTGATACTGACCAATGCCGATGAAAATAATCCGGAAGGTATCGGTTTTTTATCAGGCCGGCGGGCCATTCCGATGACGTCTTATCAGGTGGCCTGGGACATGTGGCACCTGGACGAAGCACGCATAAAAGCCCTGGAAAGCGCCGGCGTCCATAGCGACCGGTTGGAATCGTTTCATCTTGAAGCAAAACGGCTGTTGGAAAAAGCCGATGTGGCCAGGCAGTCTTTGCAATGGGACACCTTTATAAAATACGCTCGGGCAGCATGGGGTTATGAATCCCGGGCCTATCCGGACGCGACAGCCACGGCCAATGATGTGATGAAGGGCGTTCTCTTTTACATGTTCCTCGTGATTCCGTTCGCCTATGCCCTGGAACGGCTTCTCTTCGGATATGTTAATATTCATAAACGGATCGGTGCAACGGTCGGCATCTTCCTAACCGCATATCTCGTCCTGCGGCTTAGCCATCCTGCTTTTCAGATCAGCGCAGCGCCCGATATTGTATTACTGGCATTTATTACCCTTACGCTCGCTATTGTCGTCATCTGGCTGATATCCGGACGATTCAGTCAGACGATGCATCAACTCAAACAAACAAACAGAGGCGTCCACACCACCGATGTACAGAGATCAAGTGCACTCGCTACGGCCTTTACATTGGGCATCGGCAATATGCGTAAAAGAAAAGCCCGGACCTTATTGACTTGTTCAACGTTGGTTCTCTTGGTTTTCACTGTCCTGTCGTTTACCTCTGTCCAGACCTATCTCCGGATCCAGAAGGTGAACAAGGACACAGAGGCCGGCTATACCGGTTTCCTGGTGCGTAATACGAACTGGGCGCCGTTACAGAAGCAAACCTATCAGTATGTGCTTTCCGAATTCAACTCCTCTGAACCAGAAGATGAAGACATCATCATCGTCCCCCGTTCCTGGTATGCCGCCAGCACGCCGGGCGTAAAAACCTTCATCAAAGTCGAAAAAGAAGATGTTGATTCTACGGATCTGGAACAGGGCAGCACGAATCCTGCAAGCCTCAACCCGAAACCTCCACGCTCCACCTACGCCTCGGCCATCCTGGGCGTCCTGCCGGAAGAACGCGACGTCACCCATATCGACCAGGCTTTGATTACAGGAAGATGGTTTGAGCCACAAGAACGGGATGTGTGTATGATCCCGACGGAGATGGCTGAATTACTCGATATCACCTCCGCCGATATAGGCCAGGTTGATATCTATATTTTCGGGCAGCCGTTCAAGGTGATCGGCCTGTTCGATGAACAGGTTTTCGGTACGATCATGGACCTGGACGGCGAACCTCTAACGCCGGTCGATTTTACGGCGGCCGGCCAGGAACTGCTTACCCAGCTTGCGGCCAAAGACTACGGGGAGGAACCGGTCGACATGGTTCAATTCGATCATCTGCAAGCGGCGAATATGATCCTGGCGCCGCAGTCCTATGTCAATGATCTGGGTGGTTCCTTGCGGTCTGTCGCCGTTCGTTTTCCCTCGGATGCGATGGCGGATGCACGGATAGAGCGGTTTATGCAGCGGCTTGGGATACCCGTTGTCGCCAGCGTCAGAGGAGAAGTGGCCGTGTACAGCGCTATGGCCCTCAGTTCACTTTCCGGTGTCGGCAATCTGTTTATTCCGCTGGTGATCGCCGCGCTGATCATTCTGAATACTATGATGAACGCTGTGTATGAGCGGTTCCGGGAAATCGCTGTGTACAGTGCTGTCGGTCTGGCCCCGGTACACATCGGCACCCTGTTCATGGCTGAAGCATGCATGTATGCGGTCATCGGCGGCATGGCGGGCTATCTGATCGGCCAGACCGTCGCCCAGGGGATTACCACCTATCACCTTCTTGAGGGGTTGACTCTGAATTATTCCTCCCTGTCTGCGGTTGCTTCCACGATGATGGTGATGGCCGTCGTACTCCTTTCCACCATCTATCCGGCCAGAAAAGCCTCGCAGATGGCCGTACCGGATGTGAACCGGCAATGGTCTTTCCCCGAACCTGATGGCGACCTGTGGAGCTTCGAATTTCCATTTACCATAGGTCGGTTGGAAGCCCTCGGCTTGTATACCTATCTGACCAGACTGTTCGAATCATACGAAGAAAGTGCCCTGGGGACTTTCATGACCGATGAAGTAAAATTAACGGCCATACAAACCGATGCGGTGGAGACGTATACCATTACTATGAAATCCTGGCTGGCGCCGTACGACATGGGCGTCAGTCAACGCGTGACGTTAAGCGCAGCGCCTGCTGAGATGGAACACAATCTATACGCGGTATGGGTGGACATCGAGCGGGAGAGCGGGGACGTCGATTCCTGGCAACGCCTCAACCGGCGCTTTCTCAATACCTTACGAAAACAATTCCTGATCTGGCGTACGGTCGATCAGGGTGTTAAAGATGACTATACGAAAGAGGGACGTATAATATTAGGTGTCGATACGGCTGTAAGATGATATTAAACAATATTTTGTACACTTTTATATGAAATGGATTTTGGGTTTTTCGACGATGAATTTTGTCGTGTACTTATGGAGATTTTTATAAATAATATTACTATTCACCTGAAATCCGCCGCATATGGGCAAAGGCGAACTTTCATCCATCATCTATTACATGCAGCATCCAAAGTCGCCAATGCCTCTATGGCAAATTGGATAGCCGGTTATCATGTCTATACGATAGCATATCAGGACAATGCCCTGTGATATGGAAGACTGGGACACGCCTGTAACATAGAAGAAGTATGCGGGTATCGTACTTGTCATCCACAGCCACTGTTCAGCAACGCTCTAGTTTACTTTTGAAACAGAAGCGGATAATATCTTAACTTGTTGCCGGATATAGACGAGGAACATGCTTCTCCGTTTCGTGGTTGCATTCAAAACAGGTTACAAGAAATGTCTTGTGTCCTCATGATCAGATCCCTATCTTCATCATCGGATGATAGACATTATGTAATAAGACTTTCAGCCAATACCCTCCACAGGAAACGTATCAGCCCCTGATGGACCCCCAAGCGATTACGGTCCGTTTGCCTGGGAACATGGTAAGCGATAACAGAAGAGATACCGTCCATGGAAGAAGCTCATCATATAGGTGAAGTGGTAGGTGGGGTTACCGCCTTGTTACTTATCGCGGCCGGTGTGCTTGCCTTCACCAAAAAGGTCAAAGTGCCGTTTACGGTTTTACTGGTGATCGTCGGTATGATCTTAAGGGCTATAAGTGAGGCTTATCCCCATCTTCTGCCGGGTATTGCCGAATTTGAAATCTCGCCCGGTTTGATCCTATTTGTTTTTCTGCCTACGCTCATATTCGAGTCGGCCTTCAATCTGGACGCCCGGCATCTCGGACACAATCTGGGGCCGGTCTTGACCCTTGCCGTGCCGGGACTTCTCGCATCCACGTTTGTCATAGGCGGGATCGTCTGGTTCCTTACTTCTCTCCTGGATGCTACCATCCCCTTTTCTTCGGCCTTGCTTCTGGGCGCCATTCTGAGCGCCACAGACCCGGTCTCTGTGGTGTCGCTCTTCAAAAAGCTGGGTGTGCCGGAACGTTTAACCATTCTGGTAGAAGGGGAGAGTCTGTTTAATGACGCTACCTCCATTGTGCTGGCTGCTATTCTGACCGACATTGTGGTTAAATCCGGCGCGTTGACCGCCGGCACCGTGCTGGACGGTGTGACCACGTTTTTCATTGTGTTTTTAGGTGGTCTGGTGGTTGGCGGCCTCATGGCCTATGTTGCAGGCATTGTCCTCGGAAAAGTGGAAGAAGACCCGTCTATAGAAATTACTTTAACCACGGTATTGGCCTATTTGTCGTTCTTCGTAGCAGAGGCCATCTTTCATGTCAGCGGCGTTATGGCCGTCATCGCCGCCGGGTTGCTGCTCGGGGGTTGGGGTCGTATGAAGATCTCTGTCAAAGTACGTAATTATCTGGAGCATTTCTGGGAGTATATCGCATTCGTCGCCAATGCCCTGATCTTCCTGCTGGTCGGCCTGCGTGTCGATTTACATGAACTTTGGAGCGCCATTGCCATTGTTGGCATCGTTATCCTGGCCATGCTTATTTCCCGCACCGGAGTAGTATATGGCCTGACACCGATTGTAGGCCGCCTGCCCGGTGTGGAGCCTGTTGAAACCAGGTATCAGCATATCATGTTCTGGGGCGGGTTGCGCGGTGCTATCGCCCTGGCGATCGTATTGAGCCTCCCGGAAGAGTTTGCTCTGCGGGAGCTGTTTATCACCCTGGTCATCGGGGCGGTGTTGTTCACGCTGCTGGTCCCAGGTTTGACCATCGAATTCCTGGTACGTAAACTGGGGCTGGATGTCGCCCCTCTGCCGGATCGCGTTGCCAGTCTGGAAGGCGAAGGCGTTGCGAAGCAACATGCCCTGGATCGTCTGCCCGAACTATTAAAAGGTGGCCTTTTTTCCATGTCCATAGCCGAAGAGCTCCAGGAGTACTGTACTGAGGATCTGGAGGAAACACATCATCAGATGGAGAAAATCCGTGCGCAAGAACTGGATCATGAAACAGAGGGCCAACTGGCCATCTTACGGGCGTTTGCAGAAGAAAAATCCGTGTACATACATTTGTTTAATGAAGGGCAGATCAGTGAACGAACCTTTAGAGATATGATCGCGGAGTTAACCTTTCAAGTGGACGCGATCAGGCATACCGAGCAGATTGAAAATGTTCACTCTCACCGATTCTCCCGGCGGCGTGTTGAGAGCTTTTTCCTGAATTTGTTTGACCGTTTACCGGGCTTATCGCGCGTTGCCGAACGGGCACGCCTGGCGCATATCGCCAGTGATTACGAACGGGCCTGGGCCCATTGTCAGGGCAGCGCCAGTGTGCTTGAGATGATCGACAACCTGGCACAAATGGAATCCTTGCCTGATGATATCCGGGACACTTTACATGCGCGATACGAAAGGTGGCATGAAACAGCGGTGCGCCAGTTGGATCAGACCGCCGGCCAATATCCTGAATTCGTAGCCAGCCTTCAAGGACGCCAGGGACGGCGCATCGTCCTGCTTGCTCAGGTGGAGACCATTGAAGAACAGGAAGAGTACGGCACCTTACCTCGACCTGTTGCCGAGACGTTGATAGAGGATATTAACCACCAGTTGAGCCACCTGAGGCGCAGTGTGGAAGTATCCCAACTGCGTGTGGAGCCAACCGAATTGCTAAGGAAAGTCCCTTTTTTCCAGGGTGTTCCTCCTGATGAATTCACGGACATTGCGAACAAAATGCGCTCCCGGACCTTTACCGAAGGCAGTACAATCATTCAACAGGACACCAAAGGGGATTCCATGTTTCTGATCGCTCGCGGTGTGGTGCGTGTTTCGAGAGAAGACGACGGCGTTTCCCGTGATCTGGCAACCTTGATGGCCGGTGAGTTCTTTGGGGAGATGGCCCTCCTCCATGGTGAACCTCGTACGGCGACCGTCCGGGCCATTACTCCGTCCTCCCTCTATGAATTGAATCGGGATGATCTGGATGAAGTGATCGAAAAATACCCCGATATGCAGGCCGCGTTGCATCAGGCATCGGAAGAGCGTAAAGTGCAAATGGCGGGATAAAGAACAAGTATGTGTCTAACGATATAAGGAATCACGAATTCACTAAGGGTATTTTCATCTTTTGGAGGTGGGTATATGTCTAGTTTGGAACAACGAATCGAAAAGCTGGAAAAGCAAGCCCGTTTTTACAAACTCGGGTTTTTCGGCCTGTGTCTTATCATTACCGCAATGACGACGATGGCCGCACAGATGCCTGCCGCCGACATTGATGCGCAGGTGATCACCTGCACGGAACTACGGGTTCTGGGTGAAGACAATAAACCGGCCGTGATTATCTTTGGTGCAGAGGGTGGGAATGTGGGGGTTTACAATACGGAAGAAAAACTGGTGGCAGGCATCGGCACTGGTGAGCGAGGCGGATATGTAGAAACATATGACAATGAAGAAAAGATGGTCGCAGACATGAAAGCCGGCGTCCGGGGCGGGGTGTTGTCGATCTACAACGATAGGGAAAAGACGGTTTCCCGGCTATTTGCCGTCGAATTCGGCGGTTCAATAGATCTGGCAAACAATCAAGGAGAAAATGTCGTAGATATATATTCCGGTGAATTCGGCGGGGTGTCCATATTAGCGAATACAGAGGGGCTGGAAGTCGTCCAATTACGGGCGGATGGAGCAGGGCACGGCGAGGTCAGCCTATGGGACCGAAACAACTTCGGTCGGACCTTAACACCTTTTGCCTGGTACAGATGGCAGCGGTAGAGCAGCATGTTAGAGGCTGTCAGAGAAGTTCATCCTGACGTCAAACGAATGCTCGATTTTATCCAAAGTAAGGATCAGACATACAGGCCATGAGCGAAACAGTCGTTTCAAAAGATTTTATACGAGAAATTATTAATGAGGATATAAACACCGGGAAATTTGATGGCCGGGTCATGACCCGTTTTCCTCCTGAACCGAATGGCTATCTACATCTTGGCCATGCCAAATCCATCTGTTTGAATTTCGGTGTGGCCGAAGAATATCATGGGCTTTATAATCTCCGTTTCGATGATACCAATCCAGTCAAGGAAGACGACGAATTTGTCGAAGGCATAAAACGGGATATCCAATGGTTGGGGTTCGATTGGGGCGATCGTCTATATTTTGCTTCGGATTATTTTGACCAGCTATACGAATTCGCGCTCCAGTTGATCAGAAAAGAAAAAGCGTATGTAGATAGTCTGAATCAGGAGGAGATGCGCGCCTATCGCGGGACGCCGCATGAGCCGGGACGAAACAGCCCGCATCGTGTTCGTTCTATTGAAGAGAACCTGAACCTTTTCAAACAAATGCAGGCCGGAGAATTTCCGGATGGCGCACATGTGCTGCGGGCCAAAATAGATATGGCCCATCCTAATCTGACCATGAGGGACCCGGTATTATACCGTATTCGCCATGCTGATCACCATCGTACAGGGGACAGGTGGTGTGTATATCCGATGTATGATTTCACGCATTGCATTTCGGATTCCATCGAAGGGGTCACACATTCTCTCTGCACCTGGGAATTTGAGAACAATCGACCGCTGTACGACTGGATACTGGATGAGCTGGATATATATCATCCGCAGCAGATCGAGTTCGCCCCATTGAACCTGGCCTATACAGTGCTCTCGAAACGATTATATCGTCCGCTTATTGAGCAAGGCATTTTATCCGGGTGGGACGATCCCCGGATGCCTACCTTTGCCGGCTTACGACGACGGGGTTACACGCCGGAGGCGATCAGGGCTTTCTGTGGGCGTATCGGCGTGGCTAAAAAACATAATTTAATCGATATAGCGCTGTTGGAGTTCACCATTCGGGAAGATCTGAACAAACGGGCGCCACGCGTCATGGGGGTACTCGACCCGTTAAAAGTGGTGATTACCAATTATAGTGTAGATAAGACGGAGAAGATGGAAGCTGTCAATAATCCGGAAGACGAAAGCCAGGGGAAGCGGGAGGTACCGTTTACCCGTGAAATTCATATCGAGCGGAATGACTTCATGGAAGATCCACCCAGAAAATTCTTCCGTCTGGCGCTGGGGCGTGAAGTACGGCTACGGTATGGCTATTACATCACCTGTACCGATGTGATTAAGAATGATCAGGGCCGCGTGGTTGAATTGCGTTGCACGTATGATCCCGAATCCCATGGGGGCTCAACACCTGACGGTCGCAAAGTACGCGGCACCATACACTGGGTGTCGGCCGCCCATGCGCTCGATGCAGAAGTCCGACTATACGACCGCCTGTTTAATGACCCGGAGCCGGATACGAGTGAAGATACGACGCTCGAAAACCTGTTGAATCCTCATTCCCTTCAAATATTAACCGGATGTAAACTGGAACCCGGCCTGGTCGATGCCGAACCGGGCCACATTTTCCAATTTGAGCGTTTAGGCTATTTCTGCGTCGATACCGTCGATTCGAAACCCGGAGCCCCGATATTCAACCGTACAATCACCCTGCGGGATACCTGGGCAAAGAAGCAGAAGATATAAAACATTTGTTGATTTGCTGATTTGGTGATTTAAAAAGCGCATTACCAATCACCAATCACCAATCACCATTCACCAATGAACAATCCCCTCCTCCAGGCCGTTCATCGTTTTTCCACCATGAAAGTCGTTGTCGTGGGTGATGTGATGCTCGATATGTATGAGCATTGCTATACGGCGCAGAGCAAACCCATAGATTCGGAAAAACCGGGACGACGTGCGTATACGGCACAGGCAATGCATCGGCATCCGGGTGGGGCAGGCAACGTGGCTGCGAACCTGACAGCATTCGGTGTAACGACCAGCCTGATCGGGGTAACCGGCAATGATGGGCATCATCTCACCCTGCAGCAACTGGCCGATGAACGTGGCATACGATGCCGACTTGTGCGCGATGCCCAACGACAGACGACGACGAAAAATCGGCTCTACCTGGATGATGACTATATACTCCGGCGCGATGATGAGTGTACGGATCCGATCCCGGAGGCGATAGCAGACATGGTGTTGCATGAGGTAATGTGTGAGTTGGTCGGTGCTGACGCGATGATTTTAAGCGATTATGCCAAGGGCGTCTTTTCGGAGTCCTTGGCCCAGGCTATTATATCCACCTGTCGTTCCCGTTCGATACCGGTGATTGTGGACTTCAAACCGTCCAACAGATCCATGTTCAGACAAGCCGATATCATTGCCCCGAATGCCGGTGAGGCGAAAGCTTTGCTCCCTGGATTTAATACAGCAGATACCCTTGATACCGACACCCGTGAATTGTATGCGCATCTTCAGTCCCGAAATATAATCATCACACTGGGCAGTCAGGGCATTTGCGGTTTTGACGGTCAAACTTTTTTCCATCATCCCGCTCATCAGGTGACTGTAGTGGATACCGTAGGATGCGGCGATACCGTTCGCGCCGGTTTAGCCACCGGCTATTCTGCCGGTCTCTCTCTGGAAGAGTCGGCCGTGCTTGCCAACCAGGCCGCGTCTCTGGTTTGTAAAAAACAGGGGACCGCCAGTGTGTCGGCGGATGAATTGCTTGCGGACTTAGTCCGATGAATTATGATTTTTGAGTTATGAATGAGGAACTATATTGTGATGATAATAAAAAATCATAAATCATCATTCATAATTCATCATTCCATGTGATCATGTCTCTTCAATCGATTCTTTCCGATTCGTCTGTTGAACGAGCCTGGGACCATCTGCAGTGGATCCAGGAAAATGCCCCTGTACGGATTAATGGCGCCGGAGATGACCTGCGGGCTGCCGAATACTTCGCGGAACAACTCGATACATACGGTCTGGAAGCGCATCTTGATCAGTTTACCACCTACCGCAGTGCGCCGCTGCGGGGCGACTTGCGCATACTGACGTCTGAGACGATGGATATCGCCTGTGAGGCTTGCGGCCATATCGTTTCTACCTCGGATATTGGGATCGAAGCCGACCTGATTTTCGTTGGCCCGGGTGCCCCGGCGGATTATGAGAACAAAGACGTCCGCGGCCGGATTGTATTAACGGATATCACCTCAGGACCTGCTCGCCCTGAAAAGGCACGCATTGCGGTCGATCATCAGGCTGCCGGTATCATTTTTATAAATATGGGTCCGCCTGAGCATCATAACATTCCGATGGGCGCCATTAAATCGGTCTGGGGGAACCCCACCCGTGCGTCTATGGCCGAAATACCTCAAATACCGGCGATCGGTATTACCCGGGCTGATGGGGACAGGCTCAACGCCCTGTGTGGTAGAGGCCGGGTTCACATTCGTATGATCGCCCAGGCCTCACGGGACTGGGGCCCTCTGCCGCAAACCTGGGGACGTCTTCAAGGGGGCGCTTCAAATGGAGATGTGCTGATCGTAGGCGGCCATTTCGACGCCTGGGAACCTGGTATGTCGGATAATGCCGCGGGAAACGCGCTGATTCTGGAACTCGCCGAGCGGATCTATCCCCTGAGAGACCAACTGAAACGCGATATTATATTCGCCTTCTGGAACGGCCATGAGATTGGTGAGATCGCCGGTTCAACCTGGTTTCTGGATACCCATTGGGACGAGATCGATGAACGAGGCATCGCCTATTTTAATGTGGATTCGGTAGGATTTACCCGTACCAGCCACTTCGAGACGGCCAGTACGACGGACCTGATCCGGTTTCATCAGGATGTGGAAAGCCGGGTCATTGGCAGCCCGGCACATCGGAAGAAACTCACGCGGGGCAACGAGCAACCATTCATTCCGATCGGCCTGCCCTCGCTGGAAGGCAGCTATCGCTACAGCGAACAACAGATTGCGGCGTGGAACGGCGCTGGTGGCGGTTGGTGGTGGCACAGTACGGCGGACACGCTGGACAAGGTCGATCCCGAACGCTATCGGCAGACCCGAGGGATCTATGCCGGATATATTCTGGAGATGTGCATGCGGCCCATCTTACCGTTTAACTATGCCGATGTCGCCGAAAATCTGAAAGACCGTATAATGCAGGTAGATCAGCATTATGCGATGGACCTGCGTGTTGATGCGTTCTGTGACGCGGCTGAATCGCTTATGAATCGAATATCCGACGAGCCGAATCCGGTTGATCCAGACCGGTTCAATCATACGCTGAAACGCCTGAGTCGTATTTTGATGCCTGTATTCGAAACCTTCGGTGGACGGTACGACCAGGATCGGGTCGCCCACCCGGCCTTATCCAGCCCGATTCCGATACTGCACGAACTTCAGGATTATCTTGATCTTCCGGAGGACGACGAACAGCGTCATCTTATGGATACGGAATTACTCCGTGGCAGAAATCAGTTGTCAGATACATTACGCAGAGCAACAGAAGAGATATATCGAGGGTTAGCATAGCTACGAAGCTACGAAACGGCGAAGCTACGAAAATTGAGGCATACAATGGCCTTTCGCGATTCGTTGTTTCGTCGTTTCGTAACTTCCCCATCAAGGAGACGAACATGGCTCATCTTTTCGATCAAACATATACCCGTCGTGAGCTACTCGACCTGATTGGTGACATGAGTCAGGTGGCCCATGCGCGTAAGGCCGAGCTTACGGAAGGCAATGAACGCGGGGCGGATCTTATCGAGGTTTTCAACGCGTCGGGGCTTTGTTTTTCCGTACTACCGGGACGGGCGCTGGACATCGCCTCTGCGCACTATAAGGGGATATCGCTCTGTTTCCGAGGGAACACCGGCGATGTCGGGCCTGCCTTTTATGAACCGCAGGGCTACGGATGGATGCGCGGATTCTATGGCGGCCTGGTCCTGACGTGTGGCATGACGTTTACCGGACATCCGGAGACCGATCCTGAAGAGGAGAATGAAGAATTAGGGCTTCATGGCCGTGCCTCCTTTCTGCCAGCCAAACAGGTGTATACCGGCGGCGCCTGGGAAGGAGATGAGTATGTTGTTCGTGTATGTGGCAAAATGAGAGAAGCGGTCGTCTTCGGGACGAACCTCGAGTTGACGCGGGAAATCTCAACCGTGTTGGGAGAGAAATGTCTTCGGATCCACGATCGGATTCACAACCAATCTGTGGATCGGTCGCCGCTGATGTTCGTGTACCACTGCAATCCAGGATTTCCAATTCTGGATGAAGGATCACGGGTCGTCGTCAACAGTGAAAAGACAACAGAATGGCTCGAAGACCAAGTCGTCGGTCCGGAGGCCTATGCCACAGCTACCTCACCGGTCCCCGAGGCCCACGACGATGTGTACGTCCACCGGCCTGTTGCCGATGCTGATGGCAACGCGCATGTTGCTCTGATCAATGATCGATTGGCCCTCGGTATCTACTGGACTTTCCCTCAATCGGAGATGCCTCTCATCTCCAACTGGCGGCATTTCCATCGTGGGACGTATGTCATGGGCATCGAGCCGGGTAATGTGAGTATGCTCGGCCGGGCGTGGAACCGGGAGAATGGCTATCTCCAGCACATCGAACCGGATGAGGTCCGTGAATTTCATATGGAGATCGGCATTCTGGACGGTGAAGAAGAGATCAAAGCGTTTGAGGCGAAAGTGGGATAAGCTGACTCGGAAAATCTGGTTTTAATCACGAAGGGCACAGAGAGCAAGGCATTTGAAAATTCAACGGAGTACGGAGTGAAAAGCGGACAAATTATAGGGCATTATAAAGTTCTTAGGCTCCTCGGCAAAGGTGGCATGGGGGAGCAACGGTATTAAAAGTCAAGGTATTTTTGTGGAAAGCACCTGTTATTTTGGTATCCCCATTTCCGGTTGCCAATGGCTATGATCGCGGATCATAGCATTGAGCATGACGAGTAATTTTCTCATACAGGCGGTCATGGCCACTTTATGCTATTTTGATATCGGCTATCTGGCCAACATGAAACGAGAGAACAAGGCGCTTACGAATCGGGAACAGGTGTTGAATCAGCGGACCGGGTTTTATCAAAAACAAATGAAAGCGTTAGTGCAACGGGAAGTGGAATCGCGTATTATCGCCGGTTTGCCTGAAATCCATCCTGATATTCGTAAGCTGGGCATCGGTGGCGAGGGGCCGCCCTTATATTCCAACATGGATACCGATACCTTGATGATATTAACCGACCGAATTCAAATTGATCTGGATCGATTACTTCGCCAGGTCCGTCTGGAACAGGCGAGTTTCGTCTCTGTTGCTGAAAAGGTCAAAGAAGATAATAGAATCCGGCTTCATCTACCTACGATTCAACCCGTAGCCGGACGTACCACGAGCAGGTCCGGTATGCGCAGCGATCCGATGACCGGTTTTCGGCGCATGCACTCCGGGGTGGATATAGCCGCCCGGCATGGAAATGACGTACAAGCTACGGCCGCAGGTGTCGTTGTTTACACGGGCCTGGGTAAAAACTACGGTAAGTTAGTAGATATAGATCATCAGAATGGATATACCACCCGATACGGTCATCTCTCCAGGATTACCATACAAAAAAATACGCAGATTAACCGTGGTGATATCATTGGTCTGGTAGGTAAGACCGGACGAACGACGGGTTATCATCTCCATTACGAAATACGCCGCAATAATCGTGTGATTGATCCATTGTTGTATTTTTATCCTGAAAAACAGATTCTTGATTAGTATGAAATCAATCAGGTACAATCATCGCCTTGATGACCTGATCTGAATATCCATCGACCAGATCGAAGGCTTTCTGCGTTTCCGACAGGTGGAAGGTGTGAGTGAGCATG
Organism: uncultured bacterium; assembly: GCA_913051705.1. Classification (GTDB taxonomy): domain Bacteria; phylum JAAXHH01; class JAAXHH01; order JAAXHH01; family JAAXHH01; genus CAJXCW01. Next base: position 41,977 of record CAJXCW010000009.1, read on the forward strand.
AAAGAACAATCGATATCGCTACGTTGCACGAGGTCGATCGCTGCGGGGATGCAGCCGTTTTGGCGGCGTACATTTTTGATCGTCACTTCCCGGCGGCGTAAAATATGGGGATCCAGCAGGATATGAGCTGTCTCCGGGATGCCAACGAGCACCAGCGTGCCGCCCGGATTTAATCTATGGCAGGCTTCGTCCAGGATGTCGGGCTCACCGCAGCAATCGAAGACCACATCATACGTCTGTCCGGAGGGCGGCTTATGGTTCATCGGATCGAATGCGTAAGAAAGACCGTGTTCTTCGGCGATCTGCCGGCGATAGGCCAGGGGGTCTACACCGGCGATCTGCGTGATACCGATTGCCCGGGCCGCGAGCATAACAGACAGCCCTATCGGCCCCAATCCATAAATACCAATCGCCCTGCCGGGCGTCAGCCCGCCCTGCCGGGCGGCATAGCAACCGATAGACAACGGCTCTACCAGCGCAGCCCATGCCGGTGAAAGATCATCAGATACCGGAAAACAGCACGACTCGGGCAGGACGTAATATCCACTCAAACACCCATCCAACTGACCGGGACAGCCCATAAAACGCAGGTCTCTACAGGTATGCGTCCGCCCGGTCCGGCATTGATCGCATACCCCGCAGCTTACCGCCGGATCCACTGCGATCCGGTCGCCCGGTTTGATTCTGGTCACGCCGGCGCCTGTTTCGACCACCGTGCCTGAGCACTCGTGGCCGACCAGAAAAGGAAAGGTGATCTGTTGGTCACCGATCCGTCCGGTGCGATAATAATGGATATCGGAACCGCAAACGCCCACCGCGTCTACGCGGAAAAGAACATCTGTTTCATGTATAATTTCCGGTTCAGCGAGATCCGCTGGGGCAAAATGGCGGATAGCGGTTAAGGGCATTGATTTCATAAGAGATAAGGGGCGGGCAGGTAAGAGATAAGGGTTTATTGCCCACTTGCCCACCTGCCCGTTGACTCATATCGCCGGCATCACATTACCGCCGCATACGGGAATATAGGCGCCGGTGATAAAGCCGGCCAGATCGGATGCCAGGAACACGACGGTATGGGCGATTTCCTGGTCTTCACCACGTCGTCTTAAAGGAACACTTTTAGCATACGGATTTCGCCGCGGTATCAAGGGTTTGTAATTACGCTCTTTATCGCTGATCGTCCATCCCGGCGCCACCTGATTCACTGTGATGTGGTGCTCGCCTATTTCCCTGGCCAGTACCCTCAGTACGCCATCCATCCCGCGTTTGCCGGACACATAGGCGGATTGACCGGGCAAGTTCTGCATGGAACATTCGGAGTTGATCGCAATGATACGGCCGTATTTCTCTTTTATCATATCCGGTGTAAAGGCTTTTGCCATCAAGACATTCTGCAGGACGCAGGAACGAAACTGGCTCTCATAGTCATCGATGGACTGTTCGAGTACACTCGACCAGGGATACTGTATAACGGCATTGTTGACGATAATATGCGGGCTGCCGAGGGTTCCTTTTATCGCGTCGCGCATGGCGAATACGGATTCTTCTTCCGTGATATCCGCCTGAACTTTCATCGCTCGAACGCCCATCTCCTGTACTTCGTTCAGCAAACTGTCCGCCTGTTCGGAGTTAGCATGATAGTGTATGGCCACATCCGCGCCGCTACGGGCCAGCGTTCGGACCATCACCCGGCCCAGCTCACCTGTACCGCCTGTAACAACCGCTATTTTTCCGGATAAATCGATTTGAATCATGGATCTCCTCTTATTTCAAGTTCCGAGGTCAGAGTTCCGCGTTCGCGCACGGTGCGACGCGCGCGTTAACATTAAGTAAAAGAGATAAAAATGTCCAGAGTATCGAGTGCTCAGGATACCACTAATTCTGTATCTCCTGTTATGCAATCGCGCTTATGGGCAATCTTTACACCGGACGGGCTGAATGTATATCGATGACAAATCGAAGCCTCTTTGATAGAATATACATGTTGGACAATCGGCACAGCAAATGCTTTCAGGCAATGAAGTAAAAAGTGAAGTGTGAAGCGTGAAGAGTAAAAGATAGTTCTGAGTTCCGAGTAGAAAGTTCCGGGTAAAAGATAGTACAGAGTGGCGCGTGCAGAGTGAATTTCAGATGATCTATATATCGCTTGACAAATGTGTGGTACGGCGCTTAGTTTGCATGAATATTCCGCTTTACCGACGACAATTCTACTTAGAGGTTTCGGAGATGTTATGCCGTGTTGTATCACGTATCCAGGTGGATTTCTGCGGTTGTTTGTCCCTGTATTTTTAACCGGACTAACCGTAGTCGGGTGTTCCCATACGCATACCTTTACCCCCAACGATGCAGACGGATATTATGAACGGATCAATAAAGCGGGCCAGACTCAGAATATCCTGATCCGGTTGGATGGAGGAGACGAGCGGCGAGGTGCGAATATACATGTCGGTGCAGATTCTGTGACCTGGATGACGCCCGATCCTTTCACCCGTCGTTTTACGAGGCGACGCGGTGTACCAACCGGTCAAGTATCAGAAATCGTCGTAACAAATCGGACCAAAAGCGGCCTGATAGGTACGGGTCTCGGGATGCTGGCAGGCGGCCTTCTGGGCGTTTTTCCCGATATGGTCAACAGGATCAAGGGCAATCAGTTTGATGCCGGACGCACCCTATTCTTCGGTGGCCTCTTGGCTGCTTTCGGAGGGATCGTCGGCGGCGTAGCACCAGAGGAAACCGCCGGGGGAGTCGGGCGCGAAGAACTCCTCGAAGGCCCGCTTGACCGACTCGCCCACGAGTTGCAGGTCGGTGGCGGTTTCGTCACTCATCCGAGCCACCTTGAAGCCACCGCCCAGACTCAACACGCGCACGTGCTCGATGCGCTCGGCGATATAGAGGGAGAGCTTTGCGCAATGGACCCACATCTCGGGGTCGGCCCCCGAACCGATGTGCGTGTGCATGCCGGTGACTTTCACATTGTGCTCTGCGGCGATAGAAAGCACCTCGTCGAGATGCGCGTGCCAAATGCCGAAACTCGAGGACGGGCCGCCGACGTTTGTTCGATTGCTGTGTCCAGAGCCGAGGCCGGGGTTAATACGGACCGAGACTTCTCCGCCCGGATATAGCGCGCAATACTGCTGCAATTGGTGCAGGGAACAGGCGTTGAAGCGAACTCCCTGGTCCACCAATGCCTGTAAATTGGCGGGAAGCTGTTGCGCGGTGATTTGGGTTCGCTCGGGGGCAACGCCCGCGAGGAGGGCACGCTCGGCC
>CAJXCW010000010.1 GCA_913051705.1 uncultured bacterium
GATATAGGATATCTGGCCCTGCGAGTTCAATGTAAAGATGACATCATTCAGTTGCTCGACCAGATTACGGTACCGGGCTTCGGACGCTCTGGCTTCGCTGTAGAGTCGGGCTCTGCCGATAGCTGCGCCGATATGCTCACTCAACGCGATCATCATTGTTAAATCCGATGCGGAAAGTATATTATCACCGACACTTTCTATATTAAGCGTTCCGAGGACTGCCCCCTGATCTATGATAGGCACAACCAGATCGGATAACGTCCCCTCTGTTGAGCTGATATGGTCCGGATCATCGGATACATCTTCCACCAACGCCGGCTCACCGGTGCGAACAACGCGTCCTGTTATCCCTTCCTTAAGAGGAATCGGCGTAACAACCTGTTGATAGCCGATAAAATACTGGGCATGTAGATAGTCGTCTTTGAGCAAATATAACGAGATATGCGTATAGCCAAAGGTGTCGGCTACGGCCTCGACAATCGTACGATAAACAATCTGCAGGTCCATTTCCTTTGCCAGGATCGTACGAACGCGATCCAGAAGCGCCATTTCCTGGGCCTGACGTTCGGATGCGGTAATCAGGTTATCGAATTGAAACTCTCTTGATTGTAACGCATCTTCCGTCTGCTTTCGATTCGATATATCACGATCAATGGCGAACGCCACTCTGCGCCCTTACCACTCGACCATCCGGGCGGTGACTTCGACTGGAAACGGCGTGCCATCCTTACGGCGACGTTCCTCCTCAAATGTAAGCACTTCACCGGAGCGTAATTTATCTAACCGGGAATCTGACTTTCGTGCTTCGTCCTCCTTGTCCAGTTCGTTGATAGACCGGCCGATCATTTCTTCGCGCGTGTACCCATGAATACGACAGGCCGCGTCGTTGGTATAAATGATCTTACCCGGCACATCCTGATCGTCCAGATCCAATAAATACATGGAATCCGGCAATTGTTCGGAAAACAAACCAAAAAGATCTTCTTCTCTAAGCTCAAAAGTATTAGATAGAAGCGATTGACTTGAAGGGGAGGTTGTTTTGTTCTGTTCTTGCCTCATAATGGACATACCGATATGAAGGTAATAACCAACGATTTCCAGACAGAAAACAGACCGTAGAATACTCGACACTGGACCAAATATACTATATTATACCTGAATGTACGGTAACTGGAATCAAGCGAATTACACGAAAGAAAGTATATATTAATCATGGAAAATGTCAAGCGGATAGCAAATTACAAATTGATGATTTGTAATTTGGAATATAGTTTTGACCATAAGGAGTACAATCATTTTCAGGGATCGGTATATTAAGTGAATACACGCCAATCACTCTGCGAACTTGCCAACTCGCGTTTTCTTCCAGTTTGGCTCGCCACATTTTTACTCGGATTATTGGATGCGCCGGTCAATGCGTTGCTTCCCATCTATGTAGAAGTCGAACTGGAGGCTTCTCCGTTATTAGCAGCCGGTTTACGGTCTACTTTTTTGTTTCTGGGTGGATGTTTTGCTGTTCCGGCAGGATACTTTTGCGATAGAATCGGAATTAAGCCAGCTTACCTTTTAGGGGTAACCGGCACGATAGCCGCAGGTGCCGTATTTATATTGCACCAACCCGTCTGGTTATTTGCGCTATGCCTGTACATCGGTATGGCCGCAGGATTCAGTACCACAGCCAGTCAGGCTTATCTGATCCATGCCGCCCCACGGACGAGCATGGGCCTTGGCGCTGCCGCCTTCTTTTTAGGTATGACGTTAGGTTCAGCTATAGGCAGCCGTTTGGCTGGACAGATAGCTGATGCATATGGGTTTGCCAGCGTAGGCGTCGGTGTCATCATCGGCGTTTTTATAGTGATCACAGGTATGATCGTCTTCATGCCCGAGATCTCCAACCGGTCGATACCTGCCGAAGAAACGAAAACGAATCATCTTGTTTTATTGGCACGACCGAATGTCCGGTTGCTGTTAGCCATCCGTTTTCTTCCGACCTGTTACTGGGGCACCGCAACGCTTCTCATCCCACTATTGATCTATCGGGCGTCCCACTCGCTCACTTTAGCCGCTGATTATTCAGCAGTCAGCCTGACCATAGCCGCGGTCACCCAGTTAATCACTGGACGGTTAGCGGATAAATTCGGCCCCAGACGCCCCACGTTGATCGCCAGTTCATGTGTAGCGGTCAGCGCGATCTGTATCGGTATCTGGTCCGATTCCGTGGCAGGACTCTTCCTGTTCGGCACAACGGGTGCTGCCGCTGCCTGGTCCGTATCAACGATGATGCCCCGCTTGATAGATGCAATAACGGGCCCTCTGGAAAAAGGTCGAATGGTCGGTATGGCGCATTTGGCGTGGAGCCTGGCCATGCTCGGCGGTTCCCTGTGGGGGGGGCGTGCCGTTGAATGGGACGCGGGACTGCCGTTTTTTGTCGTGGCGGTAGGCTGTGTAGCGACGGTAGGATGTCTTGTAATATTCTTCCGGCGAATGGAAAGGCAGCAGGTAATCGGATAGGGTTGGGATTACCGGTCTCACCCGGCCAACGCCTTCTCCACCTCATTCTCCCAGGCGCCTTCTACATGGATGCCGTATTCAGCCTTACCGCCTGTCGCATGGGGGCCGGTAACATACGGTCGGTAATCCCGGCCATCTTCAATCAAATCCTTTTGGGCATAGTCTGTATGGAGAAAGTGGAAGGCGATGCCTGCCCGCTCCTTATCCGTCTTATTCTGTCCGGTACAATGTGCGGTGCCATAACAGAAGAAAAGTGCGCCGCCGGCCTCCAGTTCGATCGTCTTCGCCTGTTCTTCGGGAGGATAGCAACGGATATGGTGATCGCTGTATGGATCGCGATCATGCCCATAGGCGGTTTTATAGCTTTCGGGCACAACCCGTATTGTTCCATTGGCTATCGTAGCATCATGTACCGCTACCCACATCGCTGTCCCTTTGAGTGGGTCGCGGATCTTAAAATACGCATTATCCTGGTGCCAATTGGTCCCCATTCCATCGCCGCCTGGTTTTAGAAACACCTGATCCAGATGTAAAATAAAAGGGTCACCTATTAATTCGGAAATAGCCGAAACCACGGTGGGGTGAAACGGCAATGCCCGGAACATGGTACTGTGATTATACATCGGACAGAGTTGCAGGTTACGCAGCTTGGTAGAATGGGTTTCACCGTCGCCGTCCGTCGCTACGTTCCGCAAAGCCCCCACGTCCATCAGCCTGGTGATTTCCATCTGGAGTGCGGTGGTCTCCCGTTCGGAAAAAAAATGAGGCTTAGCGACATAGCCATGGATTCTAAATTGGCTCCGTTCATCCGCTGTAAATACCATGACATCAATCCTTTCACGTTCTATCAGTGTTCATTTTACCTTAGAGTGCGGGGCTCAGGATTTCGCGTAACGCAGTCATAAAGGCTTCCGCTTCCTCTTTGGTGCCTACAGACACGCGTGTCCATCCCTTCAACCCCCAGCGCCGCTCGGCATCTGCTACATATATATTTTGTTTGGCCAGCTGTCGGCCAACAGGTTTAGCAGGACGCTTGAGGTTAATTAGCATGAAGCAGCCTTCGCTCTTTACATATTCCAGCCCCATGCCTTCGCATTCTTTCTCGTAGTAGCGTTTAACTTCTATTGCCAGTTCCTTGGAACGGCGAGGATGCTCGGCATCCTGTAAGGCGGCTTCAGCCGCTACCATACCGTACAACCCGACGCCATTTGTGTAATGGTAATTCATCATCCGCTCATGTATATCTTTATGGGCGACAGAATATCCCACACGGACACCTGCCAGACCATAGATTTTGGAGAAGGTACGAATGGCGATGACATTCTCCCGGGTTGCAGCCAGATCTATAGCCGTTTTGTAACCATCATCTTCCACAAACTCGACATAGGCTTCGTCTACGGCTATTAGAACATGTTTCGGTGCCGCATCCACCAGCGCTTCTATTTCATCATGCGTTACAATGGTGCCGGTCGGATTGTTCGGATTACATATGGACACCACTCTGGTTTTCGGGGTAATCGCCCCCAGCATCGCATCCAAGTCGTGTTTGTAATCGGGAGTCAAGGGTACGAGTCGAACCACCCCCTTATTATCTTCCCATTTCCGTTCTATAGAACCGTAAGAAGGAGAGGCGGCTACCATCTCATCACCCTCTTTTTCCAGGAAAGTGTGCGCGATGGATTCGAGCGTTTGCCCTGAACCCGCAGCCATGAGAATCGGTCCAGCCTGTCTCGACCGACCGGGCTGCCGCGGAGCCGGTTTGTAATCTATGCCGTGATAGTGAGCGAGCGCTCCCACCAGACTCTGGGATCGGTAATATCGGTTGCTGGATCCCATATGCCTGAGGACGGATTCTATGGCTCTCGGCGAAGCCCCGAGGGGGTTTTCATTACTGCTGATCGCGACGACCCCCGGTTTTACGCCCACACCGCGGATGGTTCTGTCTTTGGCCTCGCCAGCAACCAGCGCTTCCACCATCTCCCAGGGGGATAGAACAGCCACAGCGCTTCCGGTGGCGGCACCTTTTAAAAACCTGCGCCGGGATAAGATCGTGGCATTTTGGTCATGGTGTGTCTGAGACATGGCTATGCTCCTTATTGTAAAGTTTGATCTACACAATCTGTATGATGGAGTATGTAACCTGTATCGGTATGAATTACCATGTGCCATATCGCTCGCTGGAGCGATATCTTATACTGCTAAATTACAGCATGAAACACCAAATATCCGTTTCATGGGGCGACCATATAAAAAGGGTCATATCTATTACTTATCGGTGCATCACAGCTTATCCGAAATCCGTTGGGCCGTCAAGAATTTTCTTTTTTTGATATAAGCCTGCAGGATAGGAATATTGACAAAAGAAAATAGAGAGGCTAATTTAAAACTCAATGCGGGTTACGGGTTAATGATTGTCGGATAAGCGAATATATATGAAGCTGGGCTGGAGACCTTTCATGGAGCAATTTGTCAACTGGATCATCGAATATGGATATTACTGTGTCATGCAATATGGTTACATCGGGATTTTTGTTCTGCTCTTACTGGGCGTTTTCGGACTTCCCGTGCCAGATGAGATTCTGCTGGCATTTGCCGGGTATTTAATTTTTAAAGGCGATCTTCAATTTATTCCCACCCTCGCTTCCGCCTGCGTAGGGGCTATGTGCGGCATCTCGTTGAGTTACGGTCTGGGACATACCGCCGGTATATATTTAATTGAAAAATACGGTGCGCACATTAATTTAACCCGGGATAGGATGGATAATGTGCATCACTGGTATAGGCGGATGGGACGCTGGGTCTTGTTATTCGGCTACTTTTTACCAGGTTTTCGCCATCTTACAGCGCTGGTAGCAGGGTCATCCAACCTGCAGCTTCCGATATTTGCAGTCTTTGCCTACTCCGGGGCGCTGCTCTGGACCGGCACCTATATTTCCCTCGGTTACTTTGTTGGTGAACAATGGGCGACTATATCCGGAGAAATACATAACCAAATGGTTATCGTCGGCGGCGTGTTGATTGTGTTGTCGATTCTGTACTATCTCGTCTGGCAACGAAGACAGCAAAAAACCTCCTCATAGTGTAATGCTTCGATAATTTGTGACGGCGGCGGCCCAATCATAGAACGGGGATCGATGGATCTTGTGTAATCCCATATAGCCCCAGGCACTCCAGAAAAATAATAACACCAGCACCCAATCGGACGCATATCTCAGTGCCACCACAATGGCCAGGAGCGCCGCTATAAATTCAAGCCCGATATGCAGCGACTGAGGACCTTGCCAGAACTCGATAGGCGTCGCCCAAAGGCCGGCAAGGAGAATCAATCCCAACCCCATAGCCTGGCCTGTTACGGTGCTGTACGCTTTGACCGGCTCAACTTTTTCGCTGGTATCCGTGGTACTCATGGTTCCACTTCCCCATCAGGGATTTCACGTTGATCAATCAATGACAAGTAGTAAAATTAAGGGTAGAGATCGCGTTGGATGAAATGTAGATGAAGTAGGATAACATGTCAATAATCTAGTGCGGAGAGCAGGTGATAGATTGGGTATTACAAGTCGGTAATAAATTTCAGATTTTTTTCTTGCCTTTCCCCTTCAAATAATTCATTTTGAAACTGATGATCCTGTCATGTATTATCTTTACATTTTTTAATTCTTTACTTAAACGAATATCCTTAATAACGGCGTAATGGTTTGTTATGCGCCTTGCCGACATTCTGACGGGGTTGGTATGGGGCGATGGATTCGGGTCGCCAAAGCCTACGATATTCCAGCGGGCGAGCAGGCGACTGTTGATGCAGAAGGCACACCCATTGCTATCTTTAACATCGATGGCGTATATCATGCTATTTCCGATATATGCATTCATCTGGGCGCCTCTCTTGGAGAGGGATGGATTGACGACCATCTAATTATATGCCCCTGGCACGGCTGGCGATTCGACGTACGCACCGGGGCCTCTGATTTTTCCGATCAGGTCTGTATAAAACGCTACGAAGTGACCGTAAAGGAAACGGAACTGTACGTACATTTATGAGTTATGATTGTTGAATGATGAATGATGGACTTTTCAATCAACAATCATAATTCATATTTCATAAAGTTTTTTATGCCTGTACACACCTTTACATCAACAATCGACTTATCTCTCTGCACGCATGACCACCATATTGAAATTGTGGAGGGACAGGTGCGGTTGAAACCCCGCATCCTTCTGGCGGATGATATCGGCGCCGTAACCCAAAAAACGTATGAAGTTATCCGTGGTAATGTGTGTGCCAGGAAAACATTCAGGTTGAGTTATACGGACATCCGGCAAGCGGAAGCCGTTCTACGTATTGATCCTATTACCGATGATAGGCGGAATTTAGAGATAGATCATACCTTACATCTCGAAATAAACGGGCATAAAATAACACATCAATACACGTCCGAGAACAATTCGTTTCAGGGGGATATCGACAAATACTGGTCGAGCGGCTGGGAAGTTGTCGCTTTACCGGTCAAAGCACTTAAAGCCGGCCTGAATAACCTGGTTATTAAAGACGGCGGAGGTGGATGGCGACTTTATATAGATACTATGCGGCATTATGAGTATAGCGCTAAATCCATAGACGGTGGAAATACGTGGGTCGTTGAGCGACTGGGCGACAACGATTTTTGTACTGGAGAATATGTGGTACGCCTGAACTTGCGTCGTCATCCGCCAAGCGGTATCGTGACTTCTCCGTCGATCGATATGGCCGCCGCCGTAGATGAAAATGGAATCACACCGAGAGTAATGGTAAAAAGCGTGTGCTTCATCCCTGATCTTTCCCGGCCAAGAGGCACCGGCATCATGATCAAATGGCGAAGTGGCAGTGGCCCTGTCTATAGCCCGGATACCTGGGGGCACTGGCAGGACGCTTCGGGGCCGGCCTGTATCCCCAAAAGTCACCGTTTTATTCAATGGCAAGCCACATTAACCACAGCCCATGGAAAATCTACCCCCGTTTTGCGTAGTCTCTCGGTGGAAATGAGCGGTCAGATTATTAAAAAAACCAATGGCAACCTGACGCTTACCGAAGCTGATAACGCCCCTCTCGTTCGAAGCAGTTATCCCTTTGCCCATCAACTGGCGGATGAACCCAGGCTGGCCGTCCTGCGTGAACGGTGGCGCCTGGATAAAGTCGTTGAAGGAGCGAAAACGGAATTCGAAAAGTTCATGCGACTGAAACGTTGGACCAGGCAACAATGGGAAGATGGTTGGAGTGATGGTGAACTGGCCTTTGTCCCGCCGTGGGACGCCATGGTCGTACTGGAACTGGCCAGTAAAAAACTCTCGTTGGGGATGTGTACGCATTATGCCAGCACGTTCGTGCAGTGTTGTCTATCCCTTGGGCTACAGGCGCGAGTGTGTATTACCACCGCCCATTGTGTGGCCGAAATCTGGTCCAATGAACATAAAAAATGGGTTATGATGGACCCGGGTTGCGATTTTGACGACGGCCGTAAGGGGACACGACATTTCGAAAGAAACGGCATGCCGATGAGTGCCCTTGATTTACACCGAGCTTCTGCAGATCAAGATTTCGACGGGGTAGTCGAAATTTGCGATCCGGAGTCCATATCCGGGACAGATATAGAAAATGCCTCACGATATTATCAGTTCTGCGCAACATTAAGAAACAACTTTTCAACTTCCCTCTACCCGGAAGAGCCGGAGCACGGCCGGGTATCCTATACCTACGATGGGCATGTCTGGTATGAATCCGAAAACATGCCGCTGCCTCAGTTTTCCACCCTCTCTTCCCGCACCGGTGATTTTGACTGGTCGGTTAACCAGACTCATATTTCCCTTCAGCAGGGTTCCGAACCGAATTCGTTGACGATCCTCCTGGATACCGTCACACCGAATTTCGACACCTTTCTGATCCAGATCGACAGTGGCAAGTGGAAAACTTCCAAAGAGCGCTTTGTCTGGAAACTCACCAAAGGCAAAAATACCCTGCGGGTTAAATCATCCAACCTGTTCGGTGTGGAAGGGATCGAAAGCCATGTCGTGGTGCGGAGAGGGCAGTAAAAAAGTGGTGATTTGGTGATTGAAAAGAAAAAATCATCATTCAATAACCAGGCCTGATTTTCTCGAAATCCTGGTTACCTCCGATAATATAGCCGACCGGTCGACCAGTGAGTTGGTGAATTTTAACTCACCAACTCACCATTTACCCTATCTTCCACTGGTCCAGCATGAACGCATAGTCCAGGGCTATCTCGCGCAAATGGTCATATCGGCCTGAGGCGCCGCCGTGTCCTGCACCCATGTTGGTAACGAGTAAGAGCGGCCGGCCATCTTGTTTCAATGTGCGTAATTTAGCGACGTATTTCGCCGGCTCCCAGTACATCACCTGGCTATCATTCAAAGACGTTTTAATCAGCATAACCGGATATTCCATGGCGCGCAAGTTGGTATACGGGCAATACTGCTTCATATACAGATAGTCGTCTTCGATATTCGGATTGCCCCATTCCTCGTATTCACCGACAGTCAGCGGCAGGGAAGCATCCAGCATGGTGTTGAGCACATCAACAAACGGCACGTGGGAAACTACGGCTTTGAACAGGTCGGGTCGCATATTGGTGACAGCGCCCATGAGGAGCCCGCCGGCGCTGCCGCCTTCTATGATCAGGTGTTGTGGCGAGGTATATCGCTGAGCTATCAGAACCTCCGCGCAGTCGATAAAGTCCGTGAAGGACCTCATTTTATGCATCATGCGGCCCTGGTCGTGCCACGCTTTTCCCATTTCACCGCCGCCGCGAACATGTGCGATACCGATGGCCACACCGCGATCCAGCAGACTCAATCGTAAGGATGAGAACGTGACCGGATAGGACCAGCCGTAAGAACCATAGCCGATCAGAAGCAACGGCGCCTGACCATTTTTTTGAAATCCGTTTTTGTATACTAGAGATATCGGTACCTCTACGCCGTCCCGTACGGTCGTCGACAGACGTTCGGACGTATATCCCGACCCGTCATAACCGCCCAGTACTTCGGTCTGTTTGAGCAATGCGCTGGTTCGGGTGTCCAGATCATACTCCAGTACCGAGTTCGGCGTAACCAGCGACTGATAATTGTATCTTAGCTTACGCGTCTCCCATACCAGATTGATGGAAGAGAAGACTTCATAAACCGGTTCTGCAAAAGGGATGGTATGCGATTCTTCATTTTCAAATCCGACAATCCGGATTTCGGGAAGCCCGTTACGCCGTTCATACAACACGTAGTGGTCTGAGAATACGTCCACATCTTCCAGCATAACCTCTTCCCGATGCGGCACAATTTCCAGCCAATGTTCTTGAGCCGGATTGTGTATCGGCGTCCGGACCAATCTAAAATTACGACCCGTATCATTAATGCGTAGATAAAACGCATCCTCCCTGTGATCGGCGTCGTACTCCCGATCCTGTATACGTTCGGCCAGGGTCTGCCATGTCCCCTCGGGCTGATCCGCCCGAAGATACCAGACTTCGGTGGTGGTATGACTACCTGCGGACAGAAAAATATATTCCCCGCTTCTGGCACGCCGGGCGAAGAGATAAAAGAGTTCATCCTTCTCTTCATAGATGAGCGTGTCATTCGGCTCACCAAGCGTATGTCGATACAGGCGATATTGCCGTTTGGTATGATCTTCGGTCGTATAGAAGATGGTTCGATTATCCGCCGCCCAGACTACGGCGCCGACTTTCTCGATGGTATCCGGCAAGAGTTCTCCGGTGCGAAGATCCTTAATATACAGTGTATATTCCCGGAACCCGGTCTCATCGGTCGCATAGGCCAGCAGCTGGTTGTCATCACTTACGGTATAGGGACCGAGCGACATGTATTCCTTACCCTCTGCCAATTCGTTCAGATCGAGCGTCACTTCCTCGACTGATTCGATCGACCCTTTCTTACGGCAGTAGATCTCGTATTGTTTCCCTTCTTCCGTACGATGATAGTAGTAATAACCGCGATTAAGATACGGCACGGATAAATCCGTCTCTTTGATCCGGGCGAGCATTTCGTCATAGAGATCGTTCTGAAATGCTTTGGTATGCGCCATGATGTTATCGGTATAGGCGTTTTCCGCTTCCAGGTAGGCAGTGACTTCCGGTTTCTCTTTTTCTCTCAGCCAGAAATAGTCATCCTGACGCGCGTCACCGTGTATGGTGTCAGACTTCGGGTGCTTCGCCGCCACCGGGGGGGCTAAGGGGCTATCTGAGGTTTTATTGGTCATAGTTAGTGTATCGGTTATCCTTAATGGGGCGGGCTTGTAGGCCTGCCGCTACAGGGTTTTGGTGTTGTTATGGATCCTCGCTTAAAGCCTGCGGGGATGACAACCATTTCAACTTTTGTCGCGTACGTATGATATTTCATAGCATTTATGGGCCAGCGTGATCAGGTCATCATAGGTCCAGGTCCCCCGGTCGTTAACCAGGCGTGTCCAATCCGCTGGTACCGCATCCAGACTGAGGTGCGCGCCAGACAGGGCGCCGGTCATGGCGGCCGTGGTGTCCACATCACCGCCGCCTGCCATCGCTGTCGTGATGGCATCCACATAAGAGGACGGCGATTTTAGAAAAGCATACAGACTCCACAGCACACTGGGCGTAATAAAAACGGGGATGCCCGGCCACCCGGTCCATTCCGCTGGACAATCCCCTATGGACTTCACCTCTTCAAGTACCACATCGAGAGGATTATCGAGCCATCCGGGCAATCGAAGCAAGGCATCAGCCAGCACCGGGTCAAACGGTCGGCACCAATCCGATACCTGTTCCGCTACGACCTCCGGTACAATATCTCCTTCATACGTCAGGGTCACCGTACCGGCTATTGCTATCGCCCCGGCCGTACATCGCGGGTCCAGGTGGGTAATCCGTGCCTGTTGCTCTGCGGCGCGGATCAGGGCGGTATGATCATGGGCAAAGAACAGGCCGATGGGAGCCACCCGCATCGCCGTACCGTTGCCTGCTGAGGGGGCGGGTGTCCCGGCCTGATCCCAGGGTACCCCGGCTTCCAGACGGGCTGCCGCCTCCAGCGCGCCGCGCCCCGACCCTACGATGCGGCCTTCCGAAAAAATAGCACGGATACGATCGGCATAATCTACCGGATTAAACGCCCCGCAGTCTGCATAGCTGATCATCAACTCACGTGCCAGTTGTGAATCATCGGAATACTGCCCGGACCAATCGGCTAACTGATTGGTTCTGATTTTGTTATCCACATAGGCCCGACATTCTTCAGGCGGTTTGCTCTCGATCACGTAACCGAGCGCATCACCGACGCATTGGCCAAGCAGACAGCCGGTGAACTGTTGTAACGTGGGCATAATCTGTCTGGTCTCCGGGAGGTGGGTCAGGTCTTGAAATCAAGGCCGCCATGAAGCCAGGTAGTCTTTCTGGTCCGGCGTCAGGGTATCGTATTGAATGCCCATGCTGTCCAGTTTGAGGTGAGCGATGTTCTCATCAATGTCTCGGGGCAGGGTATGTACCCCTGCATCAAGGGTTCCGTGATGATGGACTATATATTCGGCGGCCAGGGCCTGGTTGGCGAATGATAAATCCATCACGGCTGCTGGATGGCCTTCGCCTGCGACCAGGTTGACCAGTCGGCCTTCGCCCAGAACATACAGGCGCCGCCGGTCCGGCATCACAAACTCTTCCACATAAGGTCTCATCGGCTGACAATGTACGGCCATCTCTTTAAGCGCAACAAGATCGATTTCCACATCGAAATGACCGGCGTTGGCCATAATCGCCCCGTCTTTCATCACCTCGAGGTGATCCCGGTTGATCACCCGCCGGTTGCCGGTTACCGTAATAAACACCCCGCCTTCTTTAGCCGCCTCGAACATGGGCATCACCCGATAGCCTTCCATCACAGCTTCCAGCGCCTGGACCGGGTGAACTTCCGTGACAATCACAGCGGCGCCCAGACCGCGGGCGCGGGAGGCCACACCACGACCACACCAGCCATACCCGCAGACCACCACGATTTTGCCTGCCAGTAGGATATTAGTCGCCCGAATGATGCCATCGAGGGCGCTCTGGCCGGTACCAAAGCGGTTATCGAACAGATGTTTGGTATCCGAGTCGTTAACGGCCACCACAGGAAAAGTCAGGTCGCCGTTCTTCGCCATGCTGCGTAGGCGGATAACGCCCGTGGTCGTCTCTTCGGTAGCGCCTATGATCTCGCCCAACTGATCCTGGTATTCAAGGTGGGCCGTCGTGACCAGGTCCGCCCCGTCGTCCATCAACAGCATCGGTCTGTCCTCCATGACCGTTCTGAGATGTCGTTTAAATGTTTCCTCATCCTCCCCTTTTTTGGCGAACATGGGGATGTCGTGATGCTTAACCAGACTGGCGGCCACATCATCCTGTGTGCTGAGCGGATTGGATGCGCATACCATGAGGTCGGCGCCACCTGCTTTAACAGCAATCACCAGATTGGCTGTCTTGGTGGATATATGAAGGCAGACACCGATACGGAGCCCTTTGAACGGTTGCTCCCTGGCAAACCGCTCTTTAATAGATTGTAACACGGGCATCTGCCGGGCATCCCACTCAATCCGCATTGCACCGTCGTCAGCCAATGATAGGTCTTTTACATCGTATTTCATGAACATACCCCGATCTACCGCCGTATAAGATTAGTGGTTGATGGCCATGCCGAATTTTGGAATAACATAACAAATATAGCCGGCCCTGTACTATCGTGCAATAATAACGTTTGCGTTATGGACCGAGATGATTACAATAAAAATAGTGCCTTGACGTCAGCGGCTGTGCCTAAGTACCCTGTTTCACAATCAAGGTTGAAAAAACTACCTAAGACTCGTATAGGCGGCGATCTGTCCTACCATGTTGCCGGCTTTTTGTTCGAAAGTGATGTGATCAAAGTTAATGTTGAAGAAGATATTCAGGGGCTTGAACAGGATCTCGACTTCTATTATGCGATCCTGGGCTATCATGTGACGGAGCAACTTCTAATTTACGGTAGCTACTGGTTTCTGGATGCGCATACTGCGTTACCAGTACCCGGAAATGCAACCATTGAAGATGATGAGCTGGAAATTTTCACCCTTGGCGCTTCCCATGATTTAATGGACAGGATCAGACTCAAAGCCCAGTATTCCAGGGTAACAATAGATGGAAAATTGCAAAAACTTTCACAGGGTATCGTCATTAACGAACCCGATAAAGGCAGTATTTTCGGGGTCACTGTTTCCGTAATTTTCTAAAAGCTTATCCAAATCCATCAGCAGAAAAAATAAACATGAAACTTGCGATTGTAACCCTATTACTCCTGCTCAGTTGGCCGGAGGCCTCCCTTTCACAAGTGGCGGTAATCGCGCACAAATCAGTGCCGATAGACCACATTGAGAAGTCTGAGTTACTCGATTTTTTTACCGGTGACATCAAAAAATGGAATGACGAGCAACCCGTAGTGATCCTGGACCTCAAACCCCGCGGTGACATAAAGAAAGCGTTTTACAAGTTCCTGGGTAAAAGCCCCTCTCGAATGAAATCCATCTGGTTGAAAAAAATGCTATCCGGTGAAGGGGATCCGCCTTTATCGATGAAATCTGAAATGGAGTTGTTGGAGAAAGTCGCTTCAACCCCGGGTGCTATCGGGTTCGTGGGGCAAAGACAACCCACCGGCGATGTCAAAATGCTCTTATGGATCGAAGAAGAGAAGTAATACCAATTGCAAAATTAAAGACCTTATTATGAATGTTTATAATTGGCTGGAAATAATAAGGTTTTCACTCATAAATCATAATTTATAAACCAACAATTGGTATAACGTGCCAGTAAAAACATACCCCCCATATTAAAAGATCTAAAGCTCCGTACGAAACAGTGGATCGGTTTCGGTATCCTCCTCATTATCATGGCAGGTGTCCATAGTTATTCAGCAAGAACCATGGCTGAATTAAAAGCCGGCATTGACGGGGTAACGGCAAGCTGGTTGCCAAGAGCCATCGCGATCTCAGACCTCAACGTCCAGGGGGAGACCCTGGCCGCGAAGGCCGGCAGCATCCTCAAGGAGGAACCCCAACCCATCCGAGCGCTGAAACCGGATGCGCCTTATATGCTCGAGCGGCTGATCAGTCATTGTCTGAACAAAGACGCCGATAAAAGACCTCAGACCGCCCGAGACGTGCGGAATGAACTGGATGAAATAAAGGATAGCTTAGAGGCAGGAGAGGTGATCATCAAGAGTGATTCAGACGAGCTGTCTGCTGAGCAAACGCGGTCCGGCATACTTCGGGCCCCTGTGATATTTGCCGGCGCCGTGTTGGTTTTTCTGACGGCGCTCACCGTCTGGTTTACGGCTGAGCGACAACTGAAACAGCCCTCACATCCGGAACGTCAATTCCAGTTTCCCATGAGCGCCACCGCTGGAAATCTCTTCGGTGGGCCCGCCATCTCGCCCGACGGAAAGTTGGTTGCCTATCCCTATGAGAGTCGTCTCCGGATCCGCGATTTGGAGCGGGGAACCAGCTGGCCGATACCGGATACCGAAGGCGCTGTATACCCTTTCTGGTCACCGGACGGTAATTTTATCGGCTACGAGCGGACCAATGCCCGCTGGCAGATATCCTTTAATGGTGGTATGCATCCTCGCTGGAGCTCGAGCGGTGATGCGCTTTTTATCGTTGAAATAAGCGATGAAGGAAACAATCTCATGGCGGTCAAGGTCAAGGTTGATACCGAGCACGGATTCAGGAGGGATGAACCGGTACGGCTATTCAACGCAGATCAGGCAGGTATTGTATTAACCCGGCCCGGTGTGACGCTGGCTTTTATCCCCAACTACGACGTAGCCCCCGATGGTCAGCATTTTGTAGCGGTACGCCATATCGGCGGTGATGCCGACGCCGGTGCGACGCTGCATATTGTACTGAACTTGCAGGTCCCCGAGAAGTAGGGATTGGGATATTTAATATTCGGGCTGTTTGTGAGAGGTGATCTCTCTGGTTTCCCAGTACCTCCCTGGACACGGCACCCGTTCTTGTTGTTTCGTAGTTTCGTAGGTTGCGTTTCGCGATTCGTAGCAACGTAGTTTCTTACACCCAGGAGCAAACATGTCTGCAAAAGATTTCGAAATCAAATCAGTAGAACGGATTCCGTTACACGTGCCCTTTCATCCCCGGTGCGCGGACGTGATGGAAATTCGTGTGCCCTTCTGGTCGTTGATAGATCTGTACAGGGTGACGACCGCCTCGGGCATCGTGGGCTATGGGGAGTTGTTGACCAGAGATACGTGGTTCCGGGCGGCGGACCCTACTATCGATAAGATAATCGGGAAGAACCTGTTCGATATTTTGTGGGACGACAGTCTGAGGTCCGGCATACAGATCGCATTGTTCGATGCGGCGGGCAAGGCTCTGGGCGTACCCTGTCACCGGCTATTTGGCTCGCACCATCGGGACGAGTGTCCTGTCTCCTGGTGGGCGCAGGAAGCGAGTCCGGCCACATGGGCCTCGGAAGCAAAAGCAGCCGAAGAACAGGGCTATACGTCCATGAAGGCCAAAGCAAGGCCCTGGTTTGACGTCGACGAACAATTGACGGCTATTGACGGGGTGACGTCACCTCGATTCAAGGTAGACCTTGATTTCAACCAGCTTCTTCTGGGCGTAGACCAGGCCGCGAAGATAATTGCCGCTTTGGAAGCAAAGCACCACCGGTTGGCCATTGTGGAATCACCCATCCCTCAGAATGATGTGTCGGGAAACACCCTGTTGAGGCAAAAAATCAGCACGCCTATTGCCATGCATTACGGCAGTCCGCCCATCATGACTGCGATTCGGGAAGGGGTGTGTGATGGCTTTGTCATCGGCGGCGGCGCCGAGAAAGTATTGAAAGATGGTAGGCTGGCCGCCCAGGCCAATATGCCCTTCTGGTTGCAACTGGTAGGCACCGGCCTCACCACCCTGTTCTCCGTACACCTCGGCGCCGTGCTGTCCCACGCGCGCTGGCCCGCTATTCCTTGCATCAATATCTGGACCCATCCTTTGATCAAGGGTTTTAAGGTGGAAAGCGGCCACATCAAGGTCCCTGAAGGACCAGGACTCGGTGTCGAACTGGCCTGGGACGTGATTGAAAACTATACCGTAGATCTGGATTTCAAGCTTCCCAGAAGGCGGCAGATCCATACGATCCTCTGGCCGGACGGAAAACGGACGCCCTATCCCGACGCCGGCTATCGTCAGGAGTTCCTCGCAGGCAAACGGGTGGGGTTTTTGCCGGGCATCTCCCTGGAGCACCGGCTGGACGACGGCACAGAGAATTTTGACCGCGCATACCGGGCTTTGTTCTCAGAGCCGTATAGTGCGACATAGATTTAAGCGCGTCAGGCGGAGGAAAGTGGCCTGTCCCATGAACCCTGAGCCTGGCACCTATGTACTGGTCCTTTGTTGCCGTGCGCATAAGGTGTTTATGTTCCGAGAAGCCATAGAGAAAGAAGTTGCGGGGCATGATCGGATTTATGTGTGGACACCGGACAAAATCCGCCTTCAACACCATTGATAACCGAGGTGTTAGACAGATCACCTCGACTGACAGAGTCGCACACGTCAAGCCGCCTCTGATGTGCCCCTCAGTTCAGGAAAATGCCTCCCCATGTAGTAAATTGACATATCTGCCCACAAATAGTATATTTGAAGCTTCCCCGTAGCCCGTACGTGTTTAGCGTTACGACAATTGAGATTGAACTGGAATCATTTTCTGTCGTTCAACCGCCCTATTGACTCAATCGAAAGGAGTTACCATGCGCAAGTTCCTGTTACTCACGATTTGTTTAACCCTTGCCGGCTATACTGCCGTCCGGGCACAGGGCGGTCCTATGGCCGTCAGTGCCGAGCCGTTCAAAGTCGGCACCTTCGAAATCCAGGGCGAGCCGACGGTCGGTGTGGTACTGCGTGACACCCTGATCGTACATCTTGCCGCAGCGAACCGAGTCCTGGAAAGAAGCCCGATGTATCCCCCCGTACCCATGCCGGCGGATATGATCGCGCTGATTGAACGGTACGAATACGGCTTGAAGTATCGTCTGTATGAGTTGGTCACCCATCTGGTGAATACCGACCAGCTTACGGGCAGCCTTCCGGATTACATCTATAGATATCAGGATCTGCGTACCCTGCCGCCTATCATGTACCCCGGTAAAATTCTCAATGCGGCGGTCAACTTCTACAGCCATGTGAATGAATCCGGCAACGAGGAAGAGCGGGCGGAGACGCGCAGACAGCGACGGGAAAATCGCGGCGTGCCTTATCTGTTCATTAAACCCGCCCGGGGCGCGGTGATCGGCGCCAGCGATGCGATCATCATCCCCTATGGTCGTAACCGCACGGACTGGGAAGTGGAACTCGGCACGGTCATAGGCCGTCCGGCCAAGTACGTATCCGCCACGGATGCACAAAATTATGTATTCGGTTACACGGTTACCATGGATATTTCAGACCGGGGCGGTCGCCCGCCCGGCGGCTACGGTCTACGGTCCGACTGGTTTGTCGGTAAAGGCCACGATACCTTCGCCCCCATGGGCCCGTGGATCGTGCCAAAGGAGTTCTATGGCAATCCCATGGAAAATTTGCGGCAGACGCTCAGTGTGGATGGTGAGACCATGCAGGAAGCCCGCGCCGGCGATATGATCCACACGCTGTGGGAACTCGTTGAATACGCCTCCTCCATCGTCACCCTGTTTCCCGGTGATGTCATCAATAACGGGACCTCGGGAGGCACCGGGGTGGGAACGGCCGTACGGGGCGCCCAGCGTTTTCTGCAACCCGGCGAAGTGGTCGAAGCCAGTATCGATGGTATAGGCACCATGCGAATCAACGTCGAAGGGGAAGCGGTGCCGGCCGGTGGCACGGGGGCAAGGCTGCCGCCGGTGGATAGTTACAGGTGATATCGATTTCGGGTTTCGGATTTATAACCAAGGCCATAGTAGATAAGAGCTCTATTTGTCATCTCGACCGAGCCCTTCGACTGCGCTCAAGACAGGCTACGCTCGAGATGAGATTGGACAGCGGTCCCCTCCAGGATATCAAAGTCCTTCAGAATATATCGTTTGTGATGAAGGAAGGGATTGTGTATAAAATCGAAAACGAAATGGTTCCGGTTATCAGTCCTGAAAAGAATTAAAGGACTGATGTGACGCAAGACCGGCATATGTTTTTAGCATGTGTTCTGGTTTGTCATCCCGGCGAAAGCCGGGAACCAGCGTCTTTGGACAGTAGTGGCGTCATTACATCACCTCGTATGAAGGTCACTGGAACTATGGTACCAACGGGATACAATAGATAGCCTTCACCGGGGTGACGATTTATTTCGTCGCGTTACATCAGGGTATAACAGAGTACAAAGCACAAAGTACAAATTTTTTGAGAACATTTTATCGCGTTGACGCAACTAAATGAGACATAAGGATACACAATATCTTTATGTCCTGGTGCAGATGGGTTCATGGGGACGATTGATTTTGAGGGGCTTCAGCAGAATGATGCAGCGGCCTGGGGGTATTTTTTCGAAACGTACGCCGAAACGTTTTACCGGGTAGCACGGGGATATATCCCTGATCCGAGTGATGCGGAAGAAATGGTCAGCGAGACATTTATGAAGATCTAAGACAAAGTTTGTCTCGAGGGCCGGCAGCCGGATGATATGGGCAAGCTGCACTACTGGTTCATAGGATTCTGTAAAAATATCTGCCGGGACCGGATTCGGCGGATCGACCGGGAGCTTACGTATTTAAGGAATCAAAAGCAACCGGCCTCGGATTTTGACGCGTTTAAATCGGATCGGTCGTATTTCGCCCTCATGGATTGTATGGAACCTCTGGAACCGGCGCTTCGGAAAGTCGTCGATTATTCCCTGGCGCTTGTGGTCGATCCCCTTGAGGATAAAGAGCCGTTGATGTCTCAAGAGCCGCAACATATCGACGACCGGCTTGTCTGGTCATTACCGGCGGCGGAGCATCCTTTTTCGGCCAGTGAATTTCATCTGGCCTTCTACTACGCTCATACGAAACGGGAAGAATTGGGGTTGCAGACCGCCACCGGTGAGGCCGAGTTTGCGCACCGTCTGAACGTAGATTTACGCTATCTGAAAGCCGAAACGAAGAATATAATGTAACTTAGTCTGTTGTATACCGGTCATACCTTTGTGATGTTTAAAGGACACCTGGACCAGATGCTGGAAGGTATTCAATATGAAGTGGTTGCAGAAAACGCGGACGACGGATGTATTGACCTGAGCATTGATCTACAGAAAAAACAGGGGAATGAAACATTGATCAATCGCGTTGTTCTTCAATTTCAACCGTCGTAGGCGTACGGCGTGCTGTGCGGCTGCCTTTTAACGCAAACGAAGGTATACAACCATGAAGCATCCGCCCGTTGATATTCCGGTCATTGCCGGACAAATATCAGACCTGATATTTACCTCCTCCTACACGGCCGACAAACAGTTGACCGGTCTGCAGAGCGTTCGGTGGCTGGCGCGTCAGCAGAAACTAATCGTACATAAAGAAGAAGGGTTTCGTGCTGATGGAACGAATTAACATATCGCCCTTTTCTGCACCGGATTTCCGGAAGAACTTCAGCAGCCGTTCAACCGGATGGTCATCCGGCAGACGAACGCCGCCCGGATGATTGATCCCAACAAGCATGATCTGTTAAACTTTACCCTGTTAAAGATCTGGATGCCCGAGGCCTGTTACAGCATCTATGTTCTGCCCTCCACCGCGTCTCTGAATACATTACGTGTTGACCCCCGGACTTGCTGGCGGCTCTTGAAGATTGCCGTATTAACACGTGCAGCGGGCGTCCCGTCGACTATATCATCTCCTCCATATTCCCCGGCGACGATACCGGTATCTTACAAGATGAGACGCTCTTCATACATAGTGGGGGGCGGACGATGCTTTCATTGTGGCCGACCGGCAATTTTAAAGGTCATGGACAGCGGCAGCTTGGTTTTTCTGTGGCCGATGCGGTGCTGTTATCCGGGCAGGTGGATCAATTATCGAACGGGCGCCGTGTGCTTATCGCCCAGGAACAATGGCCGCCCAAGGCGTTCATCCTGTGCCTGACCAACGATCTGATCTGGTGGATACCGTTTGGCTTGTATCTGTATGATGCCTGGAAACCGTTTTTTGCGGATGTCGAAGACCTCCATACAAACACTTGACAGGATATTTCCCGATCATTATTCTTTCTCATTATAGATCAGGAAGCGTTTCATCATTATCCACAGAAAATATAATGAAAATTCTATTAATATATCCTAAAGCGCCGGGTGTGTTTTGGTCTATGAAACATGCAATGAAACTCATCGGCAAAAAAACCGTCTATCCGCCGCTGAGCCTGTTAACCATCGCGGCCATGCTTCCCGCCGACTGGCACAAGCGTCTGGTTGATCTGAATGTGCAATCCCTTGGAGAAAACGAACTGATATGGGCGGATTATGTTTTCTTAAGCGGCATGTATATCCATCGGACCTCTATGGAAGATATTATAGAGAAGTGTAATCTTGCAGGCGTCAAGGTGGTCGGCGGCGGCCCGTTTCTTACCCATGAATATGAAAATATAAGCGGCGTAGACCACTTTATCCTGAATGAAGCGGAAATAACCCTGCCTCCATTTCTTTCAGATCTGGAAGCAGGATGTCCCAAACCTGTTTACACGTCTTCCGAATTCGCTGACGTCAGCCAGACGCCCATTCCTATGTGGGATCTGGTGAATCTGGATTATTATGCAGAAGGGCTGATACAATATTCGCGGGGTTGCCCTTATCAGTGCGACTTTTGCGATGTGACCTCTCTGTTCGGCCGGCTGCCGCGCACCAAAACGCCGGAGCAGGTCATTGCAGAGCTGGAAAGTATGGGTGATCTGAAAAAATTCAGGGCGATCTTTTTCGCGGATGATAATCTCATCGGCAATAAAAAACAACTGAAAACAACTTTACTGCCGGCCCTGATCAAATGGCGAAAAACAAACGGCGTCACGATTCCGTTTCGTACGCAGGTCACCATCAACCTGGCAGACGATCAGGAACTGATGGATCTGATGATTGAGGCGGGTTTTAAAGGTATTTTTATCGGCATTGAAACACCATCTGTGGACAGCCTGATCGCATGTAAAAAGAAACAGAACACCAAACGAGACTTGATCGAAAATGTAAAACACCTGCAACGTTCGGGGTTTGATATATATGCCGGGTTTATCGTCGGTTTTGATACCGATACCGCTTCCATCTTCCAGCAACAGGCCGAATTCATTCAGGAAAGTGGGATTGTTGTTGCGCTTGTAAATATCCTGAAGGCTCCTCCCGGAACGGAATTACGGGAACGTATGGCCAGGGAAGGACGTTTGTTTGAAGGAGAAAGAAACGATATCTCGGGCAGTGAAGGAGAGATTGATTTTACGCCCATGATGGGAGAGGAAACCTTATATCGCGGCTTTAAAGAAGTGGTCCGATATATATACAAACCCACCCACCTGTATAAACGGGTATTAACCTTTCTTACGCGTTACAGGGCGCCGGAAGAGGTTCATCTTTCCGGTCAGTCCCTCCTTGATGATGTCGGTCCTTTTCTAAAATCGGTGTATTATCTCGGCATTATAGACAGCGGACGGTTTTATTACTGGAAGCTCGTCCTATGGACCCTCCTGAAACGGCCCAAACTGTTTCAGCTCGCCATGGAGCTCTGGATCGTCGCCTATCATTACCGTAAAATATATGAGGACGATCCTTCCTTTGTCTTGGAAGAACAATATCACGAGGCGCAGCCTTCGGCGTTAATCGATGAAGAAAAAATCCTCACGCCCGTTTAATGAACGTCTAAGGCATGATTAGAACGGGCTTCGCCCGCTGGATTTTGGTGGGTTCTTTCGTTAATTTTTTACTTTGTTGACTTCCCTTTCCCAGCCCCGGCTGCGGCGGACGGCTTCCTGCCAGCCGTCGTAGAGCTGATCTCGCATGGATTCGGCCATGTGGGGGGTATACCGATGAATATCCTGATTAACCGGTAAATCATCCCGGCTTTGCCAGAATCCGACGCCGAGACCGGCCAGGAACGCGGCACCGCGAGCGGTTGATTCTGCTACGGCCGGGCGGTCTACAGGGACCTGGAGTATATCTGCCTGAAACTGCATCAGGAATTCATTGGCAGCCGTGCCGCCGTCAACGCGTAGGCTATTTATTGGTATCTGAGTATCCTTTGTCATGGTTTCTACGACATCGCGGGTTTGATAGGCAATGGATTCCAATGCGGCACGTACGATGTGAGCACGCGTGGTACCCCGCGTAAGGCCGATCATCAAGCCCCGAGCATACATATCCCAGTACGGGGCACCAAGACCTACAAAAGCAGGTACCAGATACATCCCACCGCTATCCTCTACAGACAATGCCAGCGCTTCGCTGTCTGCGGCCTGTTCGATCAGCCCAAGCTGATCGCGAAGCCACTGAATGGCGGCGCCCGCTACGAAGATGCTGCCTTCGAGCGCATATTCTATATGACCATTAATGCCCCAGGCCACCGTTGATAACAGACCACCGGAGGAGGCCACCGGGCGATCTCCCGTATGCATCAGCAGAAAACATCCGGTGCCATAGGTATTCTTGACTTCTCCCGGTGCAAAACACCCCTGTCCGAATAACGCGGCCTGCTGGTCGCCGGCGATGCCTGCAATCGGTATAGACGTACCGAATAATGAGACATCCGTCTCGCCTATGACACCACTTGACGGCACGACATCGGGCAAAAGCGCCTCAGGGATATGAAACGTTTCAAAAATCTGTCTATCCCACCGGTGTTCAGTGATATTATAGAGCAACGTCCTGGACGCATTCGATGGGTCGGTCACATGCAATCGTCCCCCCGTTAACCGATAAACAAGCCAGGAATCCACGGTACCGAAAGCCAGGTCTCCCTTCTCGGCACGGGTTCTTATACCGGGTATATTATCCAGCATCCATTGTATCTTCGTGCCGGAGAAATAAGCGTCTATAACCAAACCTGTTCGGGTGCGGATCATCTCCTCGTACCCTTCTGCACGAAGCCGATCACATATCGCCGCCGTACGGCGGCACTGCCAGACAATCGCATTGCAAACAGGCCGACCGGTCTTTCGATCCCAGAGAAGGGTGGTCTCTCTTTGATTCGTAATGCCGATTCCTGCAATGTCGTGTGCCGTAATACCGCTTTCACGGATTACCTCCCGGGCGGCTTTCATCTGACTTTCCCAGATCTCATCCGGATCATGTTCTACCCAGCCAGGCTGTGGAAAATACTGGGGGAACTCATACTGGGCTACGGCGACTGGTGCGCCGCTTCTGTCAAATAAGATAGCGCGAGAACTGGTTGTTCCCTGATCTAAAGCAAGGATATAGGAAGGCATAGGTTTTAAGAGCGGATGGGCGGCGTATTATCCGGCATACTCGACAATAGCCAGAGTGACATCATTTAGGGGTTTCATGCCGGACGTAAAATCTGATATGGGATCTACAATAGAGTTTTTCATAGCGTCAGCGCCCTGATGAGTACGTTACGCTATCCAGGCTTCAAGCCTCGCCGTTCCATACGATTCCCCCTCCGGGATGGTCTCACCCATACGGATGTGATCGCCCGGAGTCAGGCGAACTTCATGTTGAAGCTTCTGATTATTGAGATACGTGTCGTTACGACTCGTGTCGGTCAGGATATAACCGTTTTCATCGGCCCGAAGCCGGGCATCTTCTCTTGAGACTCCGTCTCCTCCAAGCACCAGATTCGCCTGCTTGGAACGACCAAGGACCATGGCATCCCGGGTGAGCGGATGGGCCTGTTGGTCTGCCGCATTTATAGATTTTAAGTAAGGAATGGCCTCTCTCTGGTCGATGCGATACATAAGACGCTGTAGCGTCGCGAAGGTCACCATGGCATCGGTGTTTCTGTCAGCCGCCATGGGCATCTCGAATTTGTTCGATGGTCTGTCGGGTCTGCCGGGTGATTTCCTGATATAAATCATAGTTGGTTTCCCGTCCCTTACGGCGGCGGTATGCCTCTATGTCGATCGGTGCTTCGAATACGACCTCTATAGGCCGGCGATGTGGCAGGTTCCGTCCTTTGGGCAAAGCGGCATAGGTGCCCCGGATATAAGTCGGTACAACCGGCACACCGAGTTCCAGCGCCAATAAACCTAAACCGACCTTGAACGCCTGCAATTCACCGGTTACAGAACGGGTTCCTTCCGGATAGATCAACAATGGCGTAGCCGGTGATAAAACCTGAGAAGAGGCGCGAAGCCCCTCGAAAATCTGGTCGTGACGGTCAAACGGGACGACATGCATGATCGAACCGAAAAACCAGGCCTTGAAAGGCGAGTTAAAGAAATAATCCTTAGCGCCTAACGGATGGACGCGATCCACCCGATCCCATAATGCCACGATAATAGCGCCGGAATCGAGATGGCTGCAATGATTGGCCGCAATAAGAAACGGCGTGTCCGTGGGGATATGCTCAAGACCTTGGCAGGACAGATTGAAATATTTTCTGTATAACAAGCGGCCAGCGGTCCAGATGATTCGTTGCAACATACTTTTTTTATGCGATACGGGTTCGGCGCTTAAAGACATTTTTTCCGATTCGAGCATTCTGGCCCAATAATCGGATGTATCCACCGGCTGGTCCACGACCGGGGCCTCCAGGTCGCTGATATACCGGCGGACCGTATCCAGCACATCTTGCACCGTATGAATCTTTAATGCCTCTGCATCGGGAATGGTCGTGTCAAAACGGGTTTCCAGCGCAGCCATCAGTTCCACGCGCATAAGCGAATCCATCAGATCTTCAACAGGCCGTTCCGGATGGTCGGAAATATCGGAGACCGGCTGCCGGGTCAGACGGGCCATCACCCGGTATACGACCTGATCCCAGGGCAATGTTCCGGATTCCTGCGGGTCTGATGCCGCGTCGGTTGATGGTTCATGGACCTGCGCCATCAGTAGCCTCCGGTATTCTGCACGGCGTTCTTTTGGTTCGCCGTTGGCAGGGAGCGGCTCATCCCATACATGCACCTGTTGAATACGCTGATAGGAAGGTAATGACTTGGAAATCCTCTGTACGGATGAAATCACTTCACGGCGTACATCCTCCGTCTCCCCGGTGAATGAATGCCAGTCGGGCACAACGACCGCATGGACATCTTCGCCCATGGAATCGAGCGGACGGATACCTACGATCCGGAATTCTTTCATATGCGGCAGAGACCGATAGTGCCACTCCACTTCATCGGGATACACATTTTTTCCGGCGCCGGTGACGATCAAATCCTTTGATCGTCCCGTAATATATACATAGCTGTCTTCATCCTGATAGCCGATATCTCCGGTATACAACCACCCATCCCGGAGATATTCCGCCGTTGCTACGGGATTATGGTAATACCCGCTCATCACATTCGCCCCGCGCACCACGATCTCCCCATTCCCCGTATCATCTGGATTATCTATACGCAGTTCTATCTCCGGTAACGGCAGGCCCACAGAGGCCGCCTTACTCTGATCCATGGGATTGACGGTCAATATAGGCGCGGTTTCCGTCAGGCCGTAGCCTTCGTAAATGGTCAGGCCGATCTGCTGATAGGCATCATAGAGCGTCTTGTCGAGCGCCGCCCCACCGCTGACCAGCAAACGAATCCGTTCGATCACCTTATTATCCGATACTTCCGCCGTTCGGCGTAAGCGCTCGTAGAGTAATTTTAAAATCCGGGGGACTGCCAGAATGCATGTGGTTTCCGTTTCCGCCATCAAATCGATCAGATGACGTGATTTGAGCGTATCGGAATACGTGATGGTCGCACCGGCATAAAAAGGCATCAGGAAACCTGCCGTAAACTCGAGGGCATGGTTGAGAGGCAAGACCGACAGAAACTGATCTGTTTTGTAAGCCCGTAAAACCTCGGCCAGGGAAAGCAGGTTCGACACAAAATTGCGATGGGTCAATACGGCGCCACGAGGGTCTACCGATGTGCCTTTGGTAAATATGATGGACGCAACCGTCTCCGGCTCGACAGGCGCCCAGGCCGGTGGTTCTTCATCTGTAGTGACCGGAGAAGCTGTCAGCCGGGCTTCATCAAAGGCCAGGCCATAGTTGTCGATATTCCACAGGAAGATATCCTGAATAGGTTCTGTAGGCGCTTGATCTGCCTCAGGCGTTTCATCCATGAGGATGCGATATCCGCTTTCCGAACACAGTATAGCGCGGGCACTGGTAAATCGGGCGACGGCCCAGATTTCATGTACCGGCGTCTGTCTGTCAACAGGGATAATGGCCACGCCGGCCACCATGGCGGCAAAACAGGCGATGCCCCATTCCGGTTTGTTTTCTGAAAACAACAGCACCCGATCCCCTGGATGTAATCCGTTTTGACGCCAGTGCCAGCCGATATGGCCGGCTAAATCGTGTACCTCTCTGTACGTATAACGAACCCATCCGTCATCGCGCTTCATCTGTAAGGCCACCTGATCGCTGTACATCTCTGTACTTTTTTCCAGTACGTCGGTCAGCGTATCCAGATGGGGCAGCATATCCTCCTCTACCTGATCGAAACCGGAACGATCCACCACGTCTTCTTCTTCCGTCTTTTCACGATCCGACGTATCGGTTTTCAGAACATGTCGTTTCAAGCCGGGTATGTGTATATCCTGAATGTATTTCTGCCAATGAATCCGAGAAACATCACAATTGAACAACAGCTGATCTTCCGGATCGAGACTTTCATGAAGTTTCTGTATACGGTCCGTCTCAAAGGTGCAATCCATAGAGGTGTACGGACTGTATATGGTCGCATAATACAACATACGCGTGATCGCTGATTTCATCACCGTAATCTTTTGTCTCCAACGATTTAACACGGATATCCACGACAGCCGGTCGATACACCATAGGGCGGCGGACATAGGCCAGATATACCGGTGCGTATACCGTCTACGAAATTGCTCCAGCGTGGGATAAGACCATTTTTTTACGAGAATCGGCTCGTTGCGTTTGTCCAGACGCGGATTTTTCAGAAAATATTCATACACCAGGTTGAATATCTGATGAAATTGAATCGGATTCTTATCGCCTGTCGATACGTGATAAACGGTGATTCCCTTTTCCTGAGCCACACGCGGCATAGCCGCCAGGATCGTATTCACTACAATGTCAACGGGAATCACATCAAGGGTAGCGTTTTTATCGCCGGGGAAGTCCGGTAAACGGCCTCTGCTGATGGCATCGATAAGCGGGTCAGCGACTTTCAGGCCCTCAATCCATCCCGGTTCAGGATCGACCAGACTGCTCTCCACAACGGATGGTCGTATAATGGCGGTAGGGAGCTCATCTCTATACTTGACGACGAGTTGCTCTCCCATGGCTTTCGTCATCGTATAACTATCATGCCAACCCCACTGTTGCCCTCGACGCATACCCTCTTCAATGAGTTGTTCTTTGAGCCACAGCTTGCGATAGGTTTCGATCTGAGCATCCAGCCACCGCTGTGAGGGCTTTCTGTTTTGTCGCCACGCCATCTTTTTAAATTGGGCCTGCTGTTCCTCCGAACGGGAGGCATCATGAATACTGCTTGCCGTCGTCAGGATATCTTTAATCTCATGTTCGACATCGAATGGAGTCCGGCTACGCCCGATCTCCTGGGCCATGGATCGGTCAGGGGTAGGCGGGACTTCGGGCGCCCGGCCTTTGCGTTGCCCGCTGACATAGGCTGTGGACACGTGGATGAGAATCGTGTCGTCGCAGGCCTTGGCAAATTCCAGGATGCGCCGGACGCCGAGGGTATTAAGCTGCAAGGCGGCGTCAATCTCTTCGTCGAACGTGACCGACGCAGCACAGGTCACCACAATCTGCACCTCGCGCATGAGCCGTTCATATAAATCCGGCTCAAAGCCGAGATGATCGAGCGTCAGGTCACCGGTCAAGGCATGGATTTTCTCATGCATGACCGTCATGAACCGGTCGCCATGCGTTTCACGCAAACGCGCAAATGCGGAGGAAGGCAGAATTTCGTTATCCAGCCGATCTGCGGCCGTCAAAATGGTGCCGTCCCGCTGTCGTTTGGTGCGAATGAGCAAATACATCCGCTCGATTTCCGGCGCGTATCGGAGGATTTTCTCGATAAGTCCTTTGGCCAAAAATCCAGTTGTACCGGTAATCAACAGTGTTTTGCCGTGTAAATAGGTGGCGATTTCGCTCATGGCTCCTCTTAGCCGGTAGGCTGCGTGGTCGCATTTTCCATGCTCGGCGCTTCAGTCAGTTGGAGCTGTAATTTATCTCCGACCGTGCATCCCATATCGGTGGCGGCATTACCGAAGCTGATGGCCAGTTGCAGACGGTTATCTTCTTCATCGATCCGCGCGATCCATTCACCCCTGGCTACATCGCCGTAATCTTTACCCATCAACATCGGATAGGACTTGTCCTTATATGTTACGGTAATCCAGCTATTTTCAACAATGCCCTTTTCAGCCAGTTCCTCACGCGTAATGCTCGTATTGATGTTGGCGAATTCTTCACTGATATGGAGGATTTCCACCTCGATTTTTTCAGGCATCGCCTTAGTCATTTCAGGAGCTGCTGCTACTGGTTCCGGCGGGTCTTCCGGGGCACCACATCCGGCTATCCCGATGAAACCGATACAGGCCGTAAGCAAATATGCCATGAATCTGGTCATGATTCTATCCTTTCATCATTCCCTGGCTTGTCGTCAGGGAGGGTAAACGGGTTAGAGTCCCAAGCCCCTCAGGTCAGCGACGACCCCGTGCTGTTCTGCTTCATACAGTTTCCAGATGACACGCAGACTTTGCAAGCTGTGCCGACCATCGGTGATGGGACGCGTCCTATTTTCAATACATTCAACGAAGTGGATTAATTCATTGTGTACATGTTTACCTGGTTCCGCTTCAAAAAGAAGTTGTTCCCGCCCTGTGGCCTCTTTGGCCGCATTCCGGTGCAGAATCAGGCGGCCCTGGCTGATCTGACCTTCCAGCATCCCACCGGTACAGTGGGCGTGAAACGAATATTTCAACCGGGTCCCCTGTGCGCCCCATGTGCCGAAATGATACCCCAGCGCGCCATTGCCGAATTTGATCGATACGTTGGATGTGCCTTCGCCTTCCATCCACGGGGTGCCGAAGTTGCTGCCGATGTGCGTTCCTTCAACGGGTTCGCCCATCCAGTGCAGCAGGATATCGATGTAATGGCACCCGTGGCTGAACAACTGGCCGCCGCCAAGCGTGTCCTTGCGGTGCATCCAACTACCCGGTTCCCGCTGCGTATGTTGTTCGGTCCATATGGAAAGTTGGAATACATCGCCGTATGATTGGCGCTTAATCAATTGTTCCATTTGAACGACGACGGGATGAAACCGCATGCAGTAGGCGACCATGAAGGTGGCCTCCCTCATATCCGCCTCGTGAATCAAGTCCAGACACTGCGCTTCGGTGTTGGCCATGGGCTTTTCCATCAGCACATGCTTGCCGGCGCGAAGCAAATCCATGCCGATGGGATGATGCAGATGATGAGGCACGGCGACAATAGCGGCATCCGTGGTCTCCATGACCTCATGGTAATCACATGCTGTCCGGTCACATCCGAGTGTTTCCGCCACTTTTCGGGCACGATCCAGGTCCCGATCGATGACCGCCACCACACGCGCCCGGTCTTTTAGCAGATGAAGGGCTTGACGGTGGGCATTGCCCATACCGCCACAGCCGATTAATACGATGTTCAGCATCCGGGTTCCTTATGATTAGGCTTGATTTACCGGCGGGTTCTGATTATACTGGCTTGGTTTGATAAATGCAACAGGTTTGGTGCAGGATATCGGGATGATCACATGAACATATTTGATATAGCGGCGGTGTTGATCGGCTTATCCGCCTTATTCGGCTTTATTAACTACCGCTATCTGGGTTTGCCTCATACGATCGGGCTGGTGGTGATGGCCATGGTCTCCTCACTGGTCATCATCGGTTTCGACCTGATCGCGCCATCGGTGCATGTCGGTAAGATTGTCTCCGATGTGCTCTCCCGGATCGACTTTCACGAAGCGTTGATGCACGGCATGTTGAGTTTTCTATTGTTCGCCGGGGCGTTGCACGTTGATATCTCAGAGCTGGCCAGCCGGAAATCAGCCATCGGCGTGATGGCGACGGTCGGGGTGTTGATGTCCACGTTTATTGTGGGCGGCCTCCTGTGGGCGGTTCTGATATTTTTTGGTCTTCCGATCCCCTTTATCTGGGCGCTGGTTTTCGGCGCGCTGATCAGTCCAACCGATCCGGTGGCTGTGCTCAGTATCCTGAAGACCGTAAAGGTGCCCAAATCTCTGGAAGCCAAGATTGCCGGCGAATCGCTGTTCAACGACGGCGTCGGGGTGGTAGTATTCACCATCGTTCTTGCCATCGCCGTTGGGGGCGAGCACGGCACGGTCGGTGTTGGTGATGTTGTCGAACTATTCGTAACAGAAGCCATCGGCGGCGCCATCCTGGGCATCGGAGCCGGATATCTGGCCTTTCGGGCTATGCGCACGATAGATGAATATTCTCTGGAAGTGTTAATTTCTCTGGGGTTGGTGATGGTGACGTATGCCATCGCCAATGTCCTGCATCTCAGCGGACTCATCGCCGTAGTCGTCGCCGGCCTGTTCATCGGTAACCATGGCGTACAATTCGCCATGAGCGAGACCACGCGGGATCATCTATTGAAATTCTGGACGCTGACCGATGAAATGCTCAATTCCATTCTGTTTCTGTTAATCGGTCTGGAAGTGCTGGTGATGAATTTCGAAATGGCCTATTTTGAATCCGCGCTGCTGGCAATCCCCATTGTACTGCTCGCCCGGCTTATCAGTGTCTCGGTGCCGATGTTGATTCTCTCCTTACGCCAGCAGTTTACCAAAGGCGCTATTCCGGCGCTGGTCTGGGGCGGGCTGCGTGGCGGCATCTCTGTCGCCCTGGCGTTCTCTCTGCCTGACAATGAGCACAAACCTCTCATCCTGGCGGTCACCTATAGCGTGGTCGTATTTTCCATTATTGTGCAGGGCCTGACGGTCAAGTCCTTGATGGAGAGGGTGGTTGAAGGGATTGACTGATTTGTTGATTTGGTGATTGGAAAATCAGTCAACCCCGAACGGCTCGCATCGTGAACCGCAGGACACATGCCATCAGTCAATCAACAAATCAAAAAATTTCTCCTGCATCTCCGCCCACTGCCTTCTTCCTAACTCTTTGACCCGGCTGTCATCCCATTTTTCCAGTGGTCGATAACTGGGATGACCCGCTCTATCCAGGCATGGGTTGTGTTTCGTATTGTAGCAGCAGATAAGGCTCCAGCGCGGATCGTCGCTCTCATTGGGATTAGAGCTATGCAGCAAATTGGCGTGAAAGAACAGCGCCGTGCCGGGCGCCATCTCACAATATACATGATCCAGATGCTGCTTTGCCAGTTCCACACGTTTCGGATCAGCACCGGTCTGGGTGCCAAAGCGGCCATGTTCGACGCGGCCTAATTTGTGGGAACCCCGTAAGACCTGCAAGCACCCGTTACCCCGGTACGCCCGGTCCACGGCGATGTAGCAACTGGCCATATCGGGATACAACGCCTGGTTATGATACCAGTAACCGTAGTCCTGATGCCATTCCCACGCGCCGCCGATCTTGGGTTCCTTCACCATCATCTTGTAATGGTATAAATACACTTCGTCGCCCATGACCCGTTCCATGGTATCTACGATACGTCGCCCATGGACAAATCCGTTATAAATATCCTCCTGATCGATATCTGAGGTCAGCCACAATTTGCTCTCACGGCCGGCAGCATCATTAGCCGAATGGACGAGTTCCTCCTTCTCCTGATCTGCTTTACCGATCTGGAGAAGGAGATCCATCTCTTCCTGATCGTACAGGCCTTCCACCATCAGATAGCCGTCTTCTTGGAACTGCGTAATGTGTTTTTCTGTGAGTTGAAACATGTTAATACTCCGTAGTGTGCCTCAATGAAACTCTGCAATCACCAGATGATTCTCCTGGGCGGACCAGGACTGAACAGTAATCGATTCAAAACCGAATACGGCGACGACAGAACGCCTGAGCGCGGGTTCAAGTTTCAACTTGCTGGTCGAATCGACAGGGAGACCTTCCCGCACATCTTCGGGAATCTGGCCATCCAGCGTAAAGGTATCACGGCCGTGGCCGAAGTATCCCCGTGGTCTACTCATGACAACCACGCTACCGGCCTCCGCATCGCCCTCGGCGAAGACGCCTGGCCGCAGATGAATCACATCGCTTGAACGTGGAAAGGGAGATCGGTAAATATGCGTGATTGGATGGCCTTCGATCGTGATGATGAACTCGTAATACACCTCCGGATCAGCAGTAAAAGGTCCCCACAGACCGTCTTCTTCGGTTGTCTGCGTGTGTTTGGCTTCTCCTTCCCGCTCACCGGTTTCTTCCGATACTTCATAGATTTCAACCGAAGCCCCCACCACACCGATGTTGGTCGGCGTTGTTCCCATCATGCCGTTGACTTTTCCATTCAATACCGGTTCTTCTTCCAAAATGGCGCCAAAGTGGTTTGGCTTTGCACCGGTAATAAACTCATACATATGCAGAAAGGCCAGGCCATGAAATGCCACTTCTCGGTGATCCAGCATGGGCGTGACCTTATTTTCAGCCCCGTCCAGCGCGGGGCCGTCGTAACCCACACCGGTCGGCATGCCAGGGAAACCGAGTCCAGCCCCGTCCGGCTGGGCGTATTTATCCAGACGGTTGCTGCGAATCGTCATAAACTTCACGCCGTCAACGACTTCAGAACCTTCATTCAACCCTTTGAGGAACGGCTGCGTCCCGTTGAACTCACTATCGGGCATGATGCTGTCCAGAGCGACGATGCCATGATTCGGTGTGCCGCAGAGGATGGCATGGGAGACCTTGACGGTCCCGCCGCCGTTTTTGATGTAATTTCGTATGGCGTTGCCGCCACGCGACGAGCCGATGAGTATAACTGTGTCCTTGCCTGTCTCGTCCAAAACCGTATCGACAAATTCACTGAGCTGATTCATCTGATCGGTTGTGGAGGAACGTCCTTCCTCCGGGACTGCGTCATTGGTCAGTGAACTCGGGTAGGTAAAATCAATAGCGAACAGATAGTCACGCGGATACGCGTTGGACTCGAACCGCCACATGGTCGTGTGCCACACGGCCGCCGTGTCCCCGTTGCCATGGACAAAGACAATCGGTGTCTCATCCAGTGGAAAAAAAGAACAGCTCAGGGGGAGAAGGAGGAGGGCGGTTATGAGGGTCAGGATTTGCAGGCGTATTTTGGGTAGCATATTATATCTCAAGGGGATTGGATGAGAGGGTGGTGAAGTGGAAAGTTTTCGATTTTCACCTCCACCCCTCCACCCTCCCATCCTCCCATCCTGCGTTTAACCCGTTCTCAAAATCTTCCACTGCCGACCATTACCGCCCGGCACCGTCGCTTCCTGATAGGAGACGATAAACGCCCGGCGGCGCTGATTCGTCCGGTTACCGGCGGAACCGTGCCAGAGCAGTGAGCTGAACAGAATCATCGTACCGGCCTTAACGGGACAGAATACGCGCTCATTCATATCGATGTCAATATCCATAGCCAGGGTACAGAGCCCCTCTTTACGCGTACTGGTCGGCTGAAGGCCGCGTTTATGGCTACCGGGTATGACTTCAAGACAACCGTGTTCGATGATCGTATCCTGCAAGGAGGTCCAGATAGACATGCGGTGTTCACTCTGCGAGTGCTTCGTGTAGTAGGCATCATCCTGGTGCCAGTGGCATATAGCATCATCATTCGGCTCTTTGGAGACCAGCTTGGAGGAAAAGATGGCAATGCCGGGGTAGACCAGCGGGGCGATGAGATCCAGAATACGATCATCGGCGCAGAAGGCTTCGGTGGTTTTGCTGACCAGTCCCAGTTGCATGATCCATCCCTTGCCGTGGGCGTCCTTTCCGGCCCCTTCGTCCATCAGCCGATCCAGCTCTTCATTCATGTCATCCAGTTCGGATTGGGGAAACATATCTTCTACGAGGGTGTACCCCTGTTCGTGGTAGTCGTGGATTTGGTCTTGGGTTAATGTCATAGTATCAGGCCCTTTATCTGTTTGCCTGCTGCGCCCGCTCGGCGCGGGCAGTCTGCTGATTACGAGACCAGTAATTGTCGATGGGCGTCTCTCGTTGGTCCGGTGGTAAACGGAAGGCCAGCGTGTAGGCGCGACGAGACTGGTCGGTCCGGTTCGGTCCCGCATAATGGAGCATAAAGGCCGCATGTAGGGTCGCCCCGCCCGCCGGCACCGGGCAGGCGATGCCTTTTGACGCCCATTTCTCAGGATCATCCACCTCCAGCCCGTGAATGCGCGGGTCATGGTTGATACTATGGTGCGGCAACACATCCAGTTTGTGGCTACCCGGTACGAAATGCAGACAGCCTGATTCAACTGTCGCGTCGTCCAGCGGCATCCAGAAGTTGACGCCGTACGCCCTGATCGTGGGGTCGTGGTACGCCTGATCCTGATGCCAGGGAGTCGCCGCGCCTATACCCGGCGGTTTATAGATCATATGTTCCCCATTCCGGGGCAGCATCTCCTCACCCAGAAGCTCCCGGGCCATCCCTTGCGCATTTCGTAGATACCGTGTTTCTTTGAGTTCTGGTGCGTATTGACTCGGCCCCAATATTTGCGGCAGGGTGGCCTGATCTCCTTCATCTGTCCCTGCCAGGTCAAATTGGTTGCCGGACGCCCAACCGATCTTATCGGAAAACAACCGATCATAAATCAACCTTAAACGTTCCACCTCTTCCTGAGCCGTGATCGCGTCAAGCACCAGATATCCCTCTCGGTGGAAGGCCGCGATTTGTTCTTTTGTTAAAGAGGTGGTCGGCGATGTCATAGTTATGATCCTGTATTAATATGATAAGACGACGGTAATAAAAGTATGAAAATGAGGCGGTTGTTGTAAAGGGTTATCTGTGTAGATATTTTCACAGTACACGACAAAAATCGATATACTTGTCATGCCCGAAGGCTTTAGAATTTTTGTCGGGTACTGTGAGATATTTTATATCAATGAATTCCGATGCTTCAGCATCGAAACCAGGCGGATAACATGATCCAGGCTTATCAGATAAAAGCCGTGCATGTATCACCGCCCTCAAAGCGATGGAACTGAAAGACAGCGCCGGCCAGTCGCTGGTGAAAGTGGAAACCGATGCCGGTCTGGAAGGGTATGGGGAGGCCGGAGCCTCCGGGCCTGTGGTGCGGGCCCACTTGAAGGATATGGAGCCGGTTTTGTTGAATGAGGACCCTCTATCTGTGGAGCGGCTCTATGATACGATGGCATCAAGCCAGCACACCTATCGGGCGCATATCCCGACGGTAAGCGGTGTGGATATCGCCCTGTGGGATCTGGCCGGCAAGATTTTGAATCAATCGATTTCTGAATTAATCACCGGCCGGTATCGGGATGAGATCCCGCTGTATTATACCGAAAATCCGCCGGATATGCTGGATCGGTCTGTCTATCAGGATTGGGTGGATAACATCAAGGCGCATCCTGACGGCTATCGCACGCTCAAGTTCGGTTTCGAGTCACTGTGTGGTCATGGGGTCCATGCCTTCAAAGGCGCGATCCCCTCTCAGACACAGACGGCGATGGAAGTAGAGGTCATTCGTATCGACGCCGGGAAGCCGTTCCGGAATGACGCAATGCAGCTCGATGTCGGGATTGTATTCTTTCAGGCGACGCCCCACCCCGGTAATCGTCCCACCGGTACCCACGCCCGCCATGAATTTTGTGACCCGCCCGCCGGTCTGCTCGAGGATTTCGACCGCGGTGGTGTCATAGTGGGCCTGCCAGTTGTGTTCGTTCGCGTATTGATCGCAGAAAAAATACCGATCGGGATCCGTCTCCGCTCGTCGATGTACTTCACGGAGCGCTTCGTCATACCCTTCGGATGGATCGGTAAAGATGATGCGGGCTCCGTGGGCTTTGATCCGTTTTTTTCGTTCCATACTGGCATTACCGGGAATGACGAGTTCAACCGGATAGCCCAGCACCCGGCCGATCATCGCATACGCAATCCCCGCATTCCCGGATGTCGAATCCAGAATCGTCTTGCCGGACGAGAGGGCGCCCGACACGATGGCTTCTGTCAACATCCGGAGAACGGATCGGTCCTTGATCGATCCGCCCGGGTTGAACATCTCGGTTTTGGCATACACTTCGACATCCGGAAACTCGTCACGAAACAGGTCGATCCGCACCAATGACGTATTCCCGATTAAGTCCAGGATGGATACCGTTTTATGACATCATAAAACGTTTCGTACATTAGGTTTCCTCTTAATTCGTATTATCACCAAACCTGGGTATTGAAGAGCCACAAGCTATCGCATGCACTAATTCAGCATAAGCTTCAGGCGTAATGGAGGGGCCTTGCTTGCTACATTCTTGATCAAATGCCCCCGTAAGTCTACTTGCTATCTCTTCCGGGTTTCTTCCTTCAATATCCTGACGATCGAGGACGAACAGCACCTTGCTATTTTTCGTCACGGCCACAAATGGGGATGAAGGTAAAAAATCGCCCAGATATTCCTGACGCAAATGGGATAGAGCGGCCTTGTCCTGACCGGCAAAAACTGTGGCCAGACGATCAGGAATAGTGCCATGCTGTAAAGCCAGGGTTACGCCGGGCCTGGCACTGCCTGCGGCACAGCCGCACACAGAATTAACCATGACGATAACCGTTTCATCATCCTGACTTCCCATCACTCTATCCACGTCGTCTGGTGTGAGTAATTCTTCAAAACCAGCTGAGGTCAGTTCATCTCGCATAGGCTGTACAGCCACAGGATCATAGGTAGGCTGTTGTTGTGCCATAGGAATTTGCATTATACTTTCTCCTTAAATGTTTTAGGTCACAGGTTGAGAATAGCTCATATCCCTGACACCCTTTGATGATGTTGAAGATACCATTACTTCTATAGCACAAAATTGCTATAATGTAAGTCATACGGGCGGTTTTTCATTATTAGCTTAATCTTATGTCGGTCAATAAGATAGAAAACATGACAACTTTGTCAAGTTTTAAATTTACAATAAGTACAACGCTTTAGGAGAATTATAAATTCATGCTTTCAATATAACTCAGCCATATTATCTTTCTCTACAAGTAGGTCATGGGTGGTGTCTGCATGAGGCATCGGCCGATGTTCGATTCAGCAGTTACGTTAGCTACCTTGCCCACCTGCCCACCTGCCCAATCAACCTTTTCCCTCTCCTCCCCATCTCAGTATAAGAGTTTCCCTTGACACCCTATTTTCTTGCCGGTTATGTTACGGCTAATCCTGCACTGAAGAGGCGGATCTCTGTACGAACCCCATCCTGAGGAGATATATGCACACCCCTCTAAACATAGCTCACCGTGGTGCCTCGGGCAAAGGCCTGGCACCGGAGAATACTCTCGCTGCATTCCGGTTGGCGCTTGAACACGGCGCGGATATGGTGGAGCTGGATGTGCACCGGACTAAAGACGGCCAGGTGGTGGTCATGCATGATGCCACATTAGACCGTACGACCAATCAGACCGGTGCCATTCGCGATCTTACTCTGCATGATCTTGTCGAAGCGGATGCCGGAGACGGTGAACGCATCCCGACACTTTTAGAAGCGCTTGCATTGATACGTGACAGGGCTGTTGTGCTGATCGAGATAAAGCCGGACGACATCACCGATACGGTAATGGAGACCATCATGGAGACCGAAGCCGCCGATTTTACCGTTATCCAATCGTTTCATCCGCAGGTGATTGCCGATGCCCGACGTTTGTTGCCTCATGTGCTGCGTAGTTTGCTGATCGGTCGCGAGGGGGATATGATCCATCAGGCAGAATCTGTCGGCGCCGGGATTGTGACGCCTGCGTATACGCTCGTGACAGAGGCGCTCATCGACGACGTGCATGCCCATGGTCTCGATCTATGTACCTACACCGTCGACGACGAATCCGATATGCTCCGGATGATCGATCTGGACGTAGACGGCATTATCACCAATTATCCGAACAGGCTGAAAGCGTTACAGAGTTCTGACTAACCCGGAGGGTTCCATGCTATCTACCGAACGTTGTCGTGAGCGGTTGCGTCGGTTTGCGGCAGGATGTGCAGAGCAGGGTCTGGATCTGGCGGTCGTGTCGGATACCAGAAACATTGCGTATCTGACCGGTTTTCTAAGGCCGGATGTGGGCATCTCCGATATGAAAGTCGTCCTGCTGCTTGTGTATCCCGACCGAGGCCCTGTTCTGCTCAACAGTCAGATGTTCAAACCGCTGGCGGATAAGGTCTACCGTGATGAGATGATTGTCTATACCGACTATGACATTCACCATAAAATGGTGACTCATCTCGACGATGCCCTGGCGGTGTTGCGTGAGCATCTCGTAAGCGACAGCAGCAAGCCTCAGAAAATAGGTATTGAAAGCAGATATCAAGCGACTGCGGTGACGATGTTGCTTCAGGCATTGTATCCATCTGCATCCATGACGGATCTTTCGAACACCATTCTCCACATGCGACGTGTAAAGGAAGACGATGAACTGGCGCTCATCAGGCGGAGCGAATCGCAGATTGCACTGGCCTACAAGACCGTTAAAGAGACGATTGCCGAAGGAAGAACAGAGCTGGATGCGTTGCTGGCAGGCAGCGCGGCGCTCACAAAATCTGCCGGGGAGCGCACCTTCTTCTACGGCGATTTTGTATCCGGCGAACGGTCTGAAGGGATTGGCGGGTGGCCGACGGG
Organism: uncultured bacterium; assembly: GCA_913051705.1. Lineage (GTDB taxonomy): Bacteria > JAAXHH01 > JAAXHH01 > JAAXHH01 > JAAXHH01 > CAJXCW01. Next base: position 39,414 of record CAJXCW010000010.1, read on the forward strand.
ACGTGTGCTGCAAAACGGGGATCTGTTTATCTTCGATCTCTGGACGACGACCGAGGGCTACTGGGCGGATACGTGTCGGACCTTTGTTGTCGGCGGCGCGCCTACGGCTGAACAGACCAGGATGCATGATGTTGTGCTTAAAGCGGTGGATGCAGGGGAACAGTTGTTACGTCCTGGTACACCGGCGCGTGAGGTGTATCAAGCCATGTACGACGCCATTGTGGCCGAGGGATACGGCGACTACTTTCCACACCATGGCGGCCACGGTTTCGGACTCCATGCCCATGAAGCGCCTTTCTTCATTCCTGCCAGCGATGAGATGCTCGAGGAAGGGATGACCTGTACTCTTGAACCAGGGATCTACATACCGGGAAGCGGTGGTGTGCGTTCCGAGGATAATTATCTGATCACAGCGACCGGCTTCGAGAATCTGACGCCTTATCCACGGGGGTTGTAATATCGTTTTTAGTATTTTTTCAACAGTAAGCCGTCTACAATACTTATGTGATCTTCCGGATATCCTCCTCCGATAACCCGGTGATCGCAGCAATGTCCAAAATGGCCATATCTCTGGCCAACATTGTCCGGGCAATCTGTCGTTTCTCTTTCATCTCTCCTTCTTTGAGCTCTTCTTGCTTTCCTTCTTTGAGCCCTTCCTCGTACATCCTCTTCCTGGCAAGATTGTCCATAACTGGATCAAAGAATCCGACGGCCAAAAGTGACCGCCTGTCCATGAAACCTGTGCACCTGGCCCGGTGACAGGTGCCCGATGCTCATGATGCTACCCGCATCGATTTCACCTCAGTGAGCAGCCCCATAGCTTCAACGGCGTTGGGATGTCTGCTCCCATTAGTATCATCTATGTAATAATTTTGAAATGTGAGAATTAACCCTACGAGCGCAACATGTTGCGCTTTATTTTTGTCCTGCAGGTTATTTAAAATGGTATCGTATCTATATGACAAGTTTGTAGATCTGCGCTATTTCAGCGACTTGACAGGTGAGATCCACGGGGAGGGATCGGGCCTTTCCGATATGGCCATCGATAGTCTTGTCATGGCGCGATCTCCCTCCGGATTCGATCCGCGCCTCCTCCTTCAGGAGTTATCTATCCCAGGTCTATGGTTGTTCGGGAGTGAGGACTCCTCTGTCCCTGTGGCAAAAAGTAAAGTGGTGCTGGACTCGCTGGTGACCCGGTACAACCGACGATATAGCTATGTCATTTACCCCGAAGCTGAACACCTCGGATTCGTCATGCAATGGCCATTTGATATGGCTCCAGGCTTCTCTGACGAACTCACAGGATGGATTATCCACCAAACCGGTTCGTAACCTCAACCCCTACGTTCCCCAAAAACAACCGGATCATCATTGCTTTTTCCCACCAAGATCCCTATCATTACTTAAACGCTTTTCCAATCAGACAATCAGACAATCAGACAATCACCATTTCCATGTCCCTCCAATTCCTCAGCCGTCGCATCCGTTTACAACGTGAAAAACGCGGCCTCAAACAGCATGACATCGCCCATGCCTTACAGATAAGTCCGCAGGCTGTATCCAAATGGGAACGAGGGGAGAATGCCCCCGATATCGCCTTGCTGCGGCCGCTGGCGGGTTTGCTCGGGGTGTCTATCGACTGGCTGATGGGTGGGGATGCGGATGATCCGGATGTGATGGCAGCCACGGTGCTGGCCTCCGGCGTTCAGACCGCACGAAGTAAATCCGAATCGCTGCCTCCGAAAGCCTTTGCAGACTGGATCAATGCCCGTTGTTATCAAGCAACCGAATCGGTCCTGCGGCATGATGGTATTCCGATCAAATATAACGGTCCCGGTATCCTGTGTTTTTTTTCCGGCGCAGGCCATGCGGCACGGGCGGTGCGTACGGCGCTGCACATGCGCCTGATCGAAACGGAACCTCTCAAGATCGGTGTTTGCTCCGGAGACGTATATTTCGGCTCGGTCGGCCATCCGGATTACGCCCGCCCGGATGTGATTGGTGAGACCGTCAGCATCGCCCTGCTGGCCATGGACTGGGCGGTAGAACATACAAAAACCGGCGTAGTCGTTACCGCCTCCACCATGGAAGCGATGGACAACACAGTCACCGCCGGTCCTTATACAGACGTTCATCTCAGCGGCATCTCACATGCGGTGTCGTTAATAGAAGTGAGTTGACTGGAGGCATATCGTGTCCGTAACTGCAATAGTCGGTGCAAACTGGGGAGATGAAGGCAAAGGCAAGATGGTCGATATCATGGCGGCTGAGGCCGATATGGTCGTGCGATTTCAGGGCGGGAGCAACGCCGGTCATACCATCATTAACGATTACGGCAAGTTTGCACTGCACCTGCTGCCGGCCGGTGTGTTTTATCCGCACACGGTTAATATGCTCGGACCGGGCGTCGCCTTGAATGTACATGCTTTTACAAAAGAGCTCGATATCTTGAAAGAGCGCGGGGTTCCAACGCCCGATATTCGGATTTCAGACCGGGCGCAACTGGTGATGCCGTACCATCTCCTGCTGGACGAGTATGAGGAGAACCGCCGCGGCGCCCAGGCCTTCGGGTCAACCCGTCAGGGTATCGCGCCGTTCTATGCCGATAAATATTCGAAAGTCGGCGTGCAGGTGGCCGATCTGAAGTATCCGGATCGTATGAAAAGGCAGATTGAAGGCGCGCTGGCGACAAAAAACGTGCTGTTCGAGCATCTATACCACCAGCCTTCTTTATCTGCGGATACACTGGTAGATGAAATGCTGGAGGCCGCACAGGGCATTCTGCCTTTTGTAGACGACACCGTGACCCTGATTCATGACGCCCTTTCAGACGGCAAACATATCTTGTTGGAGGGTCAGTTGGGCGCCTTGCGTGATCCGGATCATGGGATTTATCCCTATCCGACCTCCTCGTCGCCTCTGGCCGGTTTCGCATCGGTGGGGGCTGGCATACCACCTTCGGCCATTCAGCAGGTGCTCACCGTGACCAAAGCCTATTCCAGTTGTGTCGGTACAGGACCGTTTGTGACAGAGTTGCAGGATCCCGAAGCTCAGGAGCTACGCAACCGGGGCGGCGATGCCGGCGAGTACGGCGCTACGACGGGCCGACCCCGCCGCGTAGGCTGGTTTGATGTGGTCGCCACCCGATACGGTTGCCGGATACAGGGTGCCACCGAGGTAGTTCTGACGAATCTCGATGTGCTTGGCTATCTCGATACGATCCCGGTGTGCGTCGCCTATGAAACCGGATCAGAACGTACAGAATCCTTCCCGCCGCCCGCTCAACTCGACCAGGCGAAACCTGTCCTGACGTCCTTACCTGGATGGCGACAGGATGTTGCCGAGGTGCGCACGTTTCAAGACCTGCCCGCCCAGGCGCAACAATACGTCTTGCAACTGGAGGAGTGGATCGGTATTCCCATCACCTGGATCGGGGTCGGTCCCAGGCGGGATCAGATAATTCAAAGGGAGAAAGCATAGTACGCGATAAAAGTTAAAAAGTTGTCATCTGCGCAGGCTTTAAGCGGGGATCCATAGTCTGGAGAGGCTGGATGAAAGGAGCCTTCACCCGCTGCGCGCCCCCCACCATCATCAATACACATCCGGAATAAACGCCTGATCTTCCTTCGGTGGACGGATATACCCCATGTCGACCTGGCGGTCAGGAAGGTCAATGGAGGCAGGTTCCTCGTAGGTGTAGGGGAACAGACTGAGCAGGTGGCTGATGCAGTTTAGCCTGGCGCGTCGCTTATCATCGGATTGGACTACATGCCAAGGGGCCTGCTTGATGTCCGTGTAGGCCATCATCTCGTCTTTCGCACGAGAATAATCGTCCCATTTCAGATAGGACTGCAGGTCCATATCACTGAATTTCCAGCGTTTGGCCGGACTATTTATTCGTTTTTCAAACCGCCTGAACTGTTCATCGGAGTCTACAGAAAACCAGTATTTGATAAGATGAATGCCGTCCCGTACCAGCATGCGCTCAAATTCCGCGCATGACCTTAGAAATTCCTGGTATTCCTCTTCCGTACAGAACCCCATCACTCCTTTTCCGCCGGCCCGGTTGTACCAGCTCCGGTCAAACAAGGCAATTTCACCCGCTGCCGGCAGATGCATTACATATCGCTGAAAGTACCATTGGGTCTTCTCACGCTCTGTCGGTTTGGCCAGGGAAACGACCCGGCATACGCGTGGATTCAGGGTCTCCGTGATACGGGTGATGGTGCT
>CAJXCW010000011.1 GCA_913051705.1 uncultured bacterium
TTCCGATCTCCAGGCCGTCATCGACTGCTTTCGTCACCATTTCGGTCCGTGTCACACCCGGCGAAACGCAATTCAGTCGGATGTTGTACTGGGCCCATTCTGTAGCCAGCACCTCGTTGAGCTTTATGAGGCCCGCCTTCGCGGCGGTGTAGGCCGCACGCATCGGCCAGCCGCCCATACCGTTGATCGAAGCGATGTGGACGATGCTGCCGCAGCGTTGCGGTATCATTGACTCACGGACCACCGCCTGGGTCATCAGAAATGGGCCAGTCAACATCACATCGATCTGGAAGTGCCAGTCTTCTTCGCGGATGTCCTCCGATTTACCGGGCACGAAAACACCGGCACTGTTAATAAGGATGTCGATGCGCCCATGCTCTTCCGCGATCTGCCTGGTCAGGGCGGTACACGATTCCCCACTTGTGACGTCGAGTTGAATCGCCTGGGCGCGCAGGCCGTCGTCCCGTATTCTGCCGGCTACCTCTTCACCGCGTTCGGAAATGAGTTCACCTATTACAACCAGGGCGCCTTCCTTTGCGAACTTCTCAGCGATAGCCCGTCCAATGCCCTGGCCGGCGCCCGTCACGACAGCGACACGATTTCTAAGCTGCAAGTTTGTGCTCCTTTCGCCACCCTTATCGTGCCCGTAAACGACGAAGCCGTGCAGCCTCATTCCGGACGGCTTCGGGGAGCATCTTGAGGCCTACTTCACGTTTTAGCCTGGTATCCTCGGCAAGGTACACTTCTCCCATACCACCTTTACCGAGAAGGCGGAGCATCTTGTATTGGCCTATGATTATGTGCTGGTCAAGTCCCATAAATCACGCATTTCGTCCGGATCAGATTATCCCCTCATGGATCACTATTCAATTCTGAAAACGTTTTGAAATTTGGAACATATATGGCGAGGAAGACCCTGTCCATACCGCCTCTGCTTGGGGATGGAGGATACGATGATGAGGTTATAACATCAGGTTAATGAATGAAAATAGATGATTGCCTGATCGAATTCCAGTCTTTTTACAATCACGCCCGGCATTATGTCATTATCCACCATATTTAGTTTACGATGTTTTCCCTGAAATCCCGACTATATAACTGATGTTACTCAAAGATCGCGTAACATCAGGGTATTTTGTGCTTGGTACTTTGTTCTTTGATGGATTCGACTCATAAGCTGCCGCTATAATTTGAAGGCTTTTAACAAAGTACAAAGCACATTTAAAGTTGATACCATCGGCAGAATACCATATTATAATGAGGGATGGATGGCCGGGATTTACGACATGGGATTATCCGAGAAGGATATCCGGGAGATCACATAAGAGACCTCATTTTAAATCCTCGATGAATTGACGCCAGAGATGCTCCGTTGAACCGCCCAATATCTCAACTGCGTCTCTAAAGGGTGTCCCTTGTGATATAGCTTTGAGAAAGCGCTGGTATGACTGGAGGTCCCGGTCGTGGAGATATTCGACAAACATGGCACTCTGGCGGTAAAACAGGTGGTGTTGTAATCCGAGCACGGCGGCCGTCTTCCGAAAAAGATAGGCGCCGGTGTCTTCTGGCGTGAATGTTTCTCCGGAGAGCATAGCACGTCGCGCCGTGGTTCGGTCTACGGGTTCGGCGCCGCCACCTTCCGATACAAATACGGACAGCCCCTCCTGAAACCAGACCGGAAGACCCGTCTGGTAGGCGAACCCCCCATGGTTTGTATCATGTGAAGATGAGAAAGTTCATGGGGCAGAATGCCCTGATGCGTATCGGTCTCGAACGCTCTGGGCTCATAATAAATCCTCGGATCTACCTGGTGCGCGATAAAGGCATCGGTGGAGGCCAATAGCGCCATCCCTGCTCGGGTGGTATATAATCCTGCTGCAACAGCCAGAATCAGAAACAGGCCGATCCACAAGAATATCATACGGAGACGCATTATTCGTCCTGTTCTTTGTCTAAGTTTTCGCCCCTGAGCGAGCCTAACATGCGCAGGGCGGGTGAGATGACGGCCATCGTGGTCACCACGGCGATAGTGCCGATCCCGCCGCTTACCACGGAGAACACCGGTCCGAACCAGTGGGCGACCAGGCCGGATTCGAGGCCGCCGAGTTCGTTGGACGCTCCGATGAATACGCTGCTGACGGCGGAGACCCGGCCCCGCATCCGGTCGGGCGTCAACAGTTGCAGCAGGGTATGGCGGATGACCATGCTGATGTTGTCCAGGGCGCCGGTTAGAAACAACATCAGCATGGATAGCCAGAACGATTCGGAAATCCCGAATACAATCGTCGCCAGTCCGAAACCTGCCACAGCCAGGAGCATATTGCGTCCGGCTTTCGACATCGGCGTCAGGTGGGCCAGCAGGATCGCCATGCAAAACGACCCGACAGCCGGCGCTGCGTTAAGCCAGCCGAATCCCCGTGCGTCTACATGCAGGATGTCCTCAGCAAAAATCGGCAGCAGATAGACGGCGCCGCCGAGCAGGACCGCGAACAGATCCAGAGAAATGATGGTGAGCAGAATACGCTTTCGGCAGAGAAATTCAATGCCGGCCAGGACCGTGCGTAAAGAAGCCGTTTCCGTGTGTTTCTCCGGGACATGATGAAAGGGAAGCCGTTGAAGCCAGATGATAAAGAGTAGAGAGCTGGTCGCACAGATGACATAGGCCGCCGGTATATTCCACAGGAGGATAAATCCTCCGATCGCCGGGCCGGCCACCGAAGTGATCTGGAATAGGCTCATATTCCAGGTGACCGCGTTGGCAAATATCTCACGTGGTACAATCTGCGGCAACAGCGCCACGCGAGCAGGCCTTCCGAACATAACAAAGGCGGCATCGAGGAAGAGAAGAAGGTACATCACATCGGTCGGTCCCTCAAAATAGGAAAGCGCCGCCAACCCCAACGACGTGACCGTCATGCCAACCATGCTCAAGGTGACCACGTGTAATCGGTTGTAGCGATCGGCGATAAAACCTGCCGGCAGTGCCAATAACATCGCAGGGATCGCCTTCGTGAGTCCTACCAGACCCAGTGATAAGGCTTCCCCTGTCCGCTGGTACATCTCCCACCCGATTGCCACGCCCTGAATCTGGGTACCGATCGCGGCGAAAAGCCAGCCGAATACATACTTACGATAGGCATCGATCCGAAATGCTGCATAGGCATCATGTTTTTCTATAGAGATTCGATTCGTCCTTTCCTGGTTTTACTCACATGGACAAAAGTCACTCGCTGTTTCATTCCTCTTGATATTAATCAAAGGCAGGTGTTATTATCAAGGATCTTTGTTCATAGGCACGCCAATCATAATTCATAATTGCTGATCCCAGCGAGCGCTACGCGGTTCATAATTCATAATTCATAATTCAAAAATCCATATGTCCCTTTCCCGTATTCAAATAAAATCTATCCGCCAAAGTCAGCAATCCTCTCCTTCCCCGCTTCCGGTATCGGCCGGACTGACGATCAGGGCAATATCCGTTGGGCTTATCCTGTCGGTGCTGCTGAATATCTGGGGGATTCATTCATCCTATGTCACCAATGCCTCTATCGTCAGCCTGGCGCACCTGCCAATTACTACGGTATTCCCCTTTGTGCTGGTCGTCTTTGGCTTGAATCCGTTAATCAAATGGATCTTGCCAGGTAAAGGATTCACCCGCCAGGAACTGATCATTGTTTTCTTTCTGGTGTTTACCGCCTCGGCCATCCCCGCATGGGCGTTCAGTTCCTACGCGCTGTCGGTCATCAGCGGCCCCAATTATTTTGTGAGTCCCGAGAACCGTTGGGCGGAACTCTTCTTATCTTCGGTTCCCTCCTGGTTGATCGTGCCCAACACGGATAATGCCCTCACCCCATTTTTTGAGGGGCTGGGGTCTGGCGATACTGCTGTCTGGCAGGTATGGATTATTCCTCTATTCTGGTGGCTTACGTTTTACGCGGCTATTTTTATCGTTGGGGCCTCGTTGATGGTCATTTTACGCAAGCAATGGGTAGAGCACGAACGTCTCTCTTTTCCGCTGGCTCAGGTGCCCTTGTTACTGATCGAAGGCACAGATGGTCCATCCCTCTGGCCCCCTATCGTCAGAAGTCCTCTTTTCTGGATGGGATTCGGAATCACCTTTTTTATTCTGTTATGGAATATGATCGGCTATTTTGGCTATCTGCCCACGATACGTATCGGACCGACGCATGCCACAGGGCTGGTGCTTTTTGACAAGGCCCCCAACATCAGCATCCGATTTAACTATCTGGTCGCCGGTATTGCCTATTTTACCCGTATAGAAGTGTTGTTCAGCGTCTGGTTTTTCTATCTGTTACGGATTATCCAGGAAGGCATGATGAATAACATGGGCGTCGCCAATAGTTACATGGTCCTTCAATTTCAACATCTGGGCGGACTGCTCACCATGGTCGTTTTTACCCTGTGGATGGCGCGAAGACATTTGAAACAGGTGTTTTATCATGCGCTCGGTCGTCCAAGTGATCTGGATGAAAGCAGAGAATTTTTTTCTTATCGTCTGGCCGTATTCGGCGTGGCAGGCGGTTATCTATATCTGGTCGCCTGGCTGTATGCCGCCGGTGGGTCGCTTGTCCTGATTATCGTCATGATCACCATGTCCCTGCTGATTTTTGTCGGGATCTCACGGGTCGTGGCTGAAACAGGTCTGGCCGCCTTCGACATTCCCTACGACGCCGCCAACCGTGTTACCGTGGTGGTGGTCGGTACGGACCATATCGACGCGCAAACGCTGACGACGATGACCTTATGCCATACCTTCGCACGTAACTGGCGGACGCTGGGCATGTGTTCTATGGCGCATGCGGCCAAAATGGGAGATGTCATGGGCGGCGGTGTGGGCAAGGGGGTGTTCGGCATGATTACACTGACGCTGGTCTTGAGTACGGCGACCGCGTTTGTCTACACCATCTATCTGGGATATGACTTCGGCGCGTCTCAGTTTACGGGTACGGCTTTTAAAAGAGGGGCGCAAGAGGTCTGGGATGAGCTGGCCGGCTGGATCAACAACGCCCATCCCTATAAATCAACCCATGTCATCTATAGCAGTTCCGGTATACTGGTGATGTTCTTTTTACTCATTGTTCACCACCGATTCACCTGGTGGCCGCTCCATCCGATTGGATTCGGCGTCGTGGCTACCCACAGCGTAAACATGGCCGTCGCCAACTTTTTTTTCGTGTGGCTGGTGAAGGTGGTTATTTTCAGAGTGGGCGGCGTGGCCCTCTATCGAACCGTGCAACCTCTTGTGATCGGTATGATCGTCGCCTATGCCACCGGCGTGTTTATTTCCTTCGTCGTAGACCTGATCTGGTTCCCCGCCAATGGGCATCAGATTCATTCATTTTAGCACCCCTCTCTTTTTTTATAAAACCCGTTGACACCTCCAAAGAATTGTCTTATTATGCGTGGCAAAGTTAGTGATTACTTACTTACTTACTGATGCTGTTTATCAGGGTGGGGAGCGGGTGGCTCGTGGCGGGTTGACTAAATAATCTCGTATCTAAGGAGCTCTTTTTATGATAGGCCGGTTTTCGCGGCATTACATTTTACCAGTAGGTCTGATGGTGATGGTCACCTTGTCGGGTTGCGGTGAAAGCGGGAATGCTGCCGGTGAAGAGAAGGCGGTGCGGAAAAAACGTGCTGTCAATGTGATTGTCAGTCCGGTACAGATCCGGTCATTTACCAATTATCTGAACCTGGTCGGTGAGGTCAAACCCCGGCGGCGGGTAGTGGTCAGTATCGAGGCGAACGGTATGATCGAACGGATTGCCATTAAAAAAGGGCAATGGGTAAAAAAGAACACGGTTCTTGCAGAAATTGAGGATGATTTATTACAGGCAGAATTCCGTGAGGCGCAAGCCTCCTTGAAAGCCAGCACACTCAATCTGAATAATCAGAAGAAACTGTTCGATCAAAAGGCGGCGGCTGAATCCGCCTATCTTGACACGCAGTATCTGTATGACATCGCCAAGGCGCGGTTGACCCATGTACAGGCCCGATTAAACAAGACGATTATCCAGGCCCCCATATCGGGGGTGATTGACGATCGGTTTCTGGAAGAGGGAGAACTGGCCATCGCCGGTGTTGCCTTTGTAGAAATTGTTGAAATCGATCGGGTTAAAATTGTGGCCGGCGTCCCGGAACGATATCTGAGATATGTACAAAAAGGGACGGAAGCCGTCCTGAACTTTCCTGCCTATCCGGACACCATCCGGGTGGGGCGAGTGACCTATGTGGGGACCACCCTGGATCCGGACAACCGGACGGTCCCGATAGAGATTGAAATATCGAATTCGGATAACATATTGAAACCCGAGATGGCGACGACGATTCGTGTCGTGAAGGATTATATCTCCGAGACAATCGTTATTCCGCAAGATGCAGTCATCGATACAGATCAGGGTATGGTGGTATTCATTGTCGATGGAAATATGGCAAAAGCCATGCCGGTGACACTGGGATCAGTGTCTCAGGATCAGGTGGTGGTGACGGAGGGGCTGGATGTGGATATGCCTTTGATTACGGTGGGCCACCGGGATCTGGTTAATGGAGAGCTTGTCGAGGTTAAAGAAAAGTAGGAAACACCTGTCGCTCTACAAAGGAGTTGGGGGTTATGATCGTTTCGGATTTATCCATAAAGAATAAGACCAGTGTATTTGTCCTGACCGGTTTAATCATTCTAATGGGGCTTACGGCGTATTTCTCCCTGCCGCGTGAGTCGGCGCCGTCAATTACCATTCCCATCATTATTGTGGCCACGCCCTACATCGGCGTATCGCCTGCCGATATGGAGAATCTGGTTACACAACCCATTGAAAAGCGCCTCAAGGAGCTATCGGACGTTAAAGAAATCACGTCAACTTCGAGTGAAGGCATCTCGACGGTCGTGATCGAATTTGAAACCGATGTAAATATCGACAACGCGCTTCAAAAAGTGCGTGAGAAGGTTGATCTGGCCAGGACGGAAATTCCTCAAGATGCAGAGGAGTCCAGCATCAATGAGATTAATTTTGATAATGTTCCCATCATGGTGGTTAATGTATCCGGGTCCCATAATCTTGTGACGCTCAAAGATATTGCGGAAGACCTGGAAGATCGGATCGAATCTGTCTCCGGTGTACTGGATGTGACTCTGGTTGGTGGATTGGAGCGAGAGGTTCAGGTGGACGTCGATCCGAACCGGCTGACGTATTACAATCTGGGACTTGAAGATATCATAGAGACGATCCGGGAGGAGAATTTAAATATACCGGGCGGCTCGATAAAAACCAGTACACTTCGATACGCCGTGCGTGTACCGGGAGAGTTTTCCAATACTCAGGAGATCGGTGATCTGGTGATAGAAGCCCGAAATAACCAGCCGATTTTCATTCGCGATGTAGCCACCGTCCGGTTTGGTTTCAAGGAGGCCACCACCTACGCCCGGTTCAACGGGCTGCCTTGCGTGTCCTTGAATGTACAGAAACGCACCGGTGAGAATTTGATTAAAATCGCGGATGCGGTGAACGCGTTGCTGGATGAAGAACGAAATAGACTCCCAGCTTCGGTAGAACTCACGGTGCTGGCAGACCAATCTAAAGATGTCCGGCGGATGGTTAGTGATCTGGAGAATAATATCATAACGGGCTTGATCCTTGTCGTCATTGTTCTCTTCCTGTTCATGGGTATCCGCAATGCCATGTTCGTGGCTATAGCGATCCCGCTTTCCATGCTGCTGTCGTTCATCGTCCTCGAAGCGATGGGATACACACTGAATATGGTGGTGCTCTTCAGCCTTATTCTGGCGCTGGGTATGCTGGTGGACAATGCAATTGTCATCGTGGAGAACATCTATCGTCATTGTGAAGAAGGGTATAGCCTTGTCGAGGCGGCGATGAAGGGAGCTGGTGAGGTGGCGATTCCTGTGATTGCCTCTACGCTGACTACGTTATGCGCCTTCGCGCCCATGCTCTTCTGGCCCGGTATTATTGGTGAATTCATGGGGTATCTGCCGGCGACTCTCATCATCACACTGACGGCCTCCCTGTTTGTCGGACTGGTTATCAATCCCACGATCTGCTCTGTATTGATGACGGTAAACAAAAAGCATCAGGAGCAACAATGGCTTCAACGGTTTCGTTTTGCCTATCAGCATTTCCTCGGATGGGCGTTAGATCACCGGGGACGTATTCTGGGCACCACTTTCGGATTGCTTATAAGCATGTTTGTGCTGTACGGATATTTTGGTAAAGGGGTGGAATTTTTTCCGGAAACTGAACCCAATCAGGCCTTCATCGATGTCAATGCCGCCATCGGCACCAGACTGGACATCTCGGATGATATCGTCCGGCAGGTCGAGGCCTCTCTGGCCGGCATACCGGGTATTAGCCTGTTTACAGCGAATGTCGGTTCTTCACCTGATCCTTCGGATTTCAGCAGCAGCGGTGGGGGGACGCCGCATAAATCCCGTATCATTGTAGATTTTGTTGAACGGGCGGATCGAACCCAGTCCTCATTTACTACCGTTGAGATGATCCGTGAGCGCACGGCCGGTCTGGTGGGGGCCCGGGTCGAACTCGTGACCCCATCTCAAGGACCACCAACCGAACCGCCCGTTAAAATCGAAATCGTTGGCGACGACTTCACGGTGCTTGGCAGATTATCCAAAGAAATCACCCAGCGTATCCAGGATATACCCGGGCTTGTGGATCTGAAAGATGACTATGATTCAGGAAAACCGGAGTTGAAAGTAGAAATAAATCGGACTCAGGCTGCCCTCCTCGAACTGAATACGTCGTTAATCGCCCGGACCGTACGGACGGCGATTAACGGCACCGAAGCGTCCGAGTTCAGGGTAGGCGAGGACGAATACGACATTGTGGTCCGATTCGCCGAACAATCCCGAGGATCGTTTGCTGATCTGAATCGTTTGCATGTGATGCATGATGGAATATTGATTCCTCTGGCCAACCTGGCAACAATAAAAGTGGTCGGGGGCGTTGGATCTATTAAACGCAAGGATCAGGAACGGGTGGTGTCGATTATCGGGAATGTTGAAGGTCGTTTGCCCAGTGAGGTGCTTAAAGAAATTCAGGGCACGATGAACGGGTATCAACTGCCGAGCGGTTATGTCGTGCGTTATGCCGGTGAAAATGTCGAGCAGGACGAATCGCAGGATTTCCTTACCAAGGCGTTTGTCATCGCCCTGTTGATGATCACCCTCGTCCTGGTCACTCAGTTCAATTCCATTACCATGCCCTTTATCATCGTGATGTCGGTCCTTCTTTCTCTGATCGGGGTCCTCCTGGGGTTAATGGTCACCGCGACGCCCTTCGGGATTATCATGACGGGGATAGGGGTGATCAGTCTGGCAGGGGTGGTTGTTAATAACGCGATTGTATTGATTGACTACATCCGAAAACTGCGTGAACGGGGCCTCGGGCGCCGCGAGGCGATCATCCAGGGCGGCGTGACGCGTCTGCGGCCGGTGATCTTAACGGCGATGACCACTATCCTCGGTTTGATTCCATTGGGTACCGGTTTCAGCGTCAATTTCGCCACATTAAGCTTTGAGATCGGTGGAGAGAGTTCGCAGTGGTGGGGGCCGATGGCCGTGGCTGTTATATTCGGGCTGGCCGTCGCCACCGTATTGACCTTGGTGGTATTGCCGGTGATGTATGATGTATTAACCGGTTTGACCGAACGCGTCGGCGAGGAACAGACAGAAGCAGTCCGGGAAGAGTCGGAGGTACTTGTGCCGCCGGGGAGCGAGCCGGCTCCGGCAGGGTAAAGTACAGAGTAGAAGAGTATAGAGTGAAGCGTGTTGCCGATATTCACTCTGTACTCATGAATTTGAGGAGACTACACGTGGCAGCGGTGCGGATGTCCGGCGAAGACCGACGTGAGCAAATTATTCAGGTGGCTGCGAAATTATTCGCCAGACAGGGCTTTAAAGGGACGACAACCAAACAAATAGCCCAGATGGCCGATATTACAGATGCGCTTGTATTTAGGTATTTCGAGACGAAAGAAAATTTGTATGCGGCCATTATTGAAAACAAGATGCAAGAGCTGTCGGCATGGGATTTGTCCGATATTCAGACCAGTATGGACCTGCGGGATGATACCGTGGTTTTTGAGTCTACAGCTTTAATTATGTTTAAGGAAATGCACCGGGATCCAACCTTGATGAGGCTTCTATTATTTAGTGCGTTGGAAGACCGGGCGTTATCCGATATGTTTTTTACACATCAGATGATCGATCTGGTAAGAATGTTGGGGCAATACATACAGCGGCGCATGGATGAGGACGCCTTTGATACGGCCGACCCGATGATTGCTGCGCGTGGATTTATCGGTATGATCAATCATCAGGTGCTGATGCGGGAATTGTTCCGGCATGAGGCGTACGTGCAATATGACGGACAGGATATAGCCTCTGCTTATACACGGCTTTTTTTGGAAGGCATAGGGAAGCGGCAAGTGGGCATAGAAAAATCAATCACCTCTACTGAGGAAGAGTGAATTCTTGAAAAGAGGGATCGAGGGGGATTTCATGAAACAGGGTGTATTAATTGGGCTGGCAGTGATCTACATGGTCAGCATCACATCTCAGGTATCAGCTCAGAATTCTGATACGGTTCAACTGACGTTAGAGCGTACGGTACGGATGGCGCTTGAAAATAATGAGACCTATCTAATCGCTCAACTGGATACCGGTAAAGCAAAATCTCAGATAAAAGAAGCGATATCGGGGGCGTTGCCCCGGCTCAATCTGAACACCCTGGTTACAAGAAACTGGTCTTTACCGGAATTCAATTTCGGTGGGCAAACATTTAAGGCCGGAACAGATAATGTCTTGAATTTCGGCTTGGATTTTGAGCAGCCAATTTACAGCGGCGGAAAGTTACGCGCCGGCCTGAAGGCCGCGAGGCTTGTTGAGGATCTATCCCATGCCACCAGCGATCGAATTCGACAGAATGTCATCCTGAATGTACATCAGGCGTATTATGCCGTGCTTCTGGCAGACGAACTGCTGGGCGTGAGTCAGGCCTCGCATGATCGGGCGGTAGCCCAGTTGGTGCAGGTAAAGAAATTTCACGCCGCCGGCACGGTTTCCGACTACGATGTGCTTCGCGCCCGTGTTGAAGCCGCCACGGCAAAACCACCAGTGATTCAAGCCAGGAACCAGGTGATCGTCACACAGGCGAATTTAAAAAGTCTGATCGGGATATCCCAGACTACCCCTGTGCAGGTCACCGGTGGTTTTGAGGTGGATGCTGCCGCTCTTACGACCAACCTGCCGGAAGCGATACAAACCGCGATCACACGGAGAGCAGACCTGCGTGCAGCGGAATATCAAATCGATTTTTCAGACCGAATAATCAGCGTGACTCGAAGTGAAGGCCGACCGGAAGTATCGCTAACGGCCGGGTACCGGATGCAGGCACAATTGAATGATGCGAAGGTATCTTCCCTGGTATTCAAAGATTTTGTTCGCAGTTGGGATACGTCGCTCAACATCAAAGTGCCTATTTTTGATGGCCGGCAGACCTCTGCCCGCGTGGGTCAGGCGGAAGCGGATTATGAACTGGCGGTATACAGCGAAAGTCAGCTTCGAAAACAGGTGGAGGTGGAGGTGACGCAGGCGTACGTGAACGTACAGGGTGCCCGGGAACGTATGTCGGCCGAAGCGGAAACAGTAGAACTGGCTGAGCGGGGACTGGCCATCGCCCAGGTGCAGTACGAAGGCGGCATGACCACCCAGTTGGAACTGATCGATGCCCAATTGACGGTCACCCAGGTGCAAACCAACTATGTTACGGCGCAGCATGATTACGCCGTTGCGGTGATTACTCTGCAGAGCGCCCAGGGGGTGTTGAATATAGCAGGGAGTGAGTGAGGGGAGGGGGAGGTTCTTTGAAGACGTTTGAAGATTCTGTGTTGTTATCTTAATACATTTATATATAAATCACTATTCTAAATTACTTCTTTCCCTGATATTTCATTCAATCATTCCTTAAAGAGGATGATATGAAGCGGTTATTTATGCTTGTTCTGGGGTTGTTTGTTGTCGCGACGGCAACGTAGGCGGAGTCCCTTTACAAAGCAAATTTCGTTCCCGGTCCGGTCGATATTAAGACCATGGGGGCGATGACGAGCGGAACCATATTCTGCTCAGAGTAACGCCGGACGGTAAGATCGAGGAAGCCTCGTTGGAGAACGCCACGTACTCGAAGAAAGAGATCACCAATCCGATCTCCATGGATGCCAAATCACGCCGTGGCAAGCCGGCGCATAAACCATCCGAATCGATTCGAGGCTTGAAGACCTAGCCGGTAATACGCTGAACTATTTATTCGATGTGGATATACAGCAAGAAGGGAATCTGTCGCCGGATCAGCCTCCGTATGTCCTGCTTCGGTTTGAGGTGAATCCTTAAAACTGTTTTTTATTTCTCCGAAACAAGGTCTGTATGAACATTTCCATTACCGGGGCTGCCGGTTCTATAGGACGAGCCATCACCGCGGCGCTGTCCGCGCGCCATACCATATCGCCGACGGATATCAGAATGGCGCCGGGCGCACGTATGATTGTTCGGGCAGATGTTCTGGATATAGAGGCTGTAGAAGAACTCTGTAAAGGCATGGATGCCGTCATCCATGTTGCCCGGGCGACCTGGGATGATCAGTTATCCGATGTCGAAAATGAACGGCATATTCTGGAAACGCGGCTTAAAGGTACCTATAATGTGCTGAAAGCCGCGAGCGAAGCAGGGGTGAAGCGGGTGGTCCAGGTGAGTGATCTGTGTATTTTCTCCGGGTATGGTGAGGATTTTATCGTATCTGAAGACTTTCTTCCGTTGCCGGACACCTCCGTATATCAGCAGTCCGTATATCTGAGTGAACAAATCGCCTGTGAATTCGCCCAGCAATATCCAGGGATGATCCTGACGCTGCGTCTGGGCAAACTGGTTGATCAGGATAAGCTGGCTGCCGACAGTCCATTGGAAGATATCTGGCTGGATTATCGGGATGCGACCAGAGCGATTGAGCGGGCCGTTATGATTGATCAGTTTGACGGATCGTCGAAGTGGGGGTTGTATAATCTGACCGCTGGTCTACCCAACGAGAGATATTCCTTGCTGAAAATTTCATCCGGTCATTTTGGTCTCAAACCCAAATTCAATTTTGAGGATTGGTGGCATGAGGAGACATCATGAATGTTCTGGTTACCGGCGCAGGCGGCTATATAGGCCGCGTAGTCGCTCGGGATCTCATCACCTACAAACACAGGGTAAGAGCGGTCGATATGCGGCCCATGACGGATGAACTGCAGGACACACAAACTTTCGATCTGAACGATTATGAGACGTTGCATAAGACTGTCAAAGGTATGGACGGCATCGCCCATCTGGCCTGGCCCATGCATCCTTATGAGAATTATATGCCGGCAGAACATTCAGACTTAGGCGCGGGTGTCGGTATATTATATCATTTGCTTAAGACAGCTGTAGATTGCGGTGTAAAACGATTTGTATTCCAAAGTACCATCAACATCACCGCTTCGGATTGGGACAGATGGCGCCTTACAGAAGATGCATTGCCCCGTCCCGGGTTGGGCGGGTATACGCTGGGTAAGACCCTGGCAGAAGAAGTATGCCGCGCCTTTGCCCGTGAGCATGACATCACGGTGGCCGTACTTCGTGTGGGCGGCGTGTATACGTTGGAAGAATCCGGTTATGAGTTTGCAGCGCCGGATCAGCATGGTATCCCTTCCTCCTGTGTTGAAAGACGTGATATCGCTCAGGCATACCACTTAGCCCTGACCAGAGACCTGCCCCGCAGATTCGAGATTTTCCACATCTTTCATACCCGTCCCGGCGATCGTTTTCCTACCAGTAAAGCCAGAGATATCCTCGGCTTTGAACCGAAATACAATTTCGAAAACCTCTATTTAAGAAGATGATGGTGGTAGGAGGCGGTGGGCGGTCTCTGCCGTGGGTGAATCGATCCAGGGAATTAAAACCAGGGGATTTGCTCACTCGGAATATCCGGGTTTGAAGAGCGGCTCGAAATGGCGTCTGGAGACGATCCGGTGCTGTCCAAACAGCCATTAAGATTTCCCGAACCGTGTCCAGGATTTCAAGCATATACTAAGGAAGACGTTCGTCAGATGATCAATTTCTTTGAGTTAAATCTTACGATGGCCTGGCCGGTGGTTACCCAGGTGGATATTGTATTCATCCGAATTGTGCTGATCTATTTCGATAACAAAACGAAGAAAAGCATCCTGGCTAAAATGCGGTGTATCCTGAAACCTGACGGCTATCTTTTTCTGGGTACGGCAGAAACGACTCTGAATATAGATGATTCCTATAAACGAACGCCCTATGGAAAAACGACGTACTATCATTTTTGATGTTGCGTAAAAGTGTAATGTGCTTTGTGCTTTATCTCTCAATAGTGAGGCCGGGTTTGGCTTAATCCGCCGATTTCACTTGCCGGCGCATCCCCAGCGCCCACCAGCTCAAACCTGCAAGAGCCATGATCAACAGAAGCCAACCCGTTGCGCTCAGGAGCAAAGATAGGTCGAGTGTCGGCCATACCATGTCGTACTGGCTCAACACGGCAGCACGATCGGTCATCCAGTGCCAACCGGTATGGGCGACGAGCACCGATAAGATGATCGTCGCCATTCGTTCCCTGACGCCGAATCGGTACAACAGGGCCAGAGCGGGGATGAGCAGCAGTAGCACCAGGATTTGACCAAGTTCAACGCCCACATTGAAGGCCAGAAGCGAGGTGAGCAGGTGTGTGCCGCCGAACTGCAGCGTCTCGCGGAGGGCAAAGGAAAACCCGAACCCGTGGATGAGACCAAACCCGAAGGTAATCAGCCACCGTCGGTGCAGTTGGGCGCCGATGATATTCTCCAGGGCCATATATACGATGGAAGCGGCAATCAGGGTTTCGACCAGCGGCGGAAACCACAATGTATCGGGGGCCAGCTCGAAGGCCGACGCGATGAGGGTAATCGAATGGGCGACGGTAAACGCCGTAACGACGGCGATGAGCGCCCGGATCTGACGGAATGGGATGACGAGGCATAGCAGGAACAGTAGATGATCGAACCCGTCCAGGATATGCGTGAATCCCAACGCTGAAAACCTCAAGGCGGCTTGATACCAGTGGGGGTCGAGTGGCACGGTCCCTGGACTACCCACGTACTCGTAAACACACTCATCTTTGCCCGGTGGCAGGAAGCGAAGGACGGTGACGACGCGAAGGCCCAACCTCTCGAGGCCGGGATCGATCATATAATCGGCCTGATCCGATTGAATCGGGATTTCGAACAGGACATCCAGCAGGGCCTGCTGCCAGAAGAGTTGCGTTCGATCCGGCAGGCGTGGTCCCATGATATGGGATAGCGCATCTTCATACCTTCTAAAGGATGGGTCTGAAGGGATGGAAGCCCTCACGGCGACGACATTCGGGTTCGGCAGTTGGACGCCGTCTTCGAAGAGTTTTATTTCATCGCCTATCCACAAAATCGCGGCATTACGCAATTCTGCATCTGCCTGGGCGAGATCAAGGTATCCCGGCCCCAGAAGTGGAAAGGACATGTCACGCATGGCATTAAGCGGGACGCGGACCAGCAGCTGCAGCCTTTGTCCTTCCGGCTTGACATACACCTGAATCGTGATATCGTTGGGAATATCATGGGCGAATACGCCAGTAGTTGAGCCGACCATCGTCAGACAAAACAACACGATTAATAACCCTGGCGTGCCTCCGCTGCGTATCATTTCCAGCACCACATTTTACCCCTATAAGTACAAACCAGTTGACCTGGGTGGCCAACTGGTTTGTACTTGGGAATCTATTTCTGTAAAAACTCTATTGTTCTAATTCGTAGCCACCGGCCACACCACACCCTGATCTTTATCCTTCACCGGCCCCAGCCCTTTGTAGACGAACTTCTGCACGCGTTTGCCTTCGTAGGTCTCGGTCGTGTAGATGTTGCCTTTAGAATCGGTCGCAATGCTATGGACCGCGAAGAATTGACCGGGTTGACGGCCGCCGTCGCCGAAACTCGTTAGAATTTCCATCGTCTCGCGCAGGATGACATACACCTTCATATTCTTCCCGTCGGCCAGATAGAGAAATTTCTGTTCCGCATCTTTCGAGAAGGCGATATCCCAGGTTGATCCATCACCTAGGGTATTCTTCGCGATGACCTTTTCCATGACGTATGTGCCGTCTTTCTGGAATACCTGAATCCGGTTGTTCGGCCGATCACAGACATAGACAAAACCGTCGTTCGACGGTTCTGCGGCATGAACCGGGGTACGGAACTGCTTTACCAGCGGCTCATCCGGATTATATCGCCCGAGGTTGGCATCATCGGGTTCATTACCGTATGCGCCCCAATACCGTTTGAATTCACCGGTTTCGATGTCGATCACAGCCACGCGCTTGTTCAGGTAGCCATCGGCGATGTAGGCTTCGTTGGCGGCTGCGTCGAATGATATCTTGGCGACCCGCCCGAAGTTCTCGGTATCCTTACTGTTGCCGACATAGCTCGGATTTTCCTCGTCGAAGCGGGGCGCGCGACGGGCGCCCGGCTTGCCGAATTGTTTCAGGAAGGTGCCGTCCTGGGCAAAAACCAGGATATGGGCGTCATTACCACCGTTACCGCCGATCCAGAGGTTATCCATCGGGTCAACCCCGATGCCGTGGTTTGAGGTGGGCCAGTCGTACCCATCACCCGGACCGCCCCACGAATGGAGGAGATTGCCTTCCTGATCATATTCTATAATATTCGGGGCCGGCAGACAGCATTCACCGGTGGGTGGATCCTGCGCAGCGCCCAGCTCCGTTCTTGCATTGCCGTTACCGCGATGGATGATCCAGATATGATCCTGCGAATCGACGCTCACCCCGATGGCCGAGCCCAGAACCCAGTGGTTCGGCAACGGTTTGGGCCACATCGGGTCTACTTCAAACATAGGCGCCATCACAGCCCCTTCGGGGATCTCATCGGTCGTACCCTGTGTTCCTGTGTTCTCGCCACATGCAGCCACGAATACAAACAACAGTGCTCCTGCGAAAACATGATGTTTCCATTTCATATATCTTCCCCCTGTATGCGCCGCATACAGCAAAGCACAAAGCACCCTGGTGTTGTGCTGGTTTGCGTACCATCAATTTAGTAGCGGAAGCTGTGGGTCGGTGACCCAATATCAGCGAAAGTAGTCGATTGCGCTGATGAGGTCAAGGATTTTATAAATTTGGACACATCGATCAAGGCCAGGGATAGCCCTGATTCCAACTGTCTCAGTCTATCAAAACCGGACAGGACGCCCCGAACTTTGTATCCCAACCTCTTAAGAACATCATGGGTGGTCCTGGCTACTAATTCATTTTTTTCCTGGCCGGGCATGTTTTGCCGGGTATGTTATATCAGTTGTAAGGTTTTCTATGGCGGAATTCTGTAAATTTATTACCTTATTCCCGATGATATGTCGTTACGCGTATTTTTAAAAACCAACCCTGTCCTATCATGATGCTCGTTCACACCTCACGGACGATTCGGATCCTGCTTATCGCCGGCTACCTGATTGTGGCGGTCGCCACGATGTCGTGGCATGTGCACGACGGAGACCAATTTGCCGGATACGACGAGCATTGCATATCCTGCCACTGGACCACTTATGCGCCTGTTGCCCTCGGCGTTCCCTGCCAGGCTTTCTGCCTCGGTACACCGGCCATGGTCATTCCGCTGTCCAGGGCCAACCCATCCAAGCACGCCGCATTTACAAAACGCCACGGTCGCTCTCCTCCGGCTGCACTCTCCGCCTGAATTCCTGTTCCGTGTGTTTTTCCCACATAAGGATCAGGATTAATAGAGTCCCTGCATGTTGACACCTTTGACTTTCGAGTCGCCGGATGAGCATTTTCTCATTACGGCAGGAGAGTATGGATATGGAACGAGTATGGAAACCCGTTCGGGTTGCCGTTACCGTTATGATGATACTGGCCGGCCAGACGGCGGCACAGGCGCAGGCAGCCGACACCACGGCGACCGCGATACAGCTCGATGCGCGAATAGACAGCCTCGCCGTACAACTGCGGCAGGCGCAGGAGGCGATAGAGCAGCAGCAGGCGCTTATTGAAATTCTGATACAGACGCAGGCGCAACCCTCCCCTGCTCTGCCTCAGGGTATGCCGGCAGTCGGGCAGCTTGTTGCCCCTCAGCAGGCATCCAACCTGTTGAATCCAAATATCAGTCTGATCGGGGATATCCGGGCACAGGCGGGACGGGATTTTGCGCCTGACACAAGGGCATTTACGCTGCACGAGGCGGAAATCGGCATTCAGGCGCCGATCGATCCGTTTGCCAGGGCGGATGCGTTTATCGCCATGAGTCCGGAGGAAGGCGTGGATCTGGAAGAGATGTATATTACATTCCAGACGCTGCCGCTGGGATTACTGGCCAAAATCGGTAAATTCCGATCGAATTTCGGAAAATTCAACAGGACCCACGGACCCGAAACACCGTTCAGCGATCGGCCGCTTGTCACGGAAAACTATTTCGGCGAAGAGGGTCTGGCTGGCGTCGGGGTTTCACTCAGCCTGTTGATCCCTAACCCCTGGGTATACCTGAACCTCGACGCCGAATTCACGGCTAACCCGGAAGAAACGCCGGCGTTCGCGATATTCGATTCGACGGCAGGCGCGTTCCTCACCGGGGGGCGACGACGTGACCTGCTGTATCTCACCCGACTCGGTACATTTCTGGACCTGAGCGAAAGCACGAATCTGACGCTGGGCGCCACGTACGCAACCGGGGTGCATGCCCCGGCCGGCGCATTGCGCACACACATTGAGGGCCTGGATCTGACGCTCCGATGGCAACCGCTGAGGCGCGCGATCTATACCTCCATAGAATGGCAGACAGAGTTGCTCTTCAGTCAGCGTGAACAGCCGGGCGGCGGGCGTGTCAACAGCAGTGGCCTGTTTTCCTATATCGACTGGCAGATATTACGCCGCTGGCATATCGGCGCGCGGTATGATTTCACGCAATTTCCCGACACGAATGTAGCGGATGAGCAGGGTGTGCTCGGATTTCTTACATTTACGCCTTCGGAATTCAGTATGATTACCGTGCAGGGACGGGGTGTGCGTCGTACAGACGGGGCATGGCACGGCGTTGGTATGATGAAGATCACCTTTAACATCGGATCGCACGGCGCGCACCCGTATTGAGTGCGGCGTGCGGCATGCGGCATGAAAGAGCAAAAATGGTTTTATGTTAAAAAGGAGCAAACCATGTGGATAAGAATCGCGATTCTACCGGGCGTTCTAGTGATGTTGATGGCTGGGATCATCTCGCCTGTCGCGGGTCGGGTGAATGTGGTCGCCACGACCGAGGATCTTGCGTCGCTGTCGCGGGAGGTGGGGGGGGATATGGTCAATGTGATGGCCATCGCCAGGGGGTATCAGGATCCGCATTTTGTAAATCCGAAACCGAGCTACCTGCTCAAGCTGCGGAAGGCGGATCTGCTTATCGCGGTGGGCCGGGAACTGGAGGTGGGATGGCTTCCGGCCCTTGTGCAGCAAAGCCGGAACAAAAAATTACGTGGTGGTGGCAACGGATACCTGGACGCTTCCATCGGTTGTAGTGTTCTACAGCAATCGACCATGCGTGTCGACAGATCCATGGGAGATGTCCACCCATTCGGAAATCCCCACTACTGGCTGACGCCGAACAACGGTATAGTCATCGCAACAAACATTTCGACGAGGCTCTCGGAAATCGATCCGGACCACGCCGATCATTACCGGACGCGTCTCGCGGACTTCGTCCGGCGTCTGAAAGAGGCGTCTGCCCGGTGGGATGCGCTGATAAGCCCTTATAGTGGCACAAGCGTGGTGACGTATCATAACTCCTGGCCCAATTTCGCGCAACGGTACGGGTTACATGTGTTCGGATATGTGGAACCCAAACCGGGTGTGCCCCCTTCACCGGCGCATACGTTGAACCTGATTCAACAGATGAAATCCGAAGGGGTGAAAATAATAATCGTTGAACCGTATTTCAACCTTAAAACGCCCGAGGCCATCGCCCGGGCTACGGGCGCCAGGGTGGTCGTTCTAATGCCTTCTGTCGGGGGCACAGAAGAGATCACGGACTATTTTTCTCTCTTCGACTATAACCTGAATCTGCTGGAGACGACATTCAAAGAAGTTGGCATATCGCCGAAAAAGGAGGAGTGATGGACACCGATGTACTGGAATTACTGGCGGCGCCTTTTGTCGCCAGCCTTGTTCTGTCGAGTATCCATACCTATCTGGGTATCCATGTTGTCGAGCGCGGGGTGATCTTCGTCGATCTCGCGCTTGCGCAGGTCGCAGCGCTGGGCACCACGTTCGGGTTCCTGATGGGTGCGTCCCTGCACGACGGCGGGGCCCACTGGTGGTCTCTGGGTTTTACGTTTGTAGGCGCCGCGATCTTTACCCTCACCCGCACGCGCCGGACCAGTATCCCGCAAGAAGCGCTTATAGGCATCGTGTATGCCGTCAGCGCCGCCCTGTCGATCGCGGTTGTGAGTCAGGCTCCCGAAGGCGCCGAGCATATCAAAGACATGCTCGTAGGCAGTATCCTGGTGGTTTCGTGGGAAGATATCCGGGATATTGCGATACTCTACGGCATCGTGGGGCTGTTCCACTGGATCTTCCGGAAATCCTTTCTCCTGCTCTCTTTCGATCCGGCACGCGCGTATGCCGAGGGCATGTCCGTTCGAAGGTGGGATTTTCTTTTTTATATCTCGTTCGGTCTGGTAGTCACTTATGCCGTGGCAATTGCGGGCGTGCTTCTCGTATTCACCTATCTTATCGTCCCATCTGTCTTTGCCATGATGTTTTCTAATCGTGTTGGTACACGGCTGATCCTTGGCTGGGGTATGAGCACGTTCGTTAGCGCCGCAGGCGTCCTGCTGTCGTTCCTGCTCGACCTGCCGACCGGTGCGACCATCATTTGCACGTTCGGGCTCACGCTACTTCTGGCCAGTTTCGTTTATCTGGCGATACGCCGTGGGGATGATGAGCCCCTTCCTGAACGCCGCAGGCAGGTTTAACGGAGCAACT
This sequence comes from uncultured bacterium, assembly GCA_913051705.1. GTDB lineage: Bacteria > JAAXHH01 > JAAXHH01 > JAAXHH01 > JAAXHH01 > CAJXCW01. Next base: position 21,147 of record CAJXCW010000011.1, read on the forward strand.
ACGAAACGGCGATATGGTAAGGCGGGGCTACTCGATGATGCGCCGGCGGATGTCCGGCATTGGATATGATATGGTTTATAAAATCGGGATTGTAGGGACGGGCGGTATCGCCCATGCACATGGGAAGGCGGCTCAGGATATTGATGAGGTTGAACTGACGGCGATTTGTGATGTTTCTCAGGAATCGTTGGATCGATATGGGGATCATTTTGGCGTGAAAAGACGCTATCAAGATCTTGAAACCATGTTGGTGAGGGAGGATCTGGACTTCGTGGTGATCTGCACCTGGGGGAATTCCCATGCGGAAATCAGCAATCGGATCGCAAATTCGCGGCGGCTCAAGGCGATATTATGCGAAAAACCTATTTGTTCAACAGCAGCCGAATGTGAAGAGATGATTACCGTAGCGAAGGACAACGGCATTCTGCTGGCTGAAGCGTTTAAATTCCGACATCACCCGCGCCACCTCAAAGTCAAAGAGCTGATCGACTCGGGTCTTATAGGCGATGTAACCCTGATTCGCAGTACGTTCACTGGAGCCGGTAATCCGGTGCAGATGACTGCTGACCGAAACTGGCGGTTTAATAAGGAAAAAGGCGGCGGGGCGGTGTACGATCTGGGGTGTTATTGCATTCACCATGCCCGATTTATGATCGGCGCAGAGCCTTTCCGTGTGTATGCCAGCGGTCATAAAGGCAAGTATAACGAGATCAATGAAGCCGTCGCCATCCAACTTGAGTTCCCCGATGAGATCAGTACTCAGATCGCCATCGCTTTTCGATATTTCGGGTCACAGGAGGCGGAAATATACGGTACCGATGGATATATCAGAACAGATCTTGCCTGGAATAACGAAAACCAGCCGGTGTCTCTCGAAGTCAAGTTGAAGAACGGCGACCGGCAAACCTATGATTTCGCCGCAGTAGATCAGTTCGCTTTACAGCTGCAACATATGTGCGCCTGTCTGGAAACCGGTCAGGCACACCGTATCTCACCAGAGAACAGTCTGGGGCAGATGCAGGTCATCGATGCCGTCCATGCCTCTATCGCCAGCGGTAAGCCGGTGGAGCCTCAACGCTCTTCCACCTCCACGCCAAGCCCATCTGCCAATCGGTTGACGAAGGCATAATAGCCGGCAATCATGTTGATATGTAGTATATCACGATCCTCGAACCCAGCCGATCGCAGCGGCTTCATGTCCGATTCCGACATGTTCCACGGTTCCCGTGTCAGTTTAGCGGCATAATCGAGCATCGCCCGGTCTGTCCCGTTTAACTCCGCTTTCGTGTAATCATCTTTCAATTGCTGTAACAATGCAGCATCTTTCGTCAGTCTAAGGAGCCCCTCCCCATGATGCGTCATTCAGTATACGCAATGGTTTATCGAAGAGACCGCCACGGCAATCATCTCTCGTTGTGCCCGCGTTAAATGTGAACCGCGTCCATACATCAACTGTTTGTACATATCAATATGCCATGTATGTGATGCCGGATCGAGACTATGTATGATCTCTATATTATCTACCATCCCCGCATCATATAACGCTTTCAACTCGCCTTCTGCTTCATCTTCCGGGATCGTTTTTATCCAGGCCATTGTTCCTCCTGAGCTTAGGGACTGGTGTTTTGCTCTGCTGTGCGAACGAAGAGGAGTTCATCGTACGGCAGGGTCGCGTTCGCAAGGGTAACCCAGCAGTTGATAATACTGAATACTACACTGAAACACAAGTAAACAGTCATCATAAAATCAGACTGGAAATCGGAGCAGGCACCTTCTTTCTATGGCCTTGTCTCCAGGGGGAATTTTTTGCCTCTCAGGTTCTGGACGGCAAATTGTCCCCTGTTGATTTGTTATTCATGAATCGGAATAAGATTAATTATTACAATAAGATAGAGTCATAGTGATGCTGCGAGGTGACCGGGTTATTATCAGCGTAACGATCGTCGTCTACGTTGCAGACCATTGGTTCAAGCACTTCACGGTTATCTATTAAGGAGAATACGCTGGGTGTTGCGATCAACAACACCAAAGCGGCCTTAAGCAGGATACGAGATGCGGATCTTGCCATGGAGCAATTGGAGTTGACGAAGGCCAAATACTCCAGCATACCGCGCTATCTTCACTGTCGCAGTCGAACTCGAATCCACAATCGCTCCTTTCACTCTTCAGATAGTTCAAGTTCATATTGAAAGAAATACGTGGAAATTCAATCCCCCCGGTCCGGCCAACCGGGGGGATTTTTTTATTGAAGATCATGACTGAATATGGTATACTGAAAAGATGGACAGGCAGGGGCCACGCCGCAAGTTATCCTTACGGTGTTGATGCACTCGAGGTGATATATATGAAGATCATGATCGTCGGGGGGACAAGACCGAATTTTGTTAAGATCTCCCCCATATTAAAACTGTTGCGCCGGCATCCGGAGCATTTTCATCCCCTCTTTGTACATACCGGGCAACACTATGATACCCGGATGTCGCAATCTTTTCTCGATGACCTGGAGATCGGTAAGCCGGATATCGCTCTGGGGGTAGGATCAGGAACCCAGGCGGTGCAAACAGCACGGATTATGGAATCATTTGAGCCCGTCGTCCTGAAAGAGAAACCGGATGTCGTCCTGGTTGTTGGAGATGTCACCTCCACAATGGCCTGTACGCTGGTGTGTGCCAAGTTAATGATGCCCGTGGTCCATGTAGAAGCAGGGATACGGAGCTTCGACCGGCAGATGCCGGAGGAAGTAAACCGGATTGTTACCGATGCGCTGGCCGATCTCCTGCTAACGCCTGTGGCAGAGGCGCGGGAGAACCTGATTCGTGAAGGCATTCCAGATGAACGGATCCATTTTGTAGGAAATGTCATGATCGACACCCTGGTACAATGTCGAGAGCATATAAACAACTCCGCAATTATAGATGACCTTGGGCTTAATCCAAGAGAATATGCCTTATTGACCTTGCATCGCCCCTCAAATGTCGATGAAGAAGAACCGCTTAGACATATTATGGATGCGCTTGGTGAGATCGGAAAGTCTGTGCGGATTGTTTTTTCCGTTCATCCCCGAACCCAAAAAATGCTGACCCAATTCGGTCTTTCCTCACAGGTAGAAGCGATCCCTGGTTTGATTAATTTAGAGCCACTCCCTTATTTCGACTTCCTCCAGTTACAGCGTCAGGCTCGATTTGTTTTAACGGATTCCGGCGGTATACAGGAAGAAACCACGTTTTTGGGCATTCCCTGTTTAACGTTAAGGGAAAATACAGAACGTCCGATTACCATCACGCATGGTACGAGCAAGCTGGTCGGAACCAATACAAGTGTTATACTTCAAGAGACCAAGCGGATTTTAGATCATCAATGGCATAGAGGACAGATTCCTGACTTGTGGGATGGTCACACCGCTGAACGTATCTTGGATGTTCTCAAGCAAAAGTTCTAAACACCCTCATAGAGTCTATCCGATCATTGGTCGTATTCTCTCCTCATTTCTCGTACGCCCTCTCAAGTGTATATAATCATATACGAAGGATGTATACAATTATATCACAATTATAATACTTTGTGCCCCAATAGGTTACAGATCCTTTTCCTTTGCTGTGTATATTATATTATACAAAATCGAGTTATTTCCATGACTTTTGGGTTTTAATTTCTCATATTTTAAATTCTAAATGATTGTAAATAATAAATATAAGATGTTTTCCCTTGGGTTTATTTATTATGGCATAATCTTTGCTATTCAATTTGAAGTAGTACGTAGTTATGCCCCCAAATGAGCCTCTAAAAGAAAATAAATCAACTATCTGGATCTTATCGGGCATTAAGATCCAGGAAAACCACGACCCCCTTAAGGAGGGCTTTCATGGAACTCGTTGATGACCGCACCTGGCATTGCCTTGGGCCGTTTATCCCACCCTGGTCTTATCGACCGATACTCTCATATGTAAATCCTGCCTCCCGTACCACGCGCGGGGTATATATATTTTTGGCATCGATCATGACGGGCTTGTTCATGCGGACCCTGATATCTTCCAGATCTAAATCCCGAAATTCATTCCATTCCGTCAAGACGACGAGCACATCGCAATCGTCCGCTGTATCGTATGGCGATTTTGTGAAGACCGTTTCTTCCGGTAGAACCTTTCGGGCTTGCTCTTCAGCAACAGGATCATACACTTTAACACACGCCCCGTCATCAATTAACCGAGGGATGATATCCACCGACGGCGCTTCGCGCATATCGTCGGTATTTGGTTTAAAGGCCAGACCCAGAATACCGATCGTTTTATTTTTCACATCACCACCTGCGCACCGCTGGATTTTCTCGATGATACGTGCCCGTTGTTCTTTATTAACTTGAACAGCCGCATCTACAATGCGTAAGGTATATCCTGCCTCTTCGGCTGTAGCCAGGAGGGCAAGGGTATCCTTAGGCAGGCATGATCCGCCGTATCCCGGGCCTGGGTGTAAAAAACTGGCGCCGATACGGGCATATCGGCGCCGATGCCCGTCGCTACATCCCCCTCGTCGACCCCTACCAGTTCACACAGATGCGCCATTTCATTAATGAACGAAATTTTGGTCGCCAGGAACGCATTGGCGGCATATTAAATCATTTCGGCCGTCTCCCGGGTCGTCATCAAGATAGGGGTGTCATCAAGGGATAAGGGGCGATAAATATCTCGCAAGATGGCTTGAGCCCTGCTGTCGTTCGCGCCGATAACAATCCGGTCGGGATTTAAAAAATCGTCAATAGCGGTGCCTTCACGGAGAAATTCCGGGTTGGATGCTACCGTAAAATTGATCGAATGAGAGAGGTTTTGTTGTATGGTTTCGGTGATACGCACGCCTGTACCTACCGGTACGGTGCTCTTTGTGACAATAACTTTGTATTCCGTAATGGCTTTACCGATGTCAGCCGCAACGGATAACACCGCTGATAAATCGGCACTGCCATCCTGGGAGAAAGCGGTACCTACAGCAATGAAAAGTACAAGCTAATGGTTAAGAGAACCTTGAAAATCGGTTGAAAATTCCAGGCGCCCTGCCTGCGTGTTACGACGGACCAGATCGGTTAATCCGATCTCATAGATAGGTAGTATGCCTTTCTTCAGATTATTTATCTTTGGTTGATCGTGTCTACACAGATGACGTGATTACCGAAATCCGCTAAACAGGTGCCAACGACTAATCCGACATATCCGGTACCTACAACACAGATGTTCATGGGGTATAATCCATCTTGAAAGTTGTTAATCATAATGGCACAAAGGCACAAATAGGAATCAATAAATAATCCTTAATGTGCCTTTTTGCCGTTATGGTGAGTCAAGGTGACTACGGGCTGATCAATAATTCCAGGGGTTCTTCGAGTATGGATTTGAAACGCGCTAAGAAGCGGGCGGCGAGGGCCCCGTCAACAAGTCGATGGTCAGAAGATAACGTCACCGACATCATGGTCCGAATCACCACTTCATCCTCGACCACAACGGGTTGTTTCTTGATCTGCCCAACAGCCAGAATGGCTGCTTCCGGTGGATTGATAATAGCCGTAAACTGATCAACGCCGAACATGCCCAGATTGGAGATGGTAAAGGTGCCATACCCGTAATCTTCAGGGGTAAGGCCGCCCTCCTTGGCTTTTTTATTCAAAGATTTTGTTATCTCTGCAATGCGGAATACAGAATGCACGTTCGCCGCAGGCACAACCGGTACGACCAGCCCCTCATCCAGGGCGACTGCAAATCCGACATGGGCATCGGCATATTGTTCAATGATATTTCCATCTAAAGAGGCATTAACCGCAGGCACATCATGCAACGCCATACCGGCTGCTTTAATCAACATGTCGTTGATGGATATCCTCGGCAGATTACGGGCCTCACCATAGGATAAAAATTCTTTTCGCAACTCGGCAGCTCGCGTCATGTCTATGGTCATGGTAAGATAAAAATGAGGGACCGTCGATGTGCTTTCGGTCAACCGTGTCGCCGCGATTTTGCGAATGCCGGTAAGCGGTGTGCGGCTTATAACCTGTTTCGAAGCACGGTCTGAAGGCAGCGCGGCGGCAGCTTCCTGTGATGTGGTTTCCACTTGGGATGCGGCGTAGGTCTCCACATCAGCAAATACGATACGGCCTCCGGGGCCTGTGCCCTCTATCTGATCGAGTGGAATACTGAGGCTGCCCGCTCGTTTCCGCGCTTTAGGTGAAGCTTTGATCCGATTCGGTTTGATAGCAACAGCATCAATGGAAGTGGAGTTTGATCCATTATGCCCCTTAGCCTCTACAACGGGCGCAGAGGTCCCGGCATCAACCGAGACGACATTATCCGGCAGGGCCTCATCCGGGTTACCGATGTACGCGATGACCTGTTGGATCGGTATCTCATCACCGGGGCCATGGAGGATTTTCAAAAGTGTCCCGGTGGTACGGGCTTCTACCTCTGCCAGGCTTTTATCCGTTTCTACCGTAAATAATACATCCCCCTCTGAAACAGATTCCCCCTCCTGTTTCATCCATTCTACTATGACCCCGGACTCCATGGTCATTCCCAATACGGGCATAATGACGTCTACAGCCATGTTTTGCTCCTGATGGAACGCGTAATCGTTTGCATCCTGTGGATTGTTTTTCGACAAATAATATGGTTAATAACAAGTCCGTAGATCATACACGGGCTCATAAGAATCGTCAAGTGTTTTCTGGGCTTGAACGGCGCGATAGTATGGCCTGTTTCTCCTTTTGGAATCGGCCTTTTCTGTTGACACCTCTAAGTAACAGATACTATTATGGAACGTTACTTATCAAATTTATTTCATAACCATTTATAAGTTTAGGAGGCATTATTATGGAGATCAAAATCGATCGATACACAAAGTTCATCTTGACGCTCATCGCTATCGGATTGCTGGCTAATGTTTTCAAGAGCGATTCGCCTACCATATATAGCCCATTGAATCCTCAGGTGGCTCATGCAGACAACATTGGGATGGGAAGCAAGTTGGCCAATAAGGGTCAGCGGTTCATTACCAGCAGCGTGGACGGAAAAACAGTTTATGTCTGGTTCCGCGAGGAAGATACGCAGTGGTATGATCGGGATAAGGTCCATTTTATCAGCGAGGAGCGGGTGGAAGATTAGAGCAGCAGGTGGGCAGGATGAATTTGGTGATTTGGTGGTTTGGTGATTGAAAAACCAAAACAAATAGGTGGTAGGCATTTCAATCAACAAACCCCGAAGGGCTCGCATCGTGTCCAGAAGACACATGCCATCAACAAATCAACAAATTGAGCAATTGGGCTGGTGATTCGATAATTATATGATTACAGGACTTATATTAGCTGCCGGGCACTCGACCCGAATGGGCACATTGAAACAAATGCTGCCGTTTGGAGAAGGGACCGTGCTTGAGCAGGTGGTTCGGGCGCTGACTGCGTCAACATTGCGTGATGTGACGGTTGTGCTTGGATATCGTTCGGATGAAATTCAAATCCGGCTGACGTCATGGCCCGTGCATACGATCCTCAACCCTGATCTACATGGAGATATGTTGTCTTCGATACAATGTGGCATCAGGGCCACATGTGAGGATCAGGCTGTGATGATTGCGTTGGGGGATCAGCCGTTTATATCTGAGGTTATCATTAATCGGCTGATTGTAGAATACGAGAAACAATCGTCTGGAATCGTGTTGCCTGTGTATAACGGCAAGCGCGGCCACCCCATGATTATTGGACCGGAATACCGTGAAGACCTGCTTAACCAGACCGAAGGGGGCCTGAAGGCTCTGCGTGATCGGTATGAAGACCACGTCAGAACCGTTCCGGTGGATACGGATGCTGTTTTGATCGATCTGGACTACCGCCACGAATATGAACAAGCGCTGAATCGCTTAAAGGGAACCTGATTTTTCATGAGCACTAATGTGTATGTTACCCGGCGTATACCGGATGAGTCGATAAGAATGCTGGAAGACGCCTGTGATGTGGTGGATGTCAACCCGCATGACCGGGCATTGACCCGTACTGAATTCCTGGAAGCTGTCCAGGGTCGCGATGGTTTGCTATGTCTGCTGACAGAGACGGTGGATGATGAGGTGCTGGATGCCGCTGCCGGCGTAAAAGGCGTCGCCAACTATGCCGTCGGTTTCAATAATATCGATGTGGATGCGTGTACACGCCGGGGGATCCCTGTCTCTAACACGCCGGATGTCCTGACCGATACAACGGCCGATCTGGCCTGGGCGCTCATGTTCTCAGTGGCCCGACGCATCGTGGAAGGGGATCGCTATGTCCGGGATGGTAAATTCAAGGGTTGGGGACCATTGATGTTGCTGGGCGACGACCTGACCGGTAAGACTCTGGGCATTGTCGGCGGGGGTCGTATCGGTATGGCGACGGCAGCGCGGGCTGTAGGTTTTTCTATGCCGGTTCTCTATACAAGCCGTAATCGGCATGAGGATATCGAGGCCATCGGCGCCCAATATCGTTCACTCGATGATTTGTTACAGGCCTCTGATTTCGTATCCATCCATGTACCGTTAATGTCGGAGACTACCCATTTGATAGGTCCCCGTGAGCTGAATTTGATGAAGTCTACAGCATATCTGATCAATACGGCGCGTGGTCCGATCGTTGATGAAAAAGCACTGGTATCAGCCCTTCGTAATGGAATAATCGCTGGGGCAGGGCTCGATGTGTTCGAACGGGAGCCGGAACTTGAACCCGGTCTGGCAGACCTGGATAACGCAGTTATCGTTCCACATGTAGGCAGTGGTACTGTCGCCACACGGATTAAGATGGGAAACAAGGCGGCTATCAATCTGATTGCCATGGTGAAAGGTGAAGAGCCGCCTGATTGTGTCAATCCGGAATGGAAACAGGGTAGATAAATGGTGATTTGGTGATTGGAAAAACTAAAATCAACAAAAAAGCACAGCGAACGAAGCGGAGCGTGATCTAATAATGCCTCAAAGAGGCGCTCCTTACTTTCGATGACGCGTGGCGGCATCAATCAACAAATCAGACAATCTAATCCTTGGAGTCATAAATGAGGTTGGTTTCATTTGGTGAAAAGGGGCATGAGCGGGTGGGAGTGGCTGTTGATGGGGATATTCTTGATCTGGTTACGGCGGATGTTTCTTTACCTGATAGTGTGGTTGGGATACTTGAGCAGGATGCCTTCGACGCGGTAGCCCGGGCGGTAGAGAGCGGCAGGGGAACGCGTATCTCAGAAGAGGGCGTGCGGTTGGGGGCGCCGATTACCAGGCCGTCCAAAATTGTATGTGTCGGTCTCAACTATCACGACCATGCAGCAGAGCAGAATGTGTCTTTGCCTGAGCACCCGTTGCTGTTTTCCAAGGCATCCTCTTCCGTTATCGGTCCCTATGATGAGGTGGTTTTGCCGGAGGCATGCAAACAGGTGGACTATGAAGTGGAGCTGGCATTGGTCATTGGTTGTCAGGCAACCCGCGTAACTGAAGCAGATGCGTATGACTATATTGCTGGATATACGGTCGCCAACGATGTCACCGGGCGCGATATTCAGTTCAGGCAGCGCCAGTGGCATCAAGGTAAAAGTTACGACACCTTCTGTCCTGTGGGGCCGTATCTGGTTACGAAGGACGAAATTCCTGATCCCAACACGCTGGATGTCAGACTGATGCTGAATGGAGAAACCATGCAAGACAGCAATACGGATAATTTGATCTTTAATGTGCCTACCATGATTTCTCGCATATCACATGCGATGACCTTGTTCCCCGGCGATATAATTTTAACCGGTACACCGGCGGGTGTCGGCATTTTTCGCGATCCCAAGATTTTGCTCAAGGCCGGTGATTATATGGAGACCTATGTGGCAGGTATTGGTACGTTGAAGAACAACGTGAAATAATGGTTGGTTTTGCGTGTATCCCCTGCAAGCAGGAAAAGGGGCCGGAGATAGGCTCACTCATCGGCCAGCTGGCGTAGATACTGACAATAGGCGTTGTCTTTTGAGTAGCCGGCGATTTCTAATATCTGCGCTTTGTCGATATAGCCTTTATGGTAGGCAATCTCTTCGATGCAGGCGATCTTTAGGCCCTGTCGATGTTCGATGGTCTGGACAAAATTACTGGCTTCAAGAAGACTCTCATGGGTGCCCGTATCCAGCCAGGCGAAGCCTCGACCCAAGAGTTCTACCTTCAATTTCCCCTGCTTGAGATAGACATTATTTACATCCGTAATTTCGAGTTCGCCCCTGGCCGACGGCTTCAATTCCCTGGTGATATCAACAACATGCTCATCATAGAAATACAACCCGGTTACCGCATAGTTGGATTTGGGATCTTTCGGTTTTTCCTCAATACCAAGGGCACGATTTTCATCATCGAATTCCACCACGCCATATCTTCCGGGGTCCGTAACATAGTAGGCGAAGACAAGTCCGCCATCTGTGAGTCGACCAGCCCGTTCCATCATTTCGGATAGCCCATGTCCGTGGAAAAAATTATCACCGAAAATCAGCGCGCAGGGTTCTCCATCAATAAAGTGTTCTCCGATTAAAAAAGCCTGAGCGACACCTTCCGGTTTCGGCTGAACGGCATACTCGATATGTAATCCTAGCCGGGAACCATCTTCAAATAAGGTTTTATATAAATCAATGTGTTCAGGAGAGGAGATGATTAAAATATCCCGGATATCCGCCAGCATGAGTGCCGAGAGCGGATAATAGATCATCGGCTTGTCAAAAACAGGAATAATCTGTTTCGAGATGGCAATGGTTTGAGGATACAACCTGGTCCCCAGGCCCCCTGCGAGAATAATGCCTTTCATTCACTGGTCCTTTGTGTTTTGTCCTTTGTACTTTGTGACATGAATATTATAATGATTCAGACACCATATAAATGTCTTGCATATGCCTTTTCAAAGTACAAAGCTAACAGTACAAAGTACAGGTAAAATATCACCATGCGACGAATCCTCATCTTATCCGTTCTCCTATTTTATTTCCCCGCTTATGCCCAGACACCTCCGGCCTCGGCATTGTTTATCGCAGAGGCCGGGATACTCGATTTCGAGTTTGACGGCGCCTATATCATTGCCCTTGGCACAAATGCAGGGATTCAAAAGCTTAAATCCCCTGCGCCGTTGTTTGCTCTCTACGATGAAACCCGGCCGCTCGAAGACAATCTCATCGGTATGGCGAATGTAGATCGGGTTGAATCAAACCGGACCATCATTACCCCGTTTTTCAAAACCGGGTCCTCTCCCAGAATTGGTGAGCGGATCCTTGTGGACTTGCCGATCCGGCTTCCCAATCCGTATTACCGGAGTATGACGCACCTGCTGGCTTCCAACGCCCTCACCATGATGGATATCTCAGGCAATATCCTGCTTGATTTTGATTCCTTCGAGGATGATGGATTATATATAGAGTTTATTATCCTGTCTGTTTTCCAGGATGATCTGGTTAAAACGGCCCTCGAGATGCGTGGTCAGATGGATAATATAGAAATAAAGGGTGGGCGGTATAATGGAAAAAGATTGTTTGATACCATGACGGCGGTCACGCTGGATGACCTTGAGGATTTTATCGGTTTTATGAACGCCTATCCGGGAAACTATATGGGATACGGTCATGTTTTTTCCGAGATGTTTGCCCTGTGGGCCGTAAATGGGGCACAGGCTGCCATGCCTGCCGGTGATGCAAACCCCTCCCTCGCATCGTTGGGGTTTACGCTCGTAGATGATCCTGATGCCGAATATCCGATGGTAGACCGCGTCAGCCAGGCTTACTACGGCCGGAAAGGGAATATCATCGTCCCCGGTAGCCATATTTTATTTATCGGTGAACAATCGATGCGTCAAAGGAAGGCGTCTGACCTGGGCGGTCTGCTTGAAGGAGAGAAGTACCAGCTTGTATCCTTGAGCGTCCAGACTCTTGATAAAAATATATTTGATATCGAAATGCCCCGTATGCCCCTGCCGGATAATCCGGGGTGGGAGGATCGATAGGTGGAAGGCATGATAATTACTTTACATCTCTGTTACATACAGTCATATTAATCAAGCTTGATGCCGTATTCCCCATATATCCAATTACAAAGCACAAAGTCCATCAAATAGCGTACTTGGAGGATGTTATGTCTGGTTCTCGAAAAATATCCCGTAGAGATATACTGATACATGGCGGCATCACGGCTGCCGGTCTGGCGATATTGCCTTCGCATGTGCTGGCCCAACTGGCCCGTCTCGGCCAGGATGAAACGCCGGTGGCCTGGAGTGATGACCTCAGCCGGCCCCTCAATCCAGATTTTCCACTCTTGCAATGGGATGAATTAGATTCTTGGATTACGCCGGCGAATCAAACTTTAAAAACGGACCACTATCCGGACCCCGAAATCGATATGTCCACCTACAAGCTTGAAATTACAGGGGCGGTGAGAAACAGCTTGTCGTATACGCTCGACGACATCAAGGCGATGCCGAAGAAAGATATTGCATTCACCCTGGAATGCTCCGGGAATCGGGGTATCCGGGGGTTTCGAGGCGGTGTGTATAATGCCAAATGGACCGGCACGCCCCTCGCTGACATTCTGCAGAAGGCCGGCATGTTGGACAGCGGGATAGAAGTCGTCTTCTTCGGGCATGACGAAGGCGAAGAAGTCATGAGGCCGTTACGAGGCAAAGAGGTTACGGTGAAGCAGAATTTCGCCCGCTCTCTGACGATAGACCAGTCTAAGGACCCGGATGTACTGATAGCCTATAACGTCAACGACCAACCATTGCCGCCGGGCCATGGGTATCCGTTGCGGTTGATCGTTCCGGGATGGTACGGGATCTCTCAGGTCAAATGGCTCAAGCGCATAGAAGTGCGCACCTCTCGGTACATGGGCCGGTTTATTTCACGGGATTATGTCACCTTACGAGAAGAGATACATAATGGGGAAACAGTATGGAGACAGGTTTCCGTGGGTAAAGGCCGGATCAATTCCACCCCAGCCAGAGTGACCCGTGTTGGTCCCACGTATCGAATCTACGGCGCCGCCTGGGGTGTTCCCATTAAAGAGGTGCAGGTCCGTATTGACGACGGCGCCTGGCAGACGGCGGAGATCATCCAGGGCCGGGATGCGAAATACGCCTGGAAATTCTGGCGGCTGGATTGGGATCGCCCATCCAGCGGTGAGCATACCATTACCTCCCGCGCTATATCGGCAAGCGGTACAGTGCAACCGGCGCCGGACGATCCTTTTCTGAAACGGAAACATACGTACTGGGAGGCCAACGGACAGGTCACGAGGAAAATCCAGACGGTCTCCGGGTGAAGAATGGCTATTAAAAAACCGCGGTCACCTTAAGCTTTAAACTTTCACCAAAAACGCCAATTACATCAACCATCACACCTGGAGGATGTTATGTCTGATGCACGAAAAATATCCCGTAGAGATCTACTCATCCACGGTGGTATCACGGCTGCCGGTCTTGTGCTGTTGCCGTCGCATGTGCTGGCCCAACTGGCCCGTCTTGCACAGGATGAAACGGCGGTGGCCTGGACCGATGGCTTGGGGCCACCAGCAGATTCGGAACGAGTGAGGCTGGATTGGGACGGGTTGGATTCCTGGATTACACCGGTGGAGCAGTTTTTCGATGCAAGCCACTATCAGAAACCTGACATTGATATGTCCACCTACAAGCTTGAAATCACGGGGGCGGTGAGAAAGGCCTTGTCGTTTACGCTGGACGATGTCAGGGCGATGCCGAAAAAGGACATCGAGTTTACCCTGGAATGCTCAGGAAACCGAGCAGGCGGCCCTCCAGGCGGCGCCATGTATAATGCCAAATGGACGGGCACCCCCCTGGCGCCGATCCTTGAGCGAGTTGGGATGTTAGATAGTGGGATCGAAGTGGTCTTCTTCGGTCATGATGAAGGCGAGGAAGTCATGAGACCGTTACGAGGCAAAGAGGTCACGGTAACGCAGAATTTCGCCCGCTCGTTGACGATTGACCAGGCCATGGGACCGGATATTCTACTATGCTATAACGTCAACGACCAGCCGTTGCCGCCTGCCCATGGGTATCCGTTGCGAGTGATTATCCCGTGGTGGTATGGGATCTCTCAGGTCAAATGGCTCAAACGTATCGAAGTACGCACCTCCCGGTATATGGGCCGGTTCATTTCACGGGATTACGTCACCTTACGAGAAGAGACGCATAACGGGGAAACGGTATGGCGCCAGACCTCGGTGGGTAAAGGGCGTATTAATTCCACGCCGGCAAGGGTGACCCGCGTCGGTCCCACGTACCGGATCTATGGCGCTGCCTGGGGTGTTCCGCTGAAGGAAGTGCAGGTCCGAATAGACGATGGCGCCTGGCAGACGGCGGAGATTATACAGGGTCAGGATGCGAAATACTCGTGGAAATTCTGGCGACTGGATTGGGACCGTCCGTCCAGCGGCGAGCATACCATCACCTCCCGCGCTATTTCAGCAAGCGGTACGGTGCAACCGACCCCGAATGATCCTTACCTGAAACGGAAACATACGTACTGGGAAAACAACGGGCAGGTCACAAGGACAGTTCAGACGGTGTCGGGGTAAGAATGATGTAGTTGGTGATTTGGTGATTTGGTGAGATGTGAAGGCAGTTCCGAGTTCCGAGTAATAAGTAACCCTATTTGCTAGTTAAAGTAAATTCTGTTCGTCATCCCGGCGAAAGCCGGGAACCAGCGTCTTTGGACAGCGGTTGCCTGGCCGCCTGAGTAATGTGAAAGACACTGGAAAAAGATACATCAATCGACACACAGGCGGTGGGGGTTATTTTGCCCGAAAGTCGCTCTTTTTCTGATATTGTAAAAATCATCGGACCGGGTATCCTGTATGCGGCGGCGGCGGTGGGTATCTCGCATCTGGTGCAGGCCACGCGGGCCGGCGCGGTATACGGATTGTCCCTGACCGCGGTGATTATATTCGCCTGTATGGTTAAATATCCGGGCATCCGGTTCGGTACCGATTATGCGGTCGCTACCGGTAATAATCTGATTATCAGTTATATCAAGCAGGGGCGGTTGGCGCTTGCTGTTTTCTTATTGAATGTGGTCTTCACGGTATTATTCGTCCCGGTAGCGATTGCGCTGGTGACGGCAGGATTGCTTAAAGGGATCGCCGGGATCGAGCTGAGTGATCTCGTCCTGACGGCGATTGTATTATTCAGTGCCGGTATTATTCTCATACGGGGCCAATATCGGTTTTTAGAGCGCATGACCAAGTTGCTGGTCGCCGTGTTTACAGTGCTGATTTTTATTGCAGTCATCGTAGTGACCGGGAAAGTGGATTGGGCGCCCGGTAATTTTCTTCCTCCACCGATCAACCCGCCTACGCTGTTCTTCATCGTCATCATCACCGGGTTCATGCCTTCTCCCATGACCGCCGGGACCATCATTTCTTTATGGATCACGGCCAAAGCCCGGCAAACCGGCGTTCTACCTACCCATGCGGAAGCCAGGCTGGATTTTAATATAGGCTATTTCACCTCGTTTATCCTAGCCCTGTCTTTCATGCTGCTCGGCGCAGGGATCATGTACGGGACAGGGGTCGAGTTCGCTGCGAGTTCCGGCGGTTTTGCCCGGCAGATAATCGCTATTTTTACACAGACGATCGGCGGCTGGTCTTTCTGGCTGATCGGCGGGGCTTCTATTGCTGTCATGTATTCGTCTGTCTTGACCGTACTGGATGGCAACGTGCGGTTCGTTCAGATTCTTCTGGGGCACTTTTTTCCGAATTTAGAGTCGTACGGCGTAGACGGCAAATCGAAACTGTATAACATCATCGTCGTGTGTATATGCATCGGCGCGGCCGTGGTACTCTCTTTCTTCATGCAGTCCTTCAGAGCCTTTATCGATCTGGTATCTGTGGTGGTGGCCATCACCGCGCCCCTGATGGCGATCCTCAACCACCGGGCGATGCGAAGTGATGAGATCCCGGACGCCTCACGTCCAACACGCCTCATGGTGACCTGGAGTCTCCTTGGGATCACCATTATGTCGGTGGTCTCTCTTTGTTATTTATATTTTAGATTTGCTGCGTAATGGCACGTAGAAGGCCTGTTCATCATGATTGTCGATTCGCATGCTTACTGTTTTCAGCCGGGGGATTCACCGGCCGGATTCGCTCGTGTTGAAGATCGGCTCATGTGGATTCAATCGGAGCAGGCGGCGCACCACCAGCCGGCCTGGCGGGTTCGTGATCGGGCGCCCGCATCTTCTGAAGGGCTTGGTCCGCAAGATCGTTCGGCGTGGTCTGTCCTGCCGGATGTAGATTTTCGTATCGATCACGAAAAAGGACGCGTGGTCTGGACGATCGATGGTGAAGAGTATACCAAACAGTTCTATCCACCGAATCTGCGTAACCTCGAGTTCACACCCCACAGCCTGATTGCTGAGATGGATTATGCCGGGGTGGATAGGGCACTGCTCCATACCAATCCGATGCTGGGCAGAGATTGTGCGTTTTTAGCTGCCTGCGTGCAGGCTTATCCTGATCAACTTCGGTCCATGGCGCCGGTCGATGAATGGCGCATTGTGCATGAGCCGGATGCCGTCATCGAGGAGATCACCACAGCCATCGGTACCCATAAGTTGCATGCAGTTAAATTCAACACCACACTCGCTTATCTTGAATCGACCCATCCCTGGGATGACGGACCCTACCGGCCGTTCTGGGAGGCGGTAGCCGCATTGGATGTGCCTGTTTTCTTTACGCTCGGGGCCGGGCCGGAACTCGGCTATCGGCCGGATCAACAACAAGGCTATCTGAATGAACTCCATGTCCTTATGCGGTGGATGGACCGATACGGGGAAACAGTATGCAGTATCACCCACGGCTTTCCCTGGCGCGTGTTTTTCGATGGGGCCCACATGACCTTGCCGGATGCCATCTGGACACCGTTTGAGAATCCGAATCTGAGCCTGGAGGTCTGCTTTCCCGTCCGCCTGGGAGATCTTGTCGATTTCCCCTATAAGGAAATATGGCCAACGCTGGCCGAGATGGTAGAACATATAGGCGCCGACCGGCTGCTCTGGGGAACGGACATGCCGTTTCAAAACCGATTCTGCACCTACAGACAGTCGCGGGATTGGATTGAAAAATACGATCATGGGTTAAGTCAGGATGACCTGGCTATGATCATGGGCGGGACGGCGGGGCGGATACTTAAAATTGGTGATTGAGTGAATGGTGATTGGGTCTTATTGCCCACCTGCCCACCTGCCCAAGGAGGCACTATGCACGTCGGAACGCAGCAATTCAATACGTCGGATGAGGATCTTGAATATCTGGCCCGACACGGGGTGTTTAATAAGAATGAGAATTTTATCAGGTTTCACAGAGAATACGGCTGGGATGTAGAGGAACTGGTTCAGAAAAAGGCGAAGTGCGCTGAGTTCGGGATAACGATGGAGATGGTTGCCCTGCCCATAGCCCAGATGAATGTCAATGGCGGCGCGGTGCCCAATTATATGCGGGGAAATTATGAAGAAGGGGACAAGGAGATCGAACTGGTCTGCAATATGGTCAGGCAGGCAGCCGAGGCCGGGATTCCTGCAATTAAATATTATCTCTGCGCGATAGAGAATCAACGGACTGAGAGCACCCCGTCCGGCCGAGGCGGTTCTCAATATAGCACCTGGAATCTGGAAGAAGCCAGAGATCAGGAGCCTCGATATGATATACCGGTTACCGCCGAAACCAACTGGGCGCGGATCACCTATTTCCTGGAACGGGTCATCCCGGTAGCCACGGAGCATAATGTGCGCATGGCCTGCCATCCCTGTGACCCCTGGTTGCCACCCGGTTACCGAGGGGTTGACCGGGTCCTTGGCGGTTTCGAAGGGTTTAAACGGTTTATCGAGATCTGCCCGAGTCCCTATCACGGCGTTAATCTCTGCCTGGGCTGTATGGCCGAGAGTGTCGAAGACCCATGCAACGAAGTGCCGGACATCATCCGATATTTCGGTTCGCGTAAAAAGATGTTTCTGTGTCATTTCCGCAACATCATCGGCAAGCGCAACAAGTTTCAGGAGGTATGGCCCGATGAAGGGGTTATGAATATGCACCGGAATATGCAAGCGCTCAAAGAAGTGGGGTACGACCACATGTGCGTGCCCGACCATGCGCCGGGGCATAAAGACCCGGAAAGCGGCCGGCAGGCGTTTGCGTATGAGTTCGGATATATCAAGGCGATGGTCCAGGCGGTGATGGATGAATAGGATTTAATTCTTCGAGATGTTTTTCCATTGCATATGAGATTGATACAGATGACTTTGCTGCAACTGAGCGGCGGTTGTCTCATCATGCCGAGGCTCAGATTTGGTTATGCCGGATCGGCCATCGAACGGCCTATTGAATCGGCAGCCATCCTTTACGGAGACCGTCGTGATCCAGTGCCGTGTCCGTATATATCTCAATAATTCCAGCGGGTAGTATTACGATTGTTCGTCAATAATGATCTTGAATTTTTGTCCATCTGCTATTACATCCCCTATCCTTTTCCTCTCTCCCGTCTCTCTATAATAGGGAGATATCATGCACGTATCATCAAACGGATATATGGACGACGATGAACTGGTGCTGGCTGCCCTTGTGGGCGATCTGTATGCGTTCGATGAACTGGTCCTGCGTTACAGGCCGGCGATGGTTGTCGTGCCGGACGTGGTGCAGGACGCGCTGCTGCTGGCGTACAAAGCGCTGCATCGATCAATTTAACCGCATGCTAACGCGGTTGATAGAACTCGATGTACCGTCGGACCGTTTTTTCACCCCGCTGGACGATGACGCTTCATTTGGGGATATCCGCATCGTCTGTGCCCATCTGATCGGATACATGGAACGTAGTTTGCCGTCCAACTGGTTCGAAGAAAAACAGCAGGATGAAAGTGATCACACCATGTTAAAAGCGTACGGTGAAAAATTGAGACAGCTTCTTCCGGATCTGGTGAAGTCCACGAAGCAGGTGGACACTGTCCATCTTCTACTGGCTCTGGCAAAAGCAAAAATAAGCGAGGCCCCGGAGTCGATCAAGAGCATAGGCCTTACGTATGAAAAGCTCAGGGAGGAAATCAGGAAGATATAGGGATATAGCAGCCATTTGAGATAAACAACCCCTTGAAAATTGGCGGGATACTACACACTTCCTGACAAATGAAACGACCACTATCCGGAATAGGCTCAATCCGTGCATGGGAAACGAATGAAAAGAATCAAGCGAGCATTAAACTGAGAAGAAAACCTGACCATGATTACCACTAACGGCCTGAACCATCTTGCATCGTCGGTAAAAGACCCGGAGCGATCGGCACCGTTTCACGCTGACCTGTTTAAAATGGAGATCACGTCCAGTTCGCCCGATATCGCGTTTCTGAAAACCATCGGTTCCACAGATATGATCGCGCTCAAAAGGGCCGATATAGAGGTGGTGTCAAGCAGAGATACGATGCATTTCGGCTTTATCGTCGATCCGGAGCAGTTCGACGCAGCCTTGCGAACGATTGAAGAGAAGTCCGTCAAGAAAGTCTCCGAGCCAAGCGAACGGGGAATCGGGCGCTACATCTTTATCGAGGATCCGGACGGATATACGATAGAGATTTTCGAGTGTCTGTCTCCGCCTTATGCGTAAGGTATCTGAATGTGGGGTATAGGTCCATGTTTGGCTGAAAAATATCGTAAGCCCATGGGCGGCTATCTGTGTGGCTGAATCTTCCGGCCGGTGGTACTTCCGCTGGTGCGTATCATCCATGAGCATGTGTATGTCCCTGATTAAATTTCCCAACCGGGCATCGCCTGGATGACTGGGCGTTGTGGGATGCAGCCCTTTAGGCGCCCTCCCCTGACAAACTACACATACCTGATCAGGAATTGTTCCAGGGCATCAGCAAAGGGGCCCGTCAGGTTGTGTTCATGTACCTCAGCACGGAAGTCAATTTGGTCTTCGGCGTCGTAGAGACGGTAAATACGTCGGGTGAACGTTTCCACGTCATCGAATCCGCTGACCGGCCACCACTGGTCCGGCAAGTTGGCGCGTACCAGAAGCGGGCGCGGCGCAATGGCGGCGTGGAGGTGTTCGATGTCACAGACATTGAGGATACCGAAGGGAAACGGGGAGGAATCCGCGTTGGCAAAATAGGAAGACATTTCGACCATATGAATCGCGAATGTGGTCGCCGAACAGATCGGTGCGGCGGCGCAGAACCCATCGTCCAGGGCAGCGGTGAGCCAGGTGTCCATCCCGCCCTGGCACAGTCCGGCAACGGCCACACGGGCAGGATCGATATCGTCACGTGCGCGGAGGTATTGGCCGCACCGCATGGTTTCCGCTGCCCGCATCGCGAGCTGGCTGATGCCGATCACATCGCCCATGCCCATGAACAACGTCATGCCCCGCCGGGCTTTATCCTCAAAATCAGAGGTTTCACCGAATGGCGCGTGGTCGGGGATGAGCACGACATATCCTTGCCGCGCCATCCTCACCGCGAAGGCCTGATAGGCCGGCTTCCATTTGTCTTCCGGCCATCCCGGATTCCAAACCATGGCCGGCATCGGGTGATCCGGTGGTGTTTTCGGACGAAATACGAACGATGGAATCGCGTAGTCTTCGTCCACATACACATCCACCCGTTCCAGCACAGTGTCCTCACCCACATCGAGGCAGGCACGCACGTGGCTGTCTTCAAGCGGCGGAAATTCGGGGATACCGATGACGCCCGGCAAGTCACCACGCATCCGTCTTCGAAACGTCTCCCATTCTTCCTTACTCGAAAAGTCCCGTGGCAGCGCAGCCGATTTGCGCATCACCTGCTTTTGGAGCCAGCGAATGGCGTTGGTCTTCTGCCCCAGTGGCTCGTCATTGAGATGACCGTTGGACTCAGACTTGTTTTGTAAAACGGTATTGATGGTGGACATATAAGCCTCCGGTGGATGTATCGTTTAGATAACTTCGCGGCGGATGCGGCTCTGACCGTAGGCGTGAGCCGGCGCATCAGCGAGAGGGATAAAGGTGGCAAAGAACGTGTACAGATCCATGCCATCTGATGGGATACGGTCTTTGAGCGACTCGCCTGGCACACGCTTACCCATGCCGCCGGAGCCGAGGGGTTTGATAATGGTATAGTGGCCTACATTTTGCCCTTCATTCATGATTTTGAGATCATTTTTCTTAAGCTACAGAACTTGCTTTATAGCAGGGCAAGAAAGGTGTATTGACGCGCCAAACCCGGTACTACTTTCCAGCCGGTCCAGCTCAGTCCATAGCCCCACGCCTGCACCGGACACACCGGCACCATTACCCGGCAGCCGAACTTATACGCTGCTATTAGACTATCATATAGGGGGTAATACGTAATTAAACCTATTGCCCGGCGGTAGGCAATAGGAATTTAGGGTGTGGGTAGTGGCGGGATATCTTGTCAATCCATCATGCCCGCGTGACAGAAAATCACCGCATCGGTATGTTTATAATAGCATATTCATCCAATGTAAATCTATAGATATAATTTTGGAGAACAAGAAGAGGCGCCCGGATGGAAGACAGAACGGTCCAGCAAGCCATAAAAGATATGGTTCATCGTATTGTCACACGATTCGATCCGGAGCGGGTCATCCTGTTCGGTTCACATGCCACGAGTACGGCAGGGAAAGACAGTGATGTAGATCTGTTGATCGTGATGCCGTTTGAAGGATCGAGACTTCAAAAGCAACTTGAAGTGCGCATCCTGCTTCATGATGTGCCTGTTCCGAAGGATGTGGTGGTTACGGCGCCGGTCGAGTTCGCGTGGCGTAAGGATGTGGTCGGCACAATAGAATGGCCGGCAGCGCGGGAAGGGAATATCCTGTATG
>CAJXCW010000012.1 GCA_913051705.1 uncultured bacterium
GCACGGAAAAAATCATCGAAGTCGCCCGTCAGACCGGTGCCGATGCGATTCATCCCGGCTACGGTTTCCTGTCTGAAAATGCTGACTTTGCGGATCAATGCGCCGATGCCGGAATGACGTTTATTGGCCCATCAGGCGATGCGATGCGGGCTATGGGCAGCAAAACCGAAGCACGAAAAACGATGCGCCAGGCTGGTGTACCGGTGGTGCCGGGCACCGAAGAAGGATTGACTGATGACACAGAAGCCCTGGAGATTGCTCGGGAAATAGGATATCCCGTACTGATTAAAGCAGCTATGGGTGGTGGTGGCAAAGGGATGCGGATTGTACAAAAGAAGGACGAATTAGAAGGCGCCTTACGTGCTGCCAGGTCGGAAGCCCAATCCGCGTTCGGTGATTCAACCGTGTACGTTGAGAAATACCTGGTGGACCCGCGCCACGTGGAATTTCAGGTGCTGGCCGATAACTACGGGCATGTGGTTCACCTCGGGGAACGGGAATGTTCGGTGCAGCGGCGTCACCAGAAGCTCATCGAAGAGTCCCCATCCTGTATATTGGACGAATCGCTGCGCCGTGCTATGGGTGAGATTGCGGTTCTGGCTGCCAAAACTGTGGACTATGTCAATGCGGGAACGATAGAATTTATTGTGGATCAGCATCGCCACTTCTATTTTCTGGAAATGAATACCCGGCTTCAGGTAGAGCATCCGGTCACGGAGATGAGAACGGGACTTGATCTGGTCAGAGAACAGATCAAGATTGCCGCCGGAAAACCGTTGCCGTTTACCCAGGAAGAGGTCCCCTTACGAGGGGCGGCCATCGAATGCCGTATCTCTGCAGAAGACCCGGACGAGAATTTTATCCCTTCCGTCGGCCTGATCACCCGGTTAACTGAACCCAGCGGCCCAGGTGTTCGAATCGACAGCGGATTTTATCAGGGATACGATATACCGATTTACTACGATCCGATGATCGCCAAGCTGATCGTCTGGGCGGAAACCAGAGAGGCCGCTATCGCCCGTATGGAACGTGCCTTGAACGAATATGACATCGGTGGCATTAAAACAACCATCCCCTTTCATTTGCGTGCCCTGGCCGATCCGATGTTTATATCCGGGGATTACTCCACCGGGTTTGTGGATCAGATGACAATCACCCCTGAAGATAGCCCTGGCGATGTTCGCATTGCGGCTGCATTTGCGGCCGTCATTAAACATCGTAGTCGACATGCCGTAAGAAAAACAGATCCCAGCCAAACCGGGCATGCGTACAGCCCCTGGAAACTATCGGGGCGCCGGGCGGCATTGAGAGAAGAATTGTAACTGCACCCTTTGTCCCTTTCCTGATGTGAGGAATCCACCTTGAAATATCTGGCAAATGTCGGCGAAAATACCTATCACATCTCCCTGGATGATCAGGATACCAGGATAGATCTGGATATCAACGGCGAACCTTTACAGATCGATTTAGTGCCGATCAACGGAGATCATACCTACTCGTTACTCATAAACGGCCGTTCTTATGTGGCCACAATGATGGATATGGATGAGTCCTGTCAGGTGATGATTGACGGAAGGGTCTATGCGGTCGATGTGGAGGAGGAAGAATTAGCCCGTCTAAGAAGCCAGGTGAAGCGGAAACATCATGCCGGAGGTGAGCAGATTAAAGCGCCGATGCCCGGTCGTATCCTCGATATAGAAGTAGCCGTGGGTGACACCGTCGAATCCGGCCAGGGCGTGGCCATTATAGAAGCTATGAAAATGGAAAATGAACTGCGAGCCCTTACGGGCGGGGTCGTTAAAGAAATACGAACCCGGGTAGGCGACGCGGTGAATAAGAATGATATCCTGGTGGTGCTGGAAGAAAAATCATGAAAGTGGTGATTTGGTGAAGTGTTTTTTAAATCACCAATTCACCTCTCCCCTCTTTCCTGTCCTATCACCACATAAATGCCGGTCAGAACCAGCATACCTCCGATCAATGTATATCTGGTTACTTCTTCATTCAGAATGAGGTAGGCCAGGATGGTCGAGCCGATTGGTTCGGTCAGGATAACAACGCTTACCAGAACGGCCGACAGATATTTCAACGCCCAGTTGAGGGAGGAATGACCCAGGAGCTGGGGACCTACCGCCAATCCAATCAGGATAAGATAGGTGGACGGCGTATAGCCCGACATAGGCTGACCTGTTGCCAGAGCCAATCCCACAAGCCATACTGCGGCGGTGGAATATACCACGGTGATATACGGCAACAAATCAACCTGACCGCGCAGTTTACGTCCGATGACGAAGTAACCACCGGCAGATATCGCCCCGGCGATCGCCAGCAGATCTCCGAACAACGGATCTACCCCCGTCGTGTAATCTCCATATCCAATGACCACACCGCCGGATACAGCCACCAGAATTCCTGTAAACATCCGGGCTGACAGGCGTTCCCGTAGGCCCCAGTGAGAGAGCATACCCACGAATACAGGCGCCGTGGTCACCAGCATCACCGAGCTGGCTACCGAGGTATAAGCCAGCGAGGTAATCCAGGTGGCAAAATGAACCGCCAGCAGCAGGCCTGCCAGGCTTGACCACAGCCAAACGGAGGTTGACCATTTTAAAAAGTCATTGCCCTGTTTGATTGACGTGATCGGAATGAGGATGACGGCTGCTATCGAGACTCGGTACGCCGAAATGGCAAACGGCGTCGCTTCCGCAAGCCGGATAAGAATGGCTGCACAGGACATGCAGGCGACACCGAATGCCAGACAGGAATAGAGAGGTAGAGATGCGGGGATTTTCATTGGTGAATTATGAATTATGAATTTTAAATTATGAATTATGATTGAGCATTATCGAAGCCTGTAATCAGGGTGAATTGTGAACTCTATTTTATACGGAAATTACCTTTGACATGAGCGTATATAATCGATATATACTAAACGCACCTTTGGTAATCTATGCACCCAATCATAAATCATAAATCATAATTCAACAATGCCTTTCAAAGCTCTTCATCTCGCTGATATCCATATCGGTATGGAAAACTATGGCCGGATCGATCCGGATACCGGTCTCCATACCCGGCTACAGGATTTTGTAAAATGCCTGGGTTTCGCCGTCGAGACCGCGTTGGAGGAGGAGGTTGACCTGGTGCTGTTTGCCGGGGATGCTTACCGTACCTGCGATCCCAACCCTACGCATCAACTTGCGTTCGCCGCCCAGTTCCGGCGTTTTTCGGATGCAGGCATTCCGGTGGTGATGATCGTCGGCAATCACGACAATCCGGTCTCCTTCGGCAAAGCGACATCCATCGATATCTTCGGTACATTAAACAGAGGCGAGGTCCGGATCGTAGCCAGACCGGAACGCCTGGTTATAGACACAAAAAGCGGCAAAGCCCAGGTGGCCTGTCTACCCTGGCCGATGAAAAGTACGATCATGACACAGGAGCAATATAAAGGGCTGTCGGAAACGGAAATCAGAACGCAGATTGAAGATATATGTACCCGGATCATCCAGACTTTCGCTGATGAAATGATCCCCGATCATCCCGCCTTCCTGATGTCCCACATTACGGCGACGGACGCAACCCTGGCCGGCACGGAACGAGCGGCGGTAATCGGTCATGATCCGACGATTCTGACCAGCGTCCTGGCCAACCCGGCCTTCGACTACGTGGCACTGGGCCATGTGCATAAATTTCAGGATCTGAACCCGAGCGGCGAACCTCATGTCATCTATCCCGGTAGTGTGGAGCGGGTGGATTTCGGGGAAGAGCATGAAGCCTGCGGTTTTTGTATCGTGGAATATGAGGGCAAAGGACAGACCTCCTATCGTTTTATCGAAACACCTGCCCGCCCGTTCGTCACGATTGACGTGGAGATACCACCGGATGAACCACCGACAGAGTACATGATCCGAGCTATCCGCCGCCGGAACCTGACGAATGCTGTCGTGCGGGTAATTTATACTGTGGCAGAGGAGCAACAGCATCTGGCCGATATCAAGGAAGTGCGGGAGGCACTGAAAGAGGCGTTCCTTGTTGCTTCCATCATCCGGAAAACCGAGGCTCCCGAGCGGGTTCGTCGGGCATCGGTATCGGAAGAATTGAACATTCAGGAGGCGCTGGATAGATATTTTGAAAACAATCCGACACTGAAGCCGTTTGTCGAAGATATGAAATCCTATGCCCGGCAGTTGGAGCATGAGCTTTTCGAAGAGGAACAGGGCCGCATGCAAAACGTCGAGCCGGGAGCAAAGGAATAACGCTATGCCATATGTCCTGGTGACCGGCGGAACCGGTATGGTCGGCAGCACGATGGTCGATTATATATTGGCCGAACATACCGATTATGATGTGGTGGCCATGCGACGTGTCGATTCAAATTTGAAAAATATAACCCATGTCTTGGATCATCCCCGCGTGCATTGGGAAATGGGAGATCTATTGGATTTGGAGAGCCTGAAACGTATTTTGACGACCTACAAACCTGTCCGGTGTTTTCATACGGCAGGCATGTCCCATGTCCCGACCGCATGGCGATTTCCACAGGACTGTATGCAGGTCAATGTGATCGGCCAGATTAACCTGTTTGAGGCCATACGGGAAATATGTCCTGAATGCTGTATTCAGATATGTGGCAGCAGTGAGGAATATGGATTGGTCCTTTCGCACGAAGTGCCCATTAAAGAGACCAATCCGTTACGACCGTTATCACCGTACGGATGTAGTAAAATCGCCCAGGATATGCTGGGTTATCAATACACCAAGGGCTATGGCATGAAGATCGTGCGTACCCGGGCGTTCAACCACAGTGGGGCTCGACGACATGAAGATTTTGCAGAAGCCTCTTTTTCAAGCCAGATCGCTCGCATTGAACAAGGGTTACGCGAACCGGTTATTGAACACGGTAATCTCGACGCCATACGCGATATGACCAACGTGAAAGATGTGGTTCGGGCCTACTGGATAAGCCTGGATGGCCAATGTGAGTGGGGTGAGGTGTATAACATCTGTTCCGGTCGTGGACCACGTATTCAGGGGATGCTGGACTACCTGATCAGCCTGACGGATATAGATATAACACTCGCGCCTGATCCGACGCTGACGAGACCTTCTGATATACCAATCTTAATAGGCGATTATACTCGATTTAGTCAGGCCACCGGCTGGGAACCCACCTATACATGGAAGGAAACCATAGCCGAATGCCTGGACTACTGGCGTCTGCAAGTGCAGAGTACAAAATGATGAGTTCCGAGTTCTGAGTACTTTTCATTCACCATTCACCATTCACCATTTTCAATGATCCCCGTCCGTCTATCTCTTAAAAATTTCCTCAGTTACGGCGAAGAAGTGCCTCCTCTGGATTTCACGCCCTTGCATGTGGTCTGTCTGTCCGGAGATAACGGCCACGGCAAATCCGCTTTGCTGGATGCCATGACCTGGGCCATCTGGGGCGAAGCGCGGAAGGCGGCTGGCGATCGTAAGCCGGATGAGCGGCTGTTACGGATGGGCGCTACAGATATGGCCGTTGAATTCGAATTCGATCTTGAAGGCGATAGATACCGGATTCTCCGTCAGTATCGGGCCGGTCGTGGCGGTAAAAGCACCCTGGAATTCCAGATATACAGCGCGGAATCCGAGGGCTACCATTCCCTTACACAGCCGAATATTACAGCCACGCAGCGCCGCATTATAGACACGCTGCGCATGGATTACACCACCTTTATCAATTCGGTCTTCATCATGCAGGGCCGCGCCGATGAATTTACCAATCGCAGTGCGCGGGAGCGTAAGAAAATTCTGGCGGACATCCTTGGTCTCTGGCGGTATGACGAATTGATGGAGCGTGCCCGGCAGAATGCGACGACAGCAGAAAAAGCGGTTGCAGATCATGATTGGCATCTACAGCAGATCGATGAAGCGTTAGAGGAACAGGATACATATCTGCAATCGATTTCAACCCTGCAGACGACGATTCAGGATTTATCCGGTCAGATAGAAAAAATCGACCAGGATGTAAATGATTGGCAACTTAAACAGGCCGAACATGAAACGGCAAGGCTGCAGTGGGCGGAATGGCAGAAGGCGTTTACAGATCGGCAGAAGGAGCAAAAGGAGTTAGAGGGTCAACTTGACCGGCAGCGCAAACAGATGGCCGTTTATCAGGACGCGCTGGCTGAACGGGACACGATTGAACAAGCCTACCAGGCCTATCAGACCCTGGTACAGGAACAAGAGACTTTCAACGAAAAACTTCAGATCCTTCGACAATTGGAAAGCCAACGAGCCCAGCTTGATCGTGAGGTCAATAACGCCCGTCATGAAGTAGAAAGCCGGCAACAGGTCTGGATGACCAGGAAAGAGTCTATTGAACGAACCGTCGAAGAGACGCGGGCCCTGCTTGATCAGGATGCGGTTATCGGGAAAGGATATCAGGATTTACACCGGGCGCGCCAAGCCGATGAGAATTGGGATGAGAAAAGGCTGCGTTACGATGAACTTGATCAGCAGTTGCGGGCCCGTCAGGACAAACTGGTTCAAGCCAGTACGGCATTACAGAGTGAATTGGGCGGCTATAAACTACGAATTAAAGAGTTGAAAGCCAGAACGGCGTTGATCGATCAGCATCAGGCTCAGGCAAACACCTTTGGCGAAAAGCTGGATCAGCTCCGGCAGATTGAACAGAGACAACAGGAGATTACAGAACACGGCCGTACGCTGAACAGCCATATTGAAGTCCTGAAAGACAAGATTAAACTATTTGAGAAAGAGGATGAGGACCACCATGCCACATTAAAAGTCCTGCGACGGGGTACAGATTCTCATTGTCCCCTTTGTGATGCCGCCCTGGATGACCGTCGTCGCGAGACCATCGAATTAAACCTGGGTGAGCATCTCCACCAACATACGGTAGAGATTCAAAAAATGCATCGCGGTATCAAAATAGCTGATGATGAGAAGAAACAGTTGACGATCCTGTATAAAGAACAGCGACCACAGATCAGTGAGTTGCAAGACGCACAGCAAGCGCTCGTTACAGCAGAAAACGCCGTTCAGAATGCCCGGCAGGACGCCCAGGATTTGCGAGCGTGCAGGGAACAGATAACCGCCTTGCAGACGCGCCTCGATACGAGCGCTTTCGCTCCTGAACTGCGACAACAGATCGAAATATTGCAGACGGAAAAACATACGCTGAGATATAATCCGGAGCGGCATCAGGTTTTAAAGAATAAAATCAGGGAGTTGCAGCATTTTGAATCCGATAAAGTCCGGTTGGATGAAGCACAAAAACGACAGGAACAGGCGACCGCTTCCTTGCCCGAGATATACGAGAAATTGACTGCCTATGAAACACAACTGGCCGATCATTCCTATGCGCCGAAAGCCTGTGCGGCACTTAAAGATATAGAGCAGCGTATTGAAGCGTTGGATTACAAGGAATCCCGCCATCAGGATGTGCAACATCGTCTGCGGAAGATAAAAGATATTGCGGACAAGAAAGAACAGTTGGATCAGGCCGTTCGCCAGTATGACACGGCAAAGGCAGCATTAACCGAGCGGGAAATGCGTGTGCAAACACTTCAAGATGAATTACACCGTTTGTCCGATCGTATAAAATCGTTTGAGGAAAATGCAAAAGAAGTCGACGGTATAGAGCGTCAACTTAAATCGCTGCGTGAAAATCGTCAGGCGCTGCAAAAGGATGTGGATCAGGCCAATCGTCGTCTGGGCGCTGAACAACAAAAGGCCGATCGCCTGAAAACCATGGCGGCGACACGGCCCGAAATCAAGGCGCTGCGGCAGCAAACCGCTAAAGATCAGCAGGTGTATGAGAAGCTCACCGTCGCCTTCAGCAAAGACGGTATTCCAGCGCTGATCATCGAGAATGCCATACCGGAAATCGAGGAAGAAGCCAATCGTATTCTAAGCCAGTTGACCGGTAACAGGACACAGATCACCATCGAACCACTGCGTAACCTGAAGACCGGCGGTACGAAAGAAACGCTGGATATCCACATCAGCGATGAACTGGGTACGCGTCCCTATGAAATGTTTTCGGGCGGAGAGGCCTTCCGTATCAACTTCGCCCTGCGTATCGCTCTGTCGAAATTGCTTGCCCACCGGGCAGGTACCCGATTACGTTCCCTTATTATTGACGAAGGATTCGGTACTCAGGATTCCCAGGGCCTTGAATATCTGGTAGAGGCGCTCCAGAGTATCCAGGACGATTTTGAAAAAATCATCGTGGTGACCCATCTGGAACGCCTGAAAAATGCATTCCCCGCCCGTATTGAGGTAATTAAGCATCCGGATATCGGGTCGCTTTATGAAGTGGTGACCTGACCGTATTTTATGCTTGGTTCTTTGCGTTTGGTGTGTATTTTGTGTAAATTCCCAGTTCAGCGTGCAGCGTGCGGAGTTTAAACATATAAAGGAGGACGTATATGTTGTATCGGTTTATGCTTATAGGTTTGATTTTGTGCTGGTCTGTTTCGGTAAATGGTCAAGAACCTGTGGATCAGCAGATGATCGCAAAAATCAAAATGGAAGGCTTTCAGCGGTCCCAGGTGATGAAAACGCTCCGCTATCTGACGGATGTGGCCGGACCACGCCTGACCGGGTCGCCGAATTGGCGTCATGCCGGCGAATGGAGCAGAGATACGCTTAAAGATTGGGGGTTGAAGAACAGCAAACTGGAACCCTGGGGTACGTTTGGACGAGGATGGTCTATTGAGGCCTTTTCCATCGAAATGCTGGAACCGCAATACCAGCCCTTGCTGGCGTATCCGAAAGCCTGGACGCCGAGTAGCGACGGCATCATTACAGGGGCGCCGGAGTTCATAGAAATTGCCTCCGAGAAAGATTTTGAAAAGTATAAAGGTAAGCTGGCCGGAAAGATTGTCATGAACCGGAAACCGGCCCCTGCCGGCCCCCATTTTGAAGCAGATGCCCGGCGTAATACAGACGAATTCCTGGCGGATCGGGCGGAAGCCATATCCCCGGGCGGCGCCAGTACCTTCTGGGATCTGCAAAAGCGGCGGGTTACATTTCGAAAACGCAGAAATGATCTTCGGGCCTTCTACAGAGAAGAAGGGATTGCAGCCCTGATCGAGCCCAGTGGTCGGGATCACGGCGTCCTTCGCGTGAGTTCGGAAGGGTCGCAGGATATGGATTCAGAGGATACGTATCCGGCGTTCGTGATGGCCAAAGCGCATTATGGCCGTATCCTGCGTCTTATGGATCAAGATATCCCCGTTTCCATTTCTCTCAGATTGAAGACCCGGTTCCATACGGACGATACCAGAGGCTACAATGTGATTGCCGAAATACCCGGTACGGATGACGAATTAAAAGCGGAGATCGTCATGCTCGGGGGCCACCTTGACTCGTGGCATTCAGGTACCGGCGCGACGGACAATGCCGCTGGATGTGCCGTGATGATGGAGGCTGTGCGAATCCTGAAGGCACTCGACATACAGCCGAGACGAACGATTCGAATCGCCTTATGGAGCGGTGAAGAACAGGGATTGCTCGGATCTATCGGATATGTCAATACACATTTTGCGGATCTGGAAACCATGGAATTGAAATCGGAACACGAGAAACTGTCCGGTTATTTTAATCTGGACAACGGCACGGGTAAAATCCGGGGGATCTACCTGCAGGGGAACGAAGGCGTACGACCGATATTCGAGGCCTACATGAAACCGTTCGAATATCTGGGCGCCACCACGATTTCAACGCGCAACACGGGTGGAACGGACCACCTGTCGTTCAACTGGGCCGGCCTGCCGGGATTCCAGTTCATTCAGGACTCCATCGAATATGGAACACGCACCCATCATACCAATATGGACGTGTCGGAATATGTCGTCGAAGGCGACCTGAAGCAGGCGTCCGTGGTCATCGCCACCTTTGTCTATCATACCGCGATGCGGGATGAAAAACTACCCAGGATGCCGTTGCCTACGCCGCCTGAACCTGAAGAGGAGAAAATGCCGGCGCAGTAATTTAAAAGCTATAGGAAGGGGTTAAAATGCGACTTGGTATTGTCGGCTTTGCACCCGGGGATCCGCGAGCAATTACAGCAGAACAGTTGAATCGCGCCTGTGCGCTCGGGGTCACATCCGTCTGTTATCACGGTCCGGGGGACGTTCTGTTCGATTTAACCACGGCTGATTTTGAGCGCGTCAACAGTCTGTACGATGAAGCCGGTCTGGAACTGGCGCAGTTTGGGGTCGGGTATAGCGCATGTCTATTTGATCCCGACGATGAAGTGCGTGCACATGTTATTCGTACCATCCACCACGGTATTGAAGTCGGTGTCAAACTGCGTGCCGGATGCGTCCTGATCCGCACCGGCAGCTTGAATCTGACCGGTTCGTACAATCCCTCACCCAAAAACCATGAGCCGGGACGCCTGGATACGCTCATTGATACCTTGCGCCGTGTTGCGGATAAAGCGGAACAGGAAGGCATGACCATCGTCGTGGAGACGCATGTCCTGACGATTATGGGGTCGCCCGAAATTAATCAAGAGGTTATCGAGGCGGTGGACTCCGACCGGATGCGGGTGGTTATGGATTTTGTGAATCATTTCCAATCGCTGGAACAGGTATACAACAGCACCGAACGCCTGAACCATATTTTCGATATCATGGGTCCCATCTCAACCGTTGGCCATGTTAAAGATATTAAAATGTCCCCCGGTTTGGTGCTGCATATCGACGAAGAGGTTCCAGGAGAAGGCGTCCTCGATGTGACCACGGCCCTGCAACGGTGGGAACAGAGCCATCCGGACGGCTATATGCTGGTTGAACATCTGCCGGAAGAAAAAATACCCGACGCCGTCAACAATGTCCGGGTCCTTGCCCGGGATGCCGGTGTTGATATTCATTAAACCTGGCAGGCGTACAATATGGCATCTGTAGGACGTGAAATTTTACGCCCCTATATTGCCCAACACCCGCGTGTCCATTCCAAATCCACCATCCCATGCGTACAGTCCTGATCCTGGCCTATTATTTCCCGCCCATGGGACTGGGTGGCGTCCAGCGGCCGTTGAAATTTTCTAAATACCTGCCGCAGTTCGGATGGCGGCCTATCGTGGCTACGGTCAAGGATGTATCCTATTACAGTCAAGATACGACACTGCTTGAGGAACTGCCGGAAGAAGTCGTCGTTTCCCGTTCAGGATCTCTGGATCCCTTGCGGCTGGCCTATTGTTTAGGGAAGCAGAAAAAGTCTACTGGAAGGACACGCAGCAGGGGCAGATCGTTGGCTCCATGGATGTTGTTTCCTGATAATCAGATCGGCTGGGTGCCGTTTGTTGTCCTGCGCGCCCTTCATTTAATCCGAAGGTACGCTGTAGATGCCATCCTGACCACCTCACCGCCGGCGTCCAGCCATCTGGCCGGTTATCTGATCCATCGCTTGACCGGCCTGCCCTGGGTCATTGATTTCAGAGATGCCTGGGCAGGCGGCGAATTCGATCAGGCGCCTTCCAATGCACATCGCTGGTTAGCCTGCACTTTACAGCAGCATTTTATCCATCGTGCGACGCATGTGATCGCCGTTTCGCAAGATATTGTCGACGGACTAACAGATACCCTACCTGGTGCGCCGCCGGTCACTGTCATCCCCAACGGGTATGATTCGGCAGACTTTGCTTTCCCCGTTGGCCGGGCTCCGGCGAATAAGTTTATATTAACCTATTGCGGCGCTTTGAATGCCGCCCGTAATCCTGAACCGTTGTTTCAAGCCCTGCATCGTATGACGGCGCAGCAAGCCGACCTGGCTGACCTGTTGGAGGTTCGATTGATCGGTGAAGATCTTGGTTTATCGGTGGAAACACTCATTCGGAAATATAAAATACAACATCTGGTAACCCACTTCGGGTATCTTACTCATGAGAAAGCGGTAACACAAATCCTTGCGGCAAATGCGCTGGTCATGTTTATTACATCGGAATCGCACCTGGTTAAGGGCGTTCCTACGGGTAAGATCTATGAATACCTGGCATCGGGGAAACCCATACTGGCCATCGCCCCGGACGGTGCGGCATCGGATCTGATTAAACGTTATGACCGTGGACAAACCGTGCCTCCGAATGGTGTCCAACAGATAGCCTTAGTACTTGAGACCTGGATCAAGCAATATGAGACCGGCGATTTACCTGAATATCCAGTTGATGATGAACCGATCCGCCCATTCAGCCGTTTTCAATTAACCGATCAACTTGCACAGATATTAAACCATGTCGTTACTCCCTGATCCGGTTCTAATAAAAGAAGAAATCCTGCCCACAGCCCTTGATCTGTCTGTCGTTATTGTCAGTTGGAACAGCGTTGAATTTCTGGAAGAGTGCCTGGGAGCGGTATACGAGGCGGCGGATGGACGGGATGTCGAGGTCATCGTCGTGGATAATGCATCGACCGACGGCAGCACTGATTTGATCAGACGTCGATTCCCGAATGTGCATCTGATTGTCAATCCCGGCAATATGGGCGTTTCGGTCGCGTTCAACCAGGGTTTGCAGGCCGGCAAAGGCAAATACATTCAGATGCTCTGTTCGGATACCATCGTCCAGCCTGATGCGCTGGATGCCATGACGACCTTTCTGGATACGCACCCCGATGTCGGCGCTATCGGGCCGAAACTACTCTATCCTGATGGGCGGTTGCAACCTTCCTGCCGTACGTTCCCGACCTTGTGGACGTTCGCCTGGGAATTCCTGGGACTCAGCCGACTGTTTCCAAAACACCCGGTATTCGGAAGATGGCGTATGGGAGATTTTGATCATATGACGACGCGTGAGGTGGATCAGCCGCGCGGCTCAAGTCTTATGGTCCGGCACGCCGTCTGGGAGGAGATCGGAGGATGGGATGAAAATCTGGATATGTTCTTTAACGACGTAGACTGGTGTCTGCGGATCAAAGAACAGGGGTGGAAGATCTTTTTTATACCGGATGCCGTTATGAATCATTACGGCGGCAGCAGCGTGAAAAAAGTACGACCGCGCATGATTCTCGCCTCACATGGCTGTTGCTATCGTTTTTTCAAGAAACATCAAAGCGGCTTTCTCCACGCTCTGGCCATCCGCATGCTCGGGGTAGCGCTACTGGTTTCTGCCGGGATACGTTATCTTCTGGCACGGCTTACGCCTTCCAGAATTGCATAGGCATATAGAACGGCCTCATGCTGAATGCGCCCTCACGTCCCCATGCTTTCTTCTCTCAGTCTATCCAGAATCACACCCCCCTCTTCATCCATTATATGTAAAACCGCATCAAGAAAATCCTCACCCAATGGGATATCTGCCGAGTAACCTGTACGTCGGACTTTTAATTCAACAAATCCATTTTTAACCCCCCGGCTTCCAATCGTCAACCGTATCGGTATCCCCATCAGATCCGCATCATTAAATTTAACACCGGCCCGATCGTTCCGGTCATCATACAGCACATCCAGGCCGGCTTCCGTCAAGGTGTCATACAAGGTGTCCGCCACCTGTATAACTTCAGGATTGCCGCCGGCCAGGCTCACCAGCATAATCTGAAACGGGGAGACACTGAGTGGCCAGCAGATGCCGTTCTCATCGTGATTCAGTTCAATAATCGTGGCTATTAGCCGGTCAACCCCGATGCCGTAGCATCCCATAACCAGCGGATGGGATGTATTCTGCCCATCCAGGTAAGTGGCGTCCATCACGGCGCTGTATTTGGTGCCCAGTTTGAAAATATTACCGACTTCAATACCGCGTTCGGATCGCAGCCTTTCGCCACACGAGGGACAGGCATGGCCGTCGGCCGCAGCGGTGATATCCGCCACGATATCCGCCTCATAGTCCCGGCCGTAGTTAACATGAGTCAGGTGATAGTCCACCTTGTTGGCGCCTGCGACCAGATTCGGGCTGATCGGAATCAGGTCATCCACCACCAGTAATACACGAGATCGATCGATGCCGACAGGCGATCCGAAACCCGGCTCAGCGCCGATATCTAAAATCTCTTCAGGCGTGGCCGGACGAAGGGCCAACGCGTTGACGGCATTGCTGATTTTAGTCTCGTTGAGGTCCATATCGCCTCTGACCACCGCGAATACAAATTGATCTTCAAGAGGTCCGCTATCGTCTGCGATCGTGGCGACCAGAAACACGGCTTTGGCTGTTTTCTCTGTTGAGATATTCAGGAATGCCGCGAGTTCATCGATGGTGGTTGTACCGGGGGTATGGATTTCTTTAAGTGGCAGCGCCGTTTCAGGAGCCGGTTTTAATTTCTGAAAAGCCGCCACCTGACGATTTGCCTTATACCCGCAAGCGTCACACATCAGGATGGTATCCTCGCCATCCGGCGAAAGAGCCATGAATTCGTGGGCCATCGTCCCGCCCATCATGCCTGTATCGCTGCTGACGGCGACGACGTCAATGCCGCATCGTCGGAAAATATTGAAGTAGGCCTGATAGACCTGTGGATAATACGCGTCCAGATCTTCGAAATCAGCATGAAATGAGTAGCCGTCTTTCATCGTAAATTCCCGCACACGAATCAAACCGCCGCGCGGTCTCGGTTCATCCCGGAATTTGGTCTGGATCTGATACACCATGAAAGGCAATTGACGATAGCTCTTGATCAATCCGGCGGCTAATGATGTGACGACCTCTTCATGCGTCATCCCCAGACAAAGGTCTCGATTATGGCGATCCTTCAGCCGGGCCATGTCACTGCCGATCTGCTGCCAGCGGCCGCTCTGTTGCCACAGTTCTGCGGGCTGGACGACCGGCAACGACACTTCCTGGCCGGTGATGGCTTCCATTTCTTCTCGAATAATCCGTTCTATACGGTGTTTAATCCGCTGACCGATCGGCAGATACGAAAAAATACCGGCGGCAACCTGTCTGACCAGCCCCGCCCTCAGCATAAGTTGATGGCTGATCAATTCCGCTTCGGATTGTTCCTCTCGAAGCGTTTGAAAAAATAATCGGGTTAATCGCATGGCATATTCCTCAGTCCTTAATCCAGAAGGGCTGTGTCCAGGCTTTCGCATGCCCGTGCCCCTGGCATTCGGCTCTGATGTAGATCGATTCAGATATATTTTCAGGTGTGCCGGCCCAATGTTGAAATTCGTCCATGGTGATGACACAGCTGCCTGACGTGAACTTTTGAGCGACGATGCCATCACGCATTATCCACCAGATCTCATCGGCGTCACTCTGCAAGGTGATTTCCTGACCATCAGATCGAACGCCGACCTGTTGTATAGACACGCCGGTGGATGCATAAAACCGACCTGCGTGACAGGCGTCTACGATGCTCCGCCAGGATACAGGCTCATTCTCAGACCATTGCACGCAGTTCCAGGCCAGAAAGTGATCAATCGGTTCATGCTGGTCGTCTGTGCCGTGGCCATAGACCTGCCATCCCTTGCTGAGGAGCCGGTCCCAGCGATTCGTAGCATTAGCTTCGCCCGATAAACGCTCAATCACACCGGTGTATATCTCCATGCCGCACAGGCCGGTCATGGTATCGAGAAGGGCGTCGGTTGTATAATCCGGGCGAGGCTGCCAGTTCGGATGGTCGTAGATGAACAGTCCACCCGCAGCATGCACCTCATCCATGATCTGTTTTGGTGTCAATGTTCTGGCAGGCAGTTCCCGGTCAGCGCCTAAATAGAGCAACGTCTGATTGTCAGACGAGGTCACTTCTATGGCGGGAACCAGGCACATCGAAGTCGCCGGCTGTAACGGCCTGACATCCAGCAGGGTGTCGTGTTCTGAAAAGGCCAGATAATCATAACCTGCTTCTTCATACAAACGAACATTTTCTTCAGGAGACAGGTGTCCGTCCGAAACGGTTGAATGGCCGTGATGATTCCCACGCAACCATCGATACGGCGTGTCAGGGTCGCAATAGGACGTCACAAAACGGGGCATAATGATCTCCCATATCTTAAAAAATAAGTGGCTATCAATATAGGTCCATGCTATATTGCAACTCTGATAAAAATAGGCAAGAAAAATAAGACAAGATACAATATACAGGGCGCAGGATGCGGGATAGCGGGATCACCTTGCATCCTGTGTCGCCTCGACCAGAGGGAGATGCACCGTGTCTGAAAAACAACAGGTGGCCTACGGCTTCTGGCCCAGTTCGATCTCTGCCGAAACGATGGGAGCGCAGACCCCGTTGCTTGACGTGCAATGGAATAAGACCGGCGACAGCCTGATCTGGCTGGAACGTCGCTCGGATCGGGGCGTTCTCGTATGCCGCCGTGGTGATGAGGCGCCTTATGATCTTACCGACGGCTATATGGTCCGCGGTAGCGTAGGATATGGCGGTGGAGATTATACCGTTTCAAAAGACAGCGTGGTCTTTGCTGAAAAAGATGGCCGGTTATATCATCAATCCCTGACGTCGGGATCGGCGCGGCCGATTACACCGGCATTCGGCGCCGCCGCCTCGCCGGTCGTATCCCCTGATGGCCGATGGGTGTTGTATGTCCACACGTATGAAGATACCGATGTGGTCGGACTCGTGGACAGTCAGGGGCGACACTGGCCGGTGGATCTGGTATCCGGCGCTGATTTTTACATGCAGCCGATCTGGCATCCGGCAGGAGATCGAATCGCCTGGATAGAATGGGACCAGCCCCAGATGCCCTGGGACGGCACCCGGCTTAAAATCGCTCATCTTGATGGCGAGACGCCAGGCGTTATTGAGACGACATTGATGGGGGGCGACAAAGACACGCCCGTCTTTCAACCGGCCTTCTCACCAGATGGGACCTGGTTGTCCTATATCATCACCGAGGGGGAATGGGACCAACTGGTTATTCATAATATAGCCTCCGGTCAACGAAGGATTCTGGTCGAAGACGTTACACTCGCTGAACCGGCCTGGGTACAGGGGATTCGCGTCTACGGATGGAGTCCGGGCAGTGAAAAAATCTATTATCATCAAAACGACCAGGGCTTCGGATCACTCTGGGAAGTAGATATCGAAAGCGGTCATCGTACACAGATCGATATAGCGCCCTATACCTGGATTTCACAAATCGCAGTATCACCCGCACAGGATGTCCTCGCGTGCATCGCCTCTGCGTCGAATGTCCCCGATCGTATTGTAACGATAGAGAAAAATCGCCGGACGATCCATCGCCGCAGCCGGTCCGAGATGATACCTGCTCAAGAGTTACCGGTACCGGAGGCGATCACCTGGTCGGCGTCCGACGGCGCCATCGTCCATGGCCTATACTATCCGCCGGCCAGCAGCCATTTTATCGGCGCCGGTAAACCGCCCGCTATCCTCTGCATTCACGGCGGCCCGACCGGCCAACAGACCGCGGTCTATTCTTCGGAAGTGCCGTTTTTCACCAGCCGGGGTTATGCTTATTTGTATGTGAATTACCGGGGAAGCACCGGCTACGGTCGTTCGTACATGACCGCTTTGCGGGAACACTGGGGCGAATACGACACGGAGGATGCCGTAAGCGGCGCCCGGGCGCTGATCGATCAGGATCTGGCTGATCCGGATCGGATCGTCATCAAAGGCGGCAGCGCCGGCGGCTTTACGGTTTTAAACGCCCTCGTGCATCATCCCGGCGTTTTCCGTGCGGGGCTCTGTCTGTACGGGGTGACCAATCTGTTTTCTCTGGCAACAGACACCCATAAATTCGAAGCGCGATACCTGGACATCATGGTCGGCATGCTACCGGAAACCGGGGCAAGGTATCAGGCCTGGTCCCCGTTTTTCCATGCAGATAAAATTCGTGATCCGGTGGCGGTGTTTCAGGGAACGGAAGACAAAGTCGTGCCGCCAGATCAGGCTGAATCGATCGTCCAGATCCTGCAACGTAACGGCGTACCACATATATACCGGCTGTACGAAGGAGAAGGACACGGCTGGCGTAAGACGGAGACGATTGTCTCTTTTTATGATGATGTAGATCGGTTTTTAAAGCAGCATGTGCTGATTGGTTGATTGATTTCGCTGCGCTCAATCGAAAGTAAAGAACGCCTCTTCAAGGCTTTATTAGAACGCGCTTCGGTCGCTGAACTTTTTATTGATTTACTGATTTTGGTCCTTTCAATCACCAAATCACTAAATCACCATTTCCGAAAGGAGCTCCCATGTCTCATCTCGCCATTCATGGCGGTGAACCGGTTCGTCATCCCCGCAAGTCCTGGCCGTCCTGGCCTCCTGCCGAGGTCATGGATCGGGCGGTTGAACTGGTAACAGATGCTTCGGTGTGGGAAGACATCCCCTGTGCTGTCTTTCGAAAGGCGCTCGCGGCTGAAACGGGTTTGCCGGTTAACACGACGTACGAACCACTGAATAAATCTCCCTGCTATATACCGCAATCCAAAAAGAGATATCATATTGATGAGGCATACTGGAAGGCGCTTGATCCTTCGCAATACGACTTGCCGGTATGCACCCGGGCCTATGGAAATGAAGCTGTTGTCATTCCTCATGCATTCCTTCTGGCTAATCCGGAAAATATCGCACTGGTTTCCGATGCGGTAGAGAAGGTGTATCAGTACAGGGATGAATTGAAAGACGTGGCGTGAGCAGGTGGGCAGGAAAATTTGGTGATTGGGTGATTGGGTGATTGGGTGATTGGGTGATTGGGTGATTGAAAATACTGAAAATAAATCAATCAGGAGGACATTTTATGCGGCGAATTTCTACTCTGGTTTTATGCACGACCTTGCTGGCGAGTACCATGGCCTGCGGATCGGACTCATCACCTGTTGACGGCAACACATCGCGGGATCCGAGGCTCTCTCAGATAAGCCTTCCGGCCGGTTTCAGCATCGATATCTACGCAGAAGGCGTGGAGAACGCCCGGTCGATGGCGTTGGGTTCGGACGGGACGCTGTTTGTCGGATCTCGTAGTGAGGGCAAGGTCTATGCGGTAAAGGATGTGGATGGGGACTATAAGGCCGATCAGGTTTTTACCATCGATAGCGGTCTGTATATGCCGAACGGGGTGGCCTTTCGAGATGGATCGCTCTATGTCGCCGAAGTCAACCGGATTCTACGTTATGACTTTATTGAACCCCGGATCGACAACCCGCCCGAGCCTGTGGTCGTGAGCAACGGGTTTCCCTCCGACCGCCACCATGGCTGGAAATTTATCCGGTTCGGACCGGACAACAAGCTCTATGTACCGGTCGGCGGTCCGTGTAATGTGTGTGAACAGAATGATGAACGGTATGCCACCATCATGCGCATGAATCCGGATGGCACGGACCTGGAAGTGTATGTGAGCGGCGTGCGTAATACGGTCGGATTCGATTGGTCTCCGGGCACTCAGGAACTCTGGTTTACGGATAACGGTCGGGATATGCTGGGCAACGATATACCGCCGGATGAACTGAATCGAGTCACCCAGGCCGGTCAGCACTTCGGTTTTCCCTATCACCACGGCACGAATATCCCGGATCCCGATTTCGGCGGCAAACGGGCTAAGGATACCACCGTATCGCCGGCTCTGGAACTCGATCCCCACGTGGCGGCCATAGGGATGCGATTTTATACCGGTACGATGTTTCCGGAAGAATACCGTAATCAGATTTTTATCGCTGAACATGGTTCCTGGAACCGCGATCAGAAAATCGGTTATCGCGTGATGCTGGTCCGATTAAACGGCAGCGACCCGGTCAGCTATGAGCCGTTTATCGAAGGCTGGCTCCAGGGAGAGGATAACTGGGGCCGTCCTGCTGATGTGCTGGTCATGCCCGATGGATCGATGCTCGTATCGGACGACCAGGCGGGGTTGATTTATCGGGTCACCTATGATGAATTGAGTGATTGAGTGATTGAGTGATTGAGTGATTGGTGAGTTAGCCCGGTGCTTCAGCGCCGGGTGTATCGAATTGGTGCATGGTGATTGATAAATACATTGGGAAATATTGGGTGTTGCTCTGGTGGGTCGGGGCGATGGGTATGGTGACGGTGGATGCGCTGGCTGACCCTGTGGATGCGTATATTCGGCAGCAGATGGACAGGTATCATGTTCCGGGATTGGCGCTGGCCGTGGTGCAGGGTGGCAGGGTGGTCAAGCTGCAGGGGTATGGCAGGGCGAGTGTCGAACACGATGTGCCTACCACGGTCAACTCGGTATTTGAGATCGGTTCGATCAGCAAGCAGATGACCGCGGCGGCGATCCTGTTACTGGTGGAAGAGGGGCAGGTTGATCTTGATGCCTCTATACATACCTATATTCCCGAGTCGCCTCCGCTCTGGCAGGGCGTGACGATCAGACATCTCCTGACCCACACCTCCGGCATCAAGAATTACACCGGGCTACCCGGCTTCGAGCTGTCACGTCGACTGAATCGGGCTGGTTTCGTTCACGAGCTGTCAACATATCCTCTCGACTTCGCGCCTGGTGAGCATTGGGCCTACAGCAATTCAGGCTATAATCTGCTCGGGTATATCATTGGCCAGGGAAGCGGGTTGTCATACTGGTCTTTTTTAAAGAAGCGTCTCTTCGATCCGCTTGGTATGGCCTCTACACGGGACCGGGATTTAATCGATGTCTTTCCGCATCGCGTCACGGGTTATGAATGGTATGACGAGATGCTTCAGGGCCGCGATTACAATTTGACGGATCTTTTTGCTGCCGGGGCGATGGTCTCCACGGTATCCGATCTGGTCAAATGGAATGCAGCGCTTTCTACCACGGATTTTTTAACGGCCGACAGTATGAAAGAGATGTGGAAACCGGCGAGGTTGAATAACGGGGAGACGTATCCCTATGGATTCGGCTGGAATATTGAAGAGATCCGGGGGATAAGACGGCTGCGTCACAACGGTCAAACCGCTGGTTTTTCTTCTAACTTTACGCATTATCCGGATCATAATCTGACCATTATTATTCTGTGTAATCTGGGTACGATAGACTTAGCAGCCTGGATCGCCCATGGCCTGGCGAAACACTATCTTCCTGAATTCTCTCTATCCCGGGCCATCCCGATATTCGCTTCACAGCCTGCGATGACCCGGCGTTTTAAGACGGTCGTTCAGGATCGACTTGAAGGACGCATTTCCGTCGGCGAGTTCACCGTAGAAGCCCGTTCATCTCTGGTCCTTGACCATACCGAGACGATGTATCGGCGTATTGCTGCCTATGGCGCCTTGTCAAAATTCGAATTGATTTCAGAAGAAAAAAGGCCTCAAGGCCGGCGCCTGTATTACAGAGCCGCTATCGGGGAACGGCTGGTGCTCTTCCGTTTTGATGTAACAAATGACGCTCGTATTTCCTCCTTGATTGTCGAAGAAGAGGAATAGTTTTCGAACTATGGATTCCCGCATAAAGTCTGCGGGAATGACAGACTTTCCAATTTATGTCGTGCACTATATATTGAGGTAGGACTCTATTATGTTGACAAGCCATGAATTCCAGCAATATCGTGAAGAAGGGTATCTCATCTTTCCAGCGCTCATCTCTGGTGAATCGCTGCAACGCTATAAAGGACTTCTGGATGATCTGGTCGAGCGGGCAAGGGCGTTGAAGACCAATGAAGACGGCTTTACCTTACAACCGGATGACCAAGGCCATCTGATCGCCGGGCGTCTGTTTAAAGTGCAGGGTGTCTGTGTCGTGGAACCACACCTGCTGGATCTGGCGCGGGAGCCT
Organism: uncultured bacterium; assembly: GCA_913051705.1. GTDB lineage: Bacteria > JAAXHH01 > JAAXHH01 > JAAXHH01 > JAAXHH01 > CAJXCW01. The sequence continues at coordinate 21,646 of CAJXCW010000012.1, forward strand.
GCAATTGTATCGCGTGTGACGGATTTAATCGGCGCCTCATTGCATATGTTCGGCACCAAATTTTTCCCCATGTTGCCCCAGGGCGGTACCTCGACAGGCTGGCATCAGGACAACCATTATTTCGGCACCCGATCTCATCTGGTTCTCAGTTGCGGGATCTACCTGGAAGATACCGATCAATCAAACGCCTGCCTGCGTCTGCTGCCGAGAAGCCATGCAACCGGCGAATTGGTCGAACATACAAGCGGAGAAGGAACGTTCGCGCATGGAAACTGGACCGAGGTGGACGAATCACAGGCCCTCTTCGTCGAATGTCCCGCCGGCACGGTGGTGCTGTTCTCTGCCAACCTGCTCCACGGCGCGGGCACAAATACCAGCGACCGATCCCGCTACAGTACTGCCTGGCACTACATTCCTGCGGATCTGGATCTGGAACAATTTCCCTTTGGCGAGTATAAAGACAGGCATGTGATTTGTTGATTGTCTGATTGTGTGATTGTGTTGCCTTACTATTGATATCTTACAAGATCATTTAATTCTGAGACACAAACGTGTTGCCTGATTTGAACCAATAAAAGTATATCCGGCACTCTGAGTTGTCTCAGACGGCGCTCATCACCCTTCCACCCTTCCACCCGGGCTTCCCCAACCCCTTGCCTGCCCACGCTAAATACGCTATATTACCTCCGTAATCCGAAACGCCGAAGATTGATGTCACGCTGGATAATACCAACTCATTTGAGGTCGGCGGGTAGCAGTTCAACATCTACTTAGGGGATATGACCAAACCCGTATTCACCGGTCTTTCCGACACGCTGACGAGTAACGGCGGGTTTACCGTGTCGACCACGGTGGATAATGACACACTCAGAGTCGTTGTGTTCAGCAGCATCGGCGACACGCTGGCCCCCGGCGTTCACCTGATCGGTCGACTGTGCTTTAACCTCATTGATGACGTGGCGCATCTAAACATGGCGGTACCCATCACTTTACATGCCGTTGAAATCGGCAATGAAACAGGCGAATTGGTGGACAATAACACCAGTAATGGTGAAATACAAATAGGCGTCCGTGGCGATGTTAATCTGAACGGGATGACATATATAGGTTTTGTCGTGCTTTGATTTAACTATACTGTTCCAAGTCGGCTTTGTACTTCAGGCCCAGTACCTCTTTGGACCGATTTACATTGCAGGTGGCTGCCGCTACGGGCGTGCCGACAATGTGGAATATATCAAAATCAATCGCGGTATTGATCAGGGCCAGACGGCACGCTTCAGCCAGGTCGTGGCGGCATACGCAGCCATTACGTATATTATTCAGCGGCTCCCGGCTTTTACCGATGCCGAGCCGGCTGTCCACAATATAATCCGGTCGCAGGACGATGATCGATTGGCCATGCCCATCTTGGAACTGCCGGCACATTTCTTCCTGAAGTCGTTTGGTGACCGCGTACAGACTCGCATCAGGGCGCCGCACATCGGAAGTGAAAAATATCCCTTCAGGATGTACCGTCTGGCAGGAGCCGATGTGAACGATACGTGAAATGCCCCGTTGCCGGGCAGCTTCCAGCACGTTCCATAGACCCTTCAGGTTCACCAGAAACGGGTCATTATTAGCAGCGTCATACTCACCGCCGTATACCGCCGCGTGGACGATGGCATCCATGCCTTCCAACGCGTGTTCTACCACCTTGAAATCTGATATATCACCGTGCATCACCTCGCCGTCTGTCCATTCGCCCTCGATATCGCGCCAGGTATCCCACGCTTCAGGTCCATAATCGAACGCACGAACGGTGTGATCGCCGGCCAGATTCATTAAAATGGCGCGGCCTAACCAGCCTGCCGCGCCGAACACAATGATATTCATGGGATTTCCTTTAGGAATTAGGGTTAATCCGTATAATCCATACCATCCGGGCCGATAAGGCCCAGATCGCGTTTGGCGTGGTCGGCGACAGCATCCGGGTCGCAGATGGATCGCAGGGTTTGTTCAAAGATCTTCAGGATATCGGCATACGCCGGATCAGCGGCCAGGTCGTTCATCTCCTGCGGATCTTTGCGCATATTGAACAGAGCGGGGCGTTCTTTGACGTAATAGATGTATTTATAGTCGCCCTGAACCAGCATGTACCAGTCCTGCCGAAAAAAGTTACCGTGGAATTCTGAGAAGGCGTAGTCACACGCCGGGGAGGCGCCGCGGATGAGCGGCAGCCAGCTGTGGCCGGGCCGGTCGGGTTCGGACTTCAGGCCGGCCCAATCGAGTATCGTCGGGTACAGATCTACCAGAGACACAGGATGGTCGACCCTATGGCCTTCAGGAATATCAGGGCCGGATAGGATGAGCGGTACCCCCACCGATCCCTCATAGGCACACTGCTTGTAGTACAGGCCGTGCTCGCCCAGGGATTCTCCATGATCACTGGTATAGATGATGGTTGTACGGTCTGAAAATCCGTGCCGATCCAGGGCGGCCATCAATTCACCGATCATATCATCCAGACAGGTGATCATGCCGTAGTAGGCGGCTACCGTCCGTCGCTGGACGTCCTCATCGACGACGCCGAGATTCAGGGCCTCCTGGAAATGCCGGACGGACGGATGCAGGGATTCGTTCGGGAAACGAGCGTCGAACGGCAGTTCCAGATTATTAGGATAGTATAGGTCATAATATCGATCCGGAATGCGGAACGGCCAGTGGGGCAGCATGTACCCTACATACAGGCACCAGGGTTCTATTTCAGACCCTTCGTCGCGTGCCTGAAGATATTCCAGCGCCCAATCGGTAACCTGGCGGTCGTGGTCATAGCTATCGTACCGGCCGGTGATCTCCACCTGAGAGGCGACCGGACGGGGCCCTGCCTCGCGGATCAGGCGCGGTTTGTCGGCACGCGTATAGCCCCTCATGCGCGCCGACCACGGTTCAGGCGGTGGGATCTGCGACCAGGCTTGACGATGGTGGATAATGCGATGATCCGTAAAACCACCATCCTGATAATCACCGCAGAAATCCATTTTGCCAAGCATGGTCGTCGGCATGCCGGCCTGATCGAGCCGTCGCGCCCACGTCATCTCGGCCCGATCCAGCGGGAAACCGATCATCCAGGTTCCGATCTGATGCACGTACTTCCCGGTGATAAAACTCATCCGGCTCGGGGTGCATACCGGACTGTTGCAGTACGCCCGCGTAAAATGAGTGCCTTCTTCGGCCAGCCGGTCCAGGTTCGGTGCCTGTACATACGGATGGCTGCGGTATCCGGTCATCAACGGATGATGCTGATCACTACAGATGACCAGAAGATTTTGAGGGGACGGGAGCATTTTTTTATTGTTGAATTATGAATTATGAATTGTGATTTATGGAGAGAAGGTATAGGTAAGATATAGATTAATCAATGAGAAGCTGGCTGAATATGAATGGATCGGATCAGATTGCTGCGCTCAACGAAAAACATTGGACCCGGGCCGTGCAGGAGGGCGCCGGATGCACGGCCCCCTGGCTGGATCTGGACCCTGCGGTTGTCCGGGCATATGCAGGGGGTACCCTGGAGAATCCGGCAGGGCCTTTATATCAGATCTATCCCGCCCATGTACTCGCGAAGGCTCAGAATAAAGACGTGCTATGCCTGGCATCCGGCGGAGGACAGCAGTCTGCGGTGTTCGGTTTGCTTGGGGCCCGGGTGACGGTGCTTGATCTGACGCAGGCGCAACTGAATGGAGACAGGGCCGCCGCTGCGCATTACGGATATAATCTCACAACCATCCGGGGAGACATGCGGGATCTGTCCTGTCTGGCTGATACCGCATTCGATCTGGTGTATCAGGGCCATGCCATGGGCTGGGTGCCTGATGTCCAGCCAATCTACAGGGGGTTAGCGAGGGTATTGAGGCCGGATGGTATCTACCGCGTGGACTTCAGCAATCCCGCCACGGAATTTGTCGATTGGAATACCTGGGATGGAACGGGTTATCGTCTTACGGTGCCTTATGCGATAACCGAACGGGTGGAACGATTCGAATCCGGCGAAGCGCAGTGCATACAATTTCGCCATAGTATGAGTTATATTTTCAATGGGTTGATTGAAATGGGGTTGTCTATCGAGCACGTTCATGACGCACCGGATTATTTTCGTCGGAATGAGGGTGCCGAGCCGGGGGGTTGGGATCACTGGTTGACGTATGTAGGTGGCTTTGCTGTGGTGGCGAGGAAACGGTAAGCGGTTGGCGGCCCGGTGAGGGTTTTCCGGCGGTACCCGTATTTGAGCCGGCCGCCTATCTGGCCGACACACCTAAGATCACCTGGAACGCCCTCAATGCCCGGGGCGTCTCCGTATCATCCGGCGTGTATCTGTACCGGTTGACCAGCAGTACGGGTTACTCGGCCAGCCGCAGGTTGACCCTGCTGAAGTGACAGGATGGGGAAGTGTAGGATGGGAGGATGGAGGAATGGGGGGAGTACAGGCAGGATGGGAGGGTGGAGAGAGGGAAATTATACTCTAGCTATTGTAGAACCGGATGACACGAGTATTGGTGTCAGACAGAAGGGTAACCATCAATATTAAACCTACAAACCCTAAGGCGGCGCCGGAGGTGCCTCGGGTAGTTCCGGCCCGCTGCTGCCGGAGGAATTACCCGCCTGCTTTTTGATCACAGAGACAATGCCGGCCGTGGCCGCACCGATCACGGTCAGGGCCAGCACGCCCCATAGCCACGACAGTTTGCGTTTCTGACGTCGTAACGTCAGGGTGGCCGTCAGTCGTTGGTCTTCCCGTAGCTGGACATGTTGTTCCCAGAGATTATAGCCTTCTTTAGACACCCGCACCTGATACCCCCCTGCCGCAAGACGCGCGGAGAAGGGCGTAATCCCTACCCGCTTTCCATCAAGAAACACCTCTGCCTGCCCCGGTGATGACGTGATCAGGAGCCGATACGTGACGGAGTTCTGCGCCAGAACATCAACCGTCAGGAAATTCAGTAAAACAATAAGGGTTATAAGTCGTTGTATCATCTTAATCACCATCCAGCGTGGTGCCGCTATTCCGGAACAGGCGGTTGGCCTGTCCGCTGTTGACCAGATACAGATCAAGATCACCGTCCTGATCCGCATCACCCCAGGCGACACCCCGCCCCGGGCCGGCATCTGCAACCCCGGCACTGGCGGCAATATCTGTAAACGGTTGGCTAAAAACGGAGAACGGCATCACGAAAACAACCCCGGCCAGCCCGATGATATGAAGAAAGCTATATCTCACTTTAATTGATTGACTGATTGACTGATTGAAAACCTGATCTACCCTCGCCTTCTGCTTACCGCCTACCTATCTCCCCCTATCCCTCCACCCACCCATTTCCTAATACCTGACCAACACCCTGCCTAATCCGTTGCCCAACAACTCCGGGGTCTGTTCACGGTCCAGCAACCCCGCCTCGGTGCCTACCCGTTGTCGAACATAGATGTACAATTCCTGCATGGTAATCGTTCGATCATTATCGGCATCTGCTTCGCCCTGGAGACCAAGCATCAGAAAATACGTGAACAACCCATGTGCCTTCACAGGGTATCCGGAACTGACCTGATTGCCGGCGGAGGCGGCCAGGACCATCGTATTTTCACCGATGCGCGCCTGCCGCGGTTGCACACCGATACCGCGTGCGCCTGCCAGCAGCATCTCCACCTGGCGACCCCGGCCTACCCGGCCGCTGAAGCAGGCATCCAGGAATACAGTCGCCTGTTTGACCGGTAACTGCTCCAGGCTGCGGTACAGTTCCGCCAGCCTGTAGCTTGTAGCAGGATAATTGGGGTCGCTGTCCGACGGCATCAGGTAGAGGTCACCCGTGGATATATCCGGGGCGCCATGACCGACATAATAGATAAACACCTCCGTCATACCAGGCGTAATCCGTTTTGCCAGCCAGCCTTGCGACGGGTCGAATATTTTTCGAAATTCACCCTGGGTCGCTTCCTGATCTATACGAAAATAAATCCGGCTGTCCGGGATGCCGAGGGTCCTTACAAAATAGTCGCGCATGCTGCGGGCGTCGTTACGGGCGAAGGTGACGTCCGGCGCGTAACGATATTCTTCCACGCCGAGGATAATCCCCAGGGCTTCCGGGCGTTGTATTTTTGAAAACGGTGCTTTATTAACATCACCACTACCGCCGGAAAACCTGGGGGTTGGTGTAATGCTCGGGGAGGGATCCGACGCGATCGATTCCTCGCTGATATGAATACGCCATCTTCGCAGGAGGCCATCCTCCTCTCCTGCTATTAAGGACCTGCCATCCGGGCTGAAGGCCACAGCCCAGACCGGCCGTTCCTCATCTCGCGTCAACGCCGGACGCCGACGTTCTACATCCCATACACGGATGGTATGATCCAGGCTGCTTGAAGCCAGCCAGCGGCCATCGGATGAAAAGTCCAGCGAGGTAACCAGATTTATATGGGCAGGGAAGGTAGCTGCCACCCGCCGCTGTTCCAAATCCCAGAGCAGAATCGAATCATCGGCGCCGGCACCGCTGGCCAACCACCGCCCGTCGGTAGAGACGGCAATAGGCGACGCCCCACCGCGTAATTCACCCACTGGTTCTTTGGTATACGGATCCCATAGCAGGATAGACCGTGAAGCGGTGGGTACAGCCAGCATATTATCTCCCGGAATGAAACGCGCCTGCCCTAAAAGGTCTGTGCGTTCAGGCACCGGGTTGGCTCGCTTCAATTGCCCGAAACTCCAGGTATGGACCGCCTTATCCCCATTGCTACCCGTCAGCCATAATCGGTCCGAAGATATGTCTACGGAAAACACCGGGGCCGAGAGATTGAGTCGCCCGGTTTCCTGACGATCTTCGGGCGTCCATATTCTGATCGTCTGATCTTCACTGCCTGATACAAGCGTTTTTCCGTCCGGAGACCAGGCCAGCGCCCATACCGGTCCCTGATGCCCTCTGAAGACACCCCGGTCAAGGTGCTGATTGCTGTCCCACATTGTTATGAGATGATCCGCGCCGCCGGAAACGAAGGCCTGACCATCCGGTGAAAAAGCCAGCGCGGTCACCGCCCCACTATGCCCCATCCAGGTTTCCGGCTCAGAAAACGTCATTTTCTGCGCCCGGGTGTAACCGGAAAAAAGAAGAAGACTGAGACTCCATACGCCCATCAAACCGATCAGAATACGGGATTTGCGAAACATATCGGCGCCTCGCTTGAAAGTTGAAGTTTAAAGTGGGAAAGTCACAACGCATTATGCCCGATTTTTTACTTTCAAATCCTTCCAATACTTTAAACTTTAAGATTTATATCTCCTATAGTCCTAGTAGTTAATATACGTTCTATAGGAAGGATTTGTTTCACTAATTTTACTGATGTTATACAAAATTAGCGTAACATCAGAGTATTTTGCGCCTTGATGGCTAGCGGGTAAAAAAATCTGCTCATCGTACCGGCACTGTATAATGCCCTGCGGCGATCAATTCTTCTCGCTCAAGCAAACGCTCATCAGCATTTAACTGGAGGAGATGCACAGTAGCACGGCCTTCCGGGGCCAGGCCGACAATCTCGACACCATTTAAAGAGAAGTGAGAGGACCAATCTTGTATTCGCGGATTGAAAAATGGTGTGGTTTACCCTGTTGTGGGATCAATAGAGCTGATGTCACTACCTTTTCGTCGATTACAGGGCATGCACGATAAGGCTAAATTGTCCGGGGAGGCCGATCCGCCATGTTTCTCTGCTAATGATGTGGTCGAGATGAAACGTAATATAGGTATCCGATTGATGAACCAGACAATACTCACACCGACCACCGGCACGATCAAATACCTGACGCCGTAATGCCGTCCCTGGCCTCGGACTCATGACGGCAACTTCTGCCGGGCACGCGCTTTAAGCATCCGGACAAGATGTTCAAGCCGTTCAAATTCGTCCAATTCACGAGATTCATCGGGCGATAAACGCTGAGGTTCACAAAGCTGAGAAGGCGTAAGCCCGATATTTCATCTTAATTCATTGAACCGACAGTAAGTGCCGATATTTCTTTAGATTATCGGGTTACACTCTATACTGTATCATTGGCCGATCTAGGGGCCAGTCCTCCTCTTGAAGTAACCCAACGAATGGGATGCTGCAGGAGGATCCCTTTGTGAACGCCATGCGCCGTATCATAATTATAAATATGCACATCCTGTTGCGGGAACGAATGGAAATATCGGCCTGTCAAACAAACATATATCGAAACAAGTTTGCTTGACAGGGCAGCCGGTCTAGTAGATTATTAGACAGGTCCGTTTTCCCGACCTCATCCTTTTGTTCATAGCAGTTTTAACGGTTGTCTTCGGTCGTACATGTCCCATTTCATCAAACCACTTTACGGCGCCCGATGTTTTTCAGATATTCCCCGGACCGTGGTGTCCATGCTGACGGGGGCTTTTCCACCTGGATTACATCCTGATCTATTTGGTGATTTGCCACAGCGCTATGACCGGGTGGTGGTCCTCTATCTCGATGCTTTTGGATGGCGGTTTGTAGAGCAGCTTCTCGAAGACGCCCCGCTTCTTCAGCGGCTGAACCGGGAAGGCGTTGTTACCAAGATCACCTCGCAATTCCCCTCTACCACCGCCGCCCATGTTACAGCCATCCACACGGGAAAAACCCCGGGGCAGAGTGGCGTGTTCGAATGGCAGTATTATGAACCCCAACTGGATAAAATGATCTCACCGCTTCTGTTTTCTTTTGCTGGAGATAAAAAGCGGGATACGCTCACACAAACCGGTATCGAGCCGGCCAGGTTGTATCCCAATCGTACCCTCTACCATGATCTCAAGGATCATGGCGTGCGCTCCACCATTTTTCAATCCAGGGAGTTTACTCCCTCCACGTATTCTCGGGTCGTCTTCAAGGGGGCCAGGGTAAAACCTTATGTCTCGCTTCCCGAAGCGCTGGTGAATCTACGCCAACGGCTGATTTCAAAAGCAACCCCGGCCTACTATTTTTTATATTTTGATAAACTCGATACCATCTGTCATCACCATGGTCCGCAATCGCCTCATGCCGCTGCCGAGACGGAAACCATGCTGACGATTCTGGATCAGCAGTTGTTCAGACCGCTGGATGGAAAATTGCAGAACACCCTGTTTCTGATCACGGCGGATCATGGCATGGTTGAAGTGGACCCGAAGACGACGATCTATTTAAATACCGATCAACGATTCGAAGGATACGAACGGTTCCTGAAGCAAAATCGCGATGGTCAATGGCTGGTGGCCGCTGGGTCGCCGAGAGATATGTTCCTGTATATATATGAAGACCGCCTTGAGGAAGCGCTGTCTTTTTTCGGTGATCGCCTCGATGGCATAGCAGATGTGCGCCGTGTACAGGATCTGATTGATCAGGGCTATTTCGGACCACCGCCTGTTTCGGAGGTGTTTCTCTCCAGAGTGGGTAATCTGGTTATCCTGCCTTATTCGGGTGAAAGCGTCTGGTGGTATGAGAAAGGTCGGTTTGAACAGAAATTCTATGGACATCATGGGGGATTGACCCCGTCGGAGGCAGAAATTCCGTTGATATTGTATGCCATGTAAGTTCGAAAGCGGGCAAGTGGGCAGGTGGGCAAGTAAAGAAATTAAAATCACTTGAGGAGCCATGTTAGATGCGTGAGATGAACAAGCTGGTGGTGATGAGTGGGCGGAAGCTGGCGGATGAGATTCAGGGCAGGCTCAAAGACGAAACCGCTCAATTACGCGCGCAGGGTATTACACCGGGGCTGGCGACGGTTCTGGTGGGCGATGATCCGCCCAGCGCTATATATATTGCCATGAAGCGCAAGACCTGTGAAGAAATCGGTATCCGGTCTATCCATACCCATCTGGAAACCCCATCCCAACCGGCTTTAATGGATACGATTCAAAGGTTGAACGAAAATCCTGAAGTGGATGCCATCCTGGTACAAATCCCGCTGCCGCCAGGTATGGATGAGGAAGCGGCGTTGCTGGCGATAGAACCAGATAAAGATGCGGACGGCCTTAATCCGATCAATCTGGGGCGTCTGGTGATCGGCACTCCGGGTCCTTTACCCTGTACGCCGAATGGGATCCATACGATGCTGGTTCATTATGGCGTACCGATAGAGGGAAAGCATGTGGTCATCATCGGGCGCGGTTTAACCATTGGACGGCCTCTATCCTTACTTCTATCCATGAAACGCCCGCATTGTAATGCGGCGGTTACAGTGCTGCATACAGGCGTGCCGAATATGGCCGATTATACGCGTGAGGCGGATATTATCATTTCCGCTGCCGGCTCGCCGGGGGTCATCAAGAAAGATATGGTCAAACCGGGTGTGGCCATTGTCGCTGCCGGCATTAGCCGCAGAGGAAAAACACTGCTCAGTGATGCGGACAAAAGCGTTAAAGAGGTGGCCGGATGGATCACCCCGCGCGTCGGCGGCGTAGGCCCGATGACGGTGGCGATGCTGATGCAGAATACAGTACTTGCCGCACAGCGAAGGGCGAAAGGATGAGAGGGAAAAACGGGAAAGGACAAAAGGAAGAGTGGAAGAGTGGAAGAGTGGAAGAAAAGAAACCGCCTGTATCGTCCTTTCGTCCTTTCATGCTTCTGACTCTCCTGCTGTGGATTTCAGCAGGATCTCCTGCCATGGCAGAGCAGGAGCAGCAGGTTTTCGCCGCGGCGCCGGACACGCACTGGCTTGAAGTTCTACCTTCCGGCGACGGTGTACCCATTCCTAATCTGGCCGGTTTTGTCTATTTCGACGAACGACTGACCGGACCGCTTGGGCAGCTTCATGATCCTATCGTTGGTATCGGTCAGCTATTCGATCTCAGAATTCCGGTGGAATATTCACCGGATGAGGGAATACGGGCTGATTTTACCGATTTCGGCGAAGTATTGAACGGGATTACTAGAAGCGGAGTTCGCCTGGCCCTCGGGCCTGGCTTCACGCCAGAGATTTTATCACCAACGCCCTATCTTGATAATTCGTTACGAAGAAACAAACCGCCGATTTCTTATAAAGCCTGGGAAGATCTGGTTTACCAGACCGTCCGATATGTGCTCGAGGAGAAAAAGGTGCAGGTAGCCTACTGGCCTGTCTGGAATGAGCCGGACTTCGGCATGTTCTGGGATGTGGATCATCGCCGGTATACCCACGGGGCAGCGACGGCGCGTAATCCGGAGCTATGGAATCCCTCTCCGATAAGACAGGCCGCAGCAGGACAATTAAACGAAATCGCCCGGCTTATCGAGTATATGAAGCTATATGAAGTGACGGCAAGAGCGATCAAACGGGTAGATCCTCGCGCCAGGGTCGGCGGCCCCAGCCCTTCTTCTTTCAACAGGAGATGGCTGACCGCATTTTTGAACCACAGTGCGGAACAGAATCTGCCGGTGGATTTTATCTCATGGCATTATCCCCAATACCCGGAGGAACATAAGAAAAATGTGCAATGGTTAAGAAATTGGGCGGTGCAGCGCGGTATGGTCTTACCGCCCATCGTCATCACGGAATGGAATGCGAACCGGGGTTCCGGAGGCGACCCGTGGATCGAGGCGGTTGACCTCATTGAAATCGCCATAGGCATGATCGAAACCAACGTGGAAGCCGCGTTCTATTATACCGTGGGTAACATCGCTGATGTAGAATCCGGGATGCTCACCCCGGTCGGCCAGGCATTTAAAATCCTTGGTCAACTGCAAGGTACACGTCTGACCTGTAACACATCCTCAGAGATCATGGGGATTGCCGCAAAAGATACGACAGGTCACCTTTCCCTTGTCTTTCGTCATTGGAATCAATCCCCGACCACCCTTCAACTGCGTCTACCCGATGGCTACACAACATATACCCTCTCCCTATTCAGCGAAAATAGGCCCCCAATCCATAGCAACGGCCTCCTGACCGCTACATCTACCACTCACCAACGCACCAACGCACCAACGCACCAACTCCTTCATCTTTCTCTCCCCGGGCGCAGCTTCGGCCTGCTCACCCTGCCTTCACCGTAGAACGCGCTGCAAGCCCTATAACTGTGGCTGTTTAGACCGGTGGGGATCTCTATGCGACGCACGCTCACTATAAGCAGATCGACAAACGAAAATCATCTTGACATACACACATAGGTTTAGTATACTTTCGTATGGTTTTGTGGCATACTATACATTTATCGAGGTTTTTCATGATCAGAAGTTCTTTATCTGTAGTTTCAGGCAGTATAGTATGGGCTCTTCTGTGGGTTACCGCAAATGGTGTTATTCAGAATATCATACCGGATATCGCCCGTGGTGACGGCCGGATAGACCGTGTATCTGTTCTCGTTTTATTTCTCATGATCAGTATTGTCCTGTCGATCCTGGCCGGCTACTTCACCGCGTGGACCATCGGGAAGAAAGAAATTCCCCATACCGTTACCCTCGGCATCGTTCAACTGCTCATCGGCATTTTAGTTCAGATGCAATATCTTGATCTATTACCGATCTGGTACCACGCTCTATTCCTTCTTTTTCTCATACCCGGCAATGTGTACGGTGGCTACCTACGCATACGTTACAAAGATCGAACCCGCCAGGCTGTAGTGCAGACCACTTGAAATTATAATTTCCCCATGCCAGTCAACGCCGAATACCTCGACTACATCCTGGGACAAATCAGCAGCCTCAGCAACGTGACCTACAAAAGGATGTTCGGCGGCATCGGCTTGTATCAGGCTGGTACTTTTTTTGCCTTGATTGACGATAACCTTCTATATTTCAAGGTAGACGACATCACTCGCGATGATTATACAACGGTCGAGATGGAACCATTTCGCCCGTTTGGCGATCAGGGCCTCACCATGCAGTATTACGAGGTGCCGGAATCCGTGCTGACCGATACAGAAGAACTTCGGGATTGGGCTCTGAAAGCTGTAGATGTCGCGCTCCGCGCTAAAAAGAAGAAGAAAAGACGGTAAGCTGGTCGTTGGGTTGCCATTGACAAGGCCTCCTATTCTATTATACTCTATTGACACTCGTCACCTGACACGTATCACTTGTCGCTCTTCCTCGATTCCATGCACGATGCCCACCCTATTCAGCAACAATATGAAACTGCGCTCAATGCCTTTGTAGAGCGGACCCGCGAAGATTGTCATGTGCCGGCCGTGATTCCGCATGTATTTCGCGGTAAATAATCCGGAGGTCATTTTCGAACGGGCGCAGCGGGCCGGTTGTCAACACCTTGATGAGCAGATCGTCACCCAACCGTGGGGAGAACGGTGTTTTTATGGCCGCGATCCTTTCGGCAATCCGTTTTGCATTGTTGATGAAATGACGTTGTTTACCAGTAATCAAAAATAAAGGAGTATATCATGAACATACGAAAAAACCATCGCCCCAACTGCATGCTCTGGTTATTGATTTTATGTTCTGTTTTTATCCCCTATAAAATCCATGCCCAATCATCCGTCTATTATCCTGGACCGGCGGATGCTTGGGCGCACCGGTCACCACATATGGTGGGGATGAATCCTGCCCTTGTAAAGGAGGCGGTCGATTTCGCCATCGCCAGTGAAACGCAGCAACCCAGGGAACTGGCGTTGCAGATCGCGCTGAGCTTTTCCCGCGAGCCGTATAATGATATCATTGGACCTACAAAGACACGAGGACCGGCGACGGGATTGATTATTCGGCATGGGTATATTGTGGCGGAGTGGGGTGATCCGAAACGGGTAGACATGACGTTCAGCGTAACAAAGAGCTTTCTGTCGACCGTGACGGGCCTGGCGCTTGAAGAGGGCCTGATCCGCAACCTCCATGATCCGGTTAAAGAATATATGCCGACCGATCATTTTGACTCGGAACACAATGCGAAGATCACCTGGGATCATTTACTGAGGCAGACAAGCAGTTGGGACGGCACGTTGTGGGATAAACCGGCCTGGGGAGACCGGCCGCCGGGTAATGACCGCTGGGCCTGGCCGAATCAACCGCTTGATGAGCCGGGCGCCAAATTCAAGTACAACGATGTGCGGGTCAACCTGCTGGCGCTGGCCGCCCTGCATGTCTGGCGAAAACCATTACCGGTGGTGTTAAAAGAGAAAGTCATGGACCCGATAGGCGCCTCCAATACCTGGCGGTGGCATGGCTATCGCAATTCCTGGGTGACCATCGACGGACAGCGGATACAGTCAGTCAGTGGCGGTGGCCACTGGGGTGGCGGGATGTTCATCAGTGCGTATGATCAGGCTCGGTTCGGATATCTGACCCTGCGCCGTGGCCGTTGGAAGGATCAACAGATTTTTTCAGAAAACTGGTATGACCTGGCGACAACACCCACTGAGGCGAACCGTGGCTACGGTTTTATGAACTGGTTCTTGAATACCGATCGCAAAGCCTTACCCAGCGCCCCCGAATCCGCCTTCCGGCATGTCGGCGCCGGCTCAAATATCATCTATGTCGATCCCGAACATGATCTGATCGTCGTGACCCGCTGGATTCAGGGCAACAAACTGGATGGGCTGGTGCAGCGGGTGATTGCGGCGATTGAGAAATAGGGGGGATGGTAGAGATATTAGTGAAGAGTACAGAGTATAGAATGAGGAGCTACATCTGTAAATTATTATTAATCTACTGATCTCTTCTCTTAAATTAGCCCATGCCTAAATTGTCTCGTCGTGCTCTTATTATCGGTCTGCTTTTATCGATCATCGTTGCTCTCTGGGGTGAATACGCCGCGAATCATCTGGGCTATGAACTCGCTGCAACGCAGTTGCCATCGGTACTTCTCATTCCTTTTCTTCTGTTTATTGCGCTACCCAATATCCTCATCACTTCTGTGTCGTCTCGTTTTGGGTTGAATCGGTCAGAACTTATCGTTGTTTTTGCCATGGGGCTTGTGGCGTCCATGGTACCGGATCAAGCGTTGACGAAATATCTCCTCGTGGTTATCACAGCGCCGCATTATTTCGCCAACCAGGAGAACCGATGGGAAGCCCAGTTTTTTGACTATCTGCCGAA
Source organism: uncultured bacterium (assembly GCA_913051705.1). Lineage (GTDB taxonomy): Bacteria > JAAXHH01 > JAAXHH01 > JAAXHH01 > JAAXHH01 > CAJXCW01. The sequence goes on from CAJXCW010000012.1 coordinate 36,646, forward strand.
CTGGCTGGTATTGCAAAACCAGGGGGATGCGGTCCGGCTTTTTTATGAAGGCGTCCAGCCCGGTCAATCGATACCCTGGATGGCATGGTTACCCCCTATATTCTGGTGGTTCTCGTTGATTGCCGTGTTGATGTTCATCGGAGCGTGCCTGGTGGTTATCCTGCGTAAGCAATGGATGGAGTATGAGCGGCTGCGATTTCCTCTGGGAGAGGTTGCGCTGCATTTATTAGGGACGAAAGAAGATCCAAGAAAACCCGGTGAAGCAGGCATGTTTCAATCGCCTATGTTTAAAATCGGATGTTTTTTTATGTCGATTGTCATGATTTGGAACATCCTATCCTTCTGGTCAGTTGTACCTCCGATCCCAATCATGGGGTCTGATTCCACGTCGCTATTTATCGACCCGGCCTTCCCCCCGTTTGTCATAAGGTTGAATGTGTTCGTATTGTGTCTTCTGTTCTTCGTCAATACGGAAATATTATTTAGTCTATGGACATTCCAGGTGTTGTACAATATTCAAGCAGGCGTATTGAACACATTAGGTATTTCCTCTATCTCTGGCACCATTGTCGCGGGGGGATTGGTTGGCATTCAGGCGATAGGTGGCTTGATTATCTTCGTGCTGTGGGGATTGTGGATGGCAAGGCAGCATATCATTAAAGTGGTGCATACGGCCCTGGGCCACACATCTGATCTCGACGATGCGGATGAGCTTTTTTCTTATCGCACGGCGTTATTCGGCTTATTATTCGGACTGGTTTATATGATATGGTGGCTTCATAAAGGGGGCTTATCGTTTCCTGTCATGGCCCTTTTCCTTTTTTTGTTATTCATATTTTATCTTGCACTGGCACGAGTTGTTGCCGAGACAGGCCTTGTGTCAGTGGATCTGCCCATTAATTCTCACCAATTCAGCGTGGGTATTATCGGCTCTGCAAATATCAACCCTGGTGACCTGACGGCTCTCGGCATGGCTAATGGATTTGCACGAAACTGGCGAACATTCACCATGATTGGTACGTCGCACGTGGCCTGGTTCAGGACATTTGTGGGTACACAAAAACAGGTGTTATTTCAATGGTGTGCAATCGCATTCGCACTTAGTCTGGTGACATCTGTCTCGTATTTAATCTATGCAGGCTATACCTTTGGCGCCCAGAATTTACGGACGGACCTGGGGAGAGGGCGTGGTGAGGCTTTTTATGGGCTGATCACCACCTGGATTAATAATGCCACGCAGATCAGTGAGATGGAGGCGCTGTTTCTCCTTTCAGGTGTGGTCATTATGATGCTGGTCACTGCCGCCAATTATCTTTTTTACTGGTGGCCGCTACATCCCATCGGCATGGTTGTGGTGATGTCCGCGCCGGTTATAAATTCGTTTTTCCCTATTGTTCTGGCATGGTTGATCCAGTGGATTCTACTACGGATCGGTGGAGGGGCTTTATACCGAAAGGCCCAACCTTTATTTATAGGCATCCTGGTGGCGTACCTTTTGGGGCAGGTGGTGGCTTTGGTGGTCGATTTGGTGTGGTTTCCGGATAGTCCACATGTGTGGGAGATGTATTAGATATTCCGAGAAACAAAATTTATCCTACCACTTCAAGATCTTTTTTAAATGCCAATCCTAAACCAGGCTTCTGCGGCACGACGATCTGCCCGTCTTCAAGCGTCGGGGTCTCCTCGAATAAACCTAACGACCAGGGCATGTATTCTATGGTCAAACCGTTGGGCACAGCCGCAACAAGGTGTACATGGATTTCAGGCGCAAGGTGACTGACCACCGGAATGTTGAACGCGGCGGCGAGAGCAGCGACTTTCATCCATGGGGTAATACCTCCCACCCGGAAGAGATCTATCATGGCGATATCGATGGAACGGGATTCCAGCAATTGACGAAATGGTGTGATGCCGTAGACCAGCTCCCCGGCGCAGATCGGCATGGATAGCGCTTCAGCCACACGGGCCATCCCCTGGTAGTCGTCATGCATTACCACATCTTCGAGCCAAAACAGTTGATACTCTTCCAACAGGCGTCCGATCTGGATAGCCTGACCGACGTCCCAGTACTGACCGATGTCACACATTAAATCAACATCGTAACCGACGGCATCACGGATGCCACGGATGCGTTCTACCTCACGAGCGGCCGTGGGTTCAGTACCCAGAAATGTCTTAATCTGATGAAAGCCCATGTCTATCAGCTTTATGCTCGCTTTCGCCAGATATTCCACGGGATACTGGCGCATTAGAGTGCCGCTTGCATAGGCCGGCACGCGATTACGGTATCCGCCCAGAAGGACACAAAGCGGCTGTTCAAGCGCTTTGCCTTTGATATCCCATAAGGCAATATCGATCGCCGACAGCGCCAGGGTCACCATGCCCCCCGGTCCGGCACCGGTGGTCCGGTGGAGTTTATCCATAACCGCTTCAATCGGCATGGGGTCATTCCCTATAATTTGGGATGCCATTACATCAATGGTTTCCTTCAAAGCCCGATTCAGTATCCCACCATAAAAAGTATAACCAATACCCTGAATACCTTCGTTAGTATCCAGTTCAAGGATGACAAATTCAATAGTTGAGGGAGCCTGATCTACTTCGACGAGATGTTGCACCGGAATGCGGACGATCCGAGAGGATGCGTTTGTAAGGATCATGGAAAAAGTCTCCTGAGAAAAGCTGTCCCTCAAGCTATTTGACCTGGCGAACAAAGCTGCTACGTCTTGTCCAAGCTACTGTTGGCATAGTCTCAGCCAACTCGATCGACTCGTTCTCACAGTCATCAAGCAGGCCTCTGCCCTGGTGGTCCGCCCGTCTGTATTATCTTCCCGCTCGTTCCACCATCTTCCGTAGGCTGACGACACACCGATCGATTTCATCAATCGTATTATAATAATGTGTGGAGATACGCATGGCCTTATGCCCGTCTTTATTATGGTCGTCGATGTGGATTTTATCCTCTTGCATGATGGGACCGGGCCAGGATGTAGAATCCAAACCTTCCATCTCATATATTGTAGATCCCGGGGATGAAATATCATGCGATAGGGAGGTAAGTAATCGCAGGCGGGGAACCTTCATGAGGGCTTGTTTCAAATAGTCGGAGAGCATTCTCAGGCGAGGTTCGATATTGTGGATACCGATACGATTTAAAAAGTCGAGCGCCGCGCCTAAGGCGGCCCGCACCGGCAGGTCGTAGGTGCCTGAAATTTCATATCGAAGGGCATCATCTCTTGTTTCTTCCGTCGGGTGATATAATGTTTTAAACACCGGCAGCAATGCACGTCGAACATACAGAAAACCGGTGCCGCTGGGACCGAGAAACCATTTATGCAGACTGTTGGCATATAAGTCACACCCGATATCGTGCAGATCGACATCCAGCATACCGACTGCCTGGGCTCCATCAACCGCCGTGATAATGCCTCGTTCGCGCGCCAGAGTGCAAAGTTTTTTTACCGGATATAGATACCCGCCTCGCGTTACGTGACAGAAGAACAATACTTTTGTACGTTCGTCAATGGCACCAGCTATTCGTTCTACGATATCGTCTTCACTAATTAGGGGGCTGGGCACATCCACCGTCTTGAGTTCGATGTCGTCCCGTTCCACCCTCACCGCCCAGGGCCGCATGGCACCGGGATGTTCCTGTGAGGTGATCACCACCCGATCCCCGGCTTTAAGATCGAGACCATTGACCATGTGATACATGCCTTCGGTCGCATTTCTGGCTAAGGCTATTTCCTCTGTATCGGCTCCAAGAAATTGTGCCAGAACCGGACGAAGTTCGCCTTCTATATAGGCGGCAAACTCTTTCTTGGCGGATGTGGGATTTTCCGATAACCGGCTGAAACCCTGAGCGACCGCATCCTGGACCGGCTTCGGCGGCATGCCCAGACTGGCATTGTTTAAATATGCATGGCCTCGTTCCAGCATAAACTGAGCGCGGACCTGCGCCCAATACGCTTCGTCGTGCGGATCGATACAGTGTGTTTGAGGGGGGGATATGTGGGTGAGCATGAGTATAAGTAGAGCGTACAGGGTGAGGAGCTACATCTGCTTATACTCTTCACTCTGTACGCTCTACTCTGCACTGTTTATTAAAACATCATGTGCAATTCCAGGGTCACGACATCCTGATTCGGATTCAGACCGAATAAGGGGTCTGCGAAGTTGCGGGGGCGCATGACTTCATAGAAAACGCGGAGCTGCATGTATTCCGTTATCGTGGGTTCCAGGCCGATGCGGAGTCGTTTGGCCGTGGGATTGCCGTTTTTAGGATCAAAATAATCGAACGCCACTTTGCCGTTGACGCCCGGACTTAACAACACATTGGCCTCCCCATAGGCGGCTATTCTCGTCACGAAATCGTTTTTAACGCCGTCAAAAGCCCGTATGAAATGAGCTTCCCCCAGTACGGCAATCGGGCCGAGGTTGACACCGATATGCGGTCCGCCAGCCACGAAAGTACGTCGCTTACCGCCCACGGTCGGATCATCACTATTAAAGGTGAACGAGGCGCCAATACGGCCTTTTGAATGCACGGTGGCCAGCCGGGTGGTAAATTGTTTGCCGGTATTGGAATCAGTAATGGCAAACGGTTCCCCATTCGATATGGCTGCCTGGAAGGATATGGTACCCGGCTCGAATCCGATTTCGACGCCGAAATCCTGACCCAGAAATCCAGGCTGGCTGCGTGTAAACCCGAAATCCCATAACCTCCAGCCATAGGGTAAGGACATGCGACCGACCTTGAGATACCCGCTATTGGGCAGCCCTTCGAGAATACCCACCAACTCCCGATTTCTCGCGGCGCCGGGAGCAAACGCCTCGTCAACATAAAGATAAAATCGATCTTGCTTGATCGTGATTTTGGCGTACAGATTCCCTTCGTTAAACCCGAAGGTGTTGGTTGACTTGGCCCCCCCGACGTCAGGCGCCCGGGTGGTATTGGCCAGGCGTACATCACCGCCGATAGATATAAAGTCCAATATGTCCCTGTCAAGGACCCCTTCCATATCCACGGTCTCCATAATCGGCATGTCAGACTGCGTAAATTCGACGCCATAGAGTGTGCGCATGCCGATCCCTGTCTGATTGACATGGCATGCGCTGCACATCAATCCTTCACGAACGGCCAGATAGGGTTCTGCCTGTACTTTATTTGAAATAAACGTGACCAGGCCGAGTATAAACAAACCTGCCAGATGATAATACACACGCATAATGTTTGCTCCTTTACAGAAGGTTCCCTGTCTTGACATTGCTTCTTATATGTTCTATATTGGAAGATACGCGGGGGTACCATGTACACGACTCACGATTCGAGTTGTAGGTGTACAGTTGAGGTGGTTGTCCATATATTATTGAGCGAATGACAAATTTGAGGTCTACCGTGTTCTTACCTTGAACAAATAACATGGGATCTCAAAATAGAGCAATCATTTTCTTTAACGATAAGGGGATTTACATGTTCGGCAGAACTGAAAAACAGACACTGGCGGTAGAGGGCATGACTTGCGGACATTGTGAACAACGGGTAGAGAACGCGGTAAGTCAGATATCAGGCGTAAAAAAGGTGAAAGCCAGCCATAGCGGAAAATCCGTAGAGATATCCTACAAAAAGGACGTCCCACTCGATACATCTGCAGTGGAAAAAGTGATTGTGGATGTGGGATTTAAGGTTTTGATATAAATAGTACAGAGTACAGGTAGGTTTTTACACGCTTCACCCTGCACTCTATACTCTGTACGTATCCTATCTATATCACTTCCA